>CAYLSN010000022.1:0-17901 GCA_964386015.1 uncultured Rhizobiaceae bacterium | reverse complement strand
GCCAATGTCGAGCACGACTTCCGCATTCACCGCCGAAACCTCGCAGCGGACAACCGAGCCGCCGAGGCAGTTGCGCGCCGAGACCGACGGCCTCTCCTTGCCCGGGGCAATCATCACGAAGGGCGCCTTGATCAGCACGACCACGTCACGACCGGGCACAAGTCCCATCTCCCGGACACTCTCCTGGGTGACCTGCGCATACACCGTTGTTTCCGGGCCGACTTCCACCGCAATCTCGGCCGTGAGAGTATCGGGCCTGATTTCGGCAATCGTCCCGCGCAGGACATTGCGCGCGCTCGTTCGCATGAGAAATCCCGTAAACAGGTGGAAGGGGCGGATGCCGGTCCCGGCAAGGTCCGGCTCGAGCTGCCCGAGAAGGCGGGTCAGCTCGGCCTCGAGACGGTGATAGGAGCGGATCACCCGCCTGCCGGCTTCGGTGAGGCGGGCGCCGCCGCCGCACCTGCCGCCACTCCGGGTTTCGAGCAATGGTTGCCCGAAAAGGTTGGACAAGGCGTCGAGCGCGTCCCACGCGGCCTTGTAGCTGAGTCCCACCGCTTTCGCGCCGCCGGCAATGCTGCCGCTGCGCGCCACCGCTTCCAGCAGCAGGATCCGCTCGCGGCCGATTGCCGGCCGTTCCGGCCCATGCAGCGTCAGGGAAGCTTTCAGCGGCGGCGTCATAAAGTCGATCTATATAACGATGGCGGCAGCGAGGGAAGCCCTCCGGGCATCCCCGGCCTATCCTGCGTCGGTCACGACCCTCGGCACGCGCGGAAGTCCGGGTTCGCATTCGAGGCCGTCCACCGGCCAGTCACCCGTCTCCGCCGCGGCGCGCCAGGCAGAGTGCAGGAACTGCAGCAGCGTCCTATCCGGGTCCGGGCTGGTGCGCACGGTCTCATACGGAAGCAGGAACTCGCCGAGCCGATCCTCCCAGCGGGCCACTTCCGGCTCGAGCCGGCGGGAAGGGAATCCGTCGGGCGTGGGATAGGCATAGGAGTAGAACGTGGCTTCCTCCACGCCGAAGCCCCCCGGCCAGAAGCCGGCCGAGCAGACTTCATGACTATAGGCCTCGCGCGTGACGGCGTCGGGAAGGCTTGGGACACCGCCGGGATGGAGGGGTGCGGTCCGCCCGGAAAACCGGGTCACGGCCAGGTCGAATGCTCCCCAGAACAGATGCACCGGCGAGACCTTGCCGAGGAAGGAGGTGCGGAACGCCTCGAAGACGCGGGAAGCATCGAGAAGCGCCTGATGGTAGCGTTCGACCGCTTTCCGGTCATAGGGCCGTCTTGCCTCGTCTTCGGCAAAGGGCACGGGATCCGCCAGCTCGTTCGGAGTCCCATGCAGGTGCGGCGAGCCGCCGACTGCCGCGATCGCCGCTTTCGCCCGCGCGAAGAACTCCGCCACGCTCATCTCGCGCAGCGCGAACGCCTCGCGCCTTCCGCCTGCGGCCTCCGCCACGAACCGGTGATCGCAGAAATCGAAGCCAAGCGACACGGTCCCGCCCGGATCGGGGACCGGTCCGGTGGTCAGGCCGCGCGGCGTGACATAGAGCGTGGCGTGCCAGGAATGATTGACCCATGGCGTGTGGGCAATCCGGTACTTGCCGGCGATCTGGGCCCACAGATGCAGGGCGGTGCAACTCTCCTGCCAGTCGGCATAGGGAATGGCGGGCCAGCGTCCGGTCATGAACGCAGACTAGAGCCTTTCATACAGAACCGGAAGCAGTTTGATGCAGATGTGAAAGCGGCGCGGCAGAGCCGTTGCGCGACTTAGCTGCCCTTTTTCGGCGTCTCCTCGTCTTTCGCCTCAAACGAGCGGGTCGCGCTGCGATATCCCGGCGCGGACTGGCAGACGCTGCTGACAAGGCCATGCAGGACAGGCGCAACACGGGCGTCTTGCCCGAGCGCCAGTGCCGCCTTCATGAATCGCACCGCCTCCGGCGGGCGCGAAGCGAACCTCTCCGCCCACTCCGTGGCGGCGGCGAGGGACTGCCCCTTCGGCACACAGCGATTGACAAGGCCGAGTGCTTCGGCCTCCCGTCCGCCAACCCGCTGGCCGCCAAGCACGATCTCGATCGCCTTGGCCCTGCCCACCGCCAGCGGCAGACGCTGCATGGCTCCGGAACCCGGCACGCTGCCATGCGACATTTCGGGAAATCCGATTTCCGTGGTCTCGTCGGCAATGCGGATGTCGCAGGCGAGGGCAAGCTCGGCGCCGCCTCCCAGCACATATCCGTGCAGGGCCGCAATGCTGACCAGATGCGATCTGGCGATCCGGTCGAACGCGTTCCAGGTCTGCTCGATGAACCGGCGCAGCGACGCACCCGACAGCGCCCGCATGAACTTCAGATCCGCACCCGAGCAGAAGGCGCGGGATTCCCCGCCGGAAAGGATGACCACCGAAACCTCGCCATCCTGTTCCAGCTCGTCGAAAAGTTCGATCAGCCGGCGGCAGAAGGATTCATTGATGGCGTTCAGGACTTCCGGACGGCGGAACTCCAGATGCGCGAGGCCGCCTTCCCGGCGCAGGCTGATGGTTTCCGTCATTGCGGGTTTCCGAACTGGCCGAACTGGGCCGTGACCTCGCCATCCGGGCGGCGCTGCACCATGATCGGCCGCGCCAGTGCGGGATCGCGTGCCGGCGCATCCTCGCGATAGTGACTTCCGCGGGTCTCCTTGCGCAGCCGCGCCGCCAGGCACATCGCCAGCCCGACCTCCGACAGGCAGAGCGCCTCGTGGAAGGCAACCAGTTCCTTTCGCGATTCGATCCGGTAGCTACCGCCCTCGAGCCGGCCGCGGATGTCGGTCAACGTGCCGATCGCTTCCGACAGTCCTTCCTCGTTGCGGACGACGAGCGCATGCTCGGACATGGTGGTCTTGATCGCCCTGACCGCCGAGGCGACCTCTTCCGTGCCGCCGGAATCGACAATAGCGCGGAGTCTTTCGACGATCGGGCCGATCTGTCCGGCCGGCTTCCGGTCCCTGGCAATCTTCGCCGCCTGCGCTCCGGCTCTCTTGCCGAACACCAGGCAGTTGAGCAGCATGTTGCCGCCGAGCCGGTCGGCGCCATAGGGTCCGGCGGCGTTTTCGCCGCACGAGAGCAGGCCCGGCACCGAGCTCTGCCCGTTGGCATCGATGACGATGCCGCCATTGATCGCATGACCGAACAATCCGATGCGCAGCGGCTCCTTCTCGATGTCCATGTTCTTCTTCAGCAGCCAGTCCTTCGAGACGTTCCACAGCTGCGTGAAGCCCTTCTGGGGAATGCTGTCCGGACTCTTGCCGCGAAGATCGAGGAAATAGGTGCCCTTGCCACCGTCGCGCCGCATGGCGTTCTTCAGGCCGATTTCCAGCCAGCAGGACTCGTCGGAAGAGCTGAACGGATAATGTTCGACCTTCTTGAGCATGGACTTGCCGACATCGACATCGTCCGGCACGGTGCCCTCGAGCACGGGCTTGCCATTCATGTCGACGAATTGCGGCTCGACCGCCCAGAACCAGGTATAGATCATGTTCAGCGCCGGTTTCACCGTGCCGAACCCGGCCTGCATGAATTCCATGTTCGCCAGTTTCGCCCCTGCACGCAGGCCGAGCGCGTAGCCGTCGCCGGTAATGTCCGGCGGCATGAGGCTGTGGGTGAACAACTGGCCGGCGCCGCCCGTTGCCAGCACCGTGGCCCCGGCGCGCACTTCGATCAGCCTGCCGTCCCGGGCAAGCGCCAGGAAGCCCTCGATGCCGTCATTGCCCTCGATCAGCGACAGCACGGCCGTCTGTTCCAGCATCTGGACGCCGAGCTTGCCGATCTCGCGCTTCAGCGCCACCGCAATCGGCTTGCCGTGGTGGTAGATCTTGCGGTTGCGCGGCCTGCTGGCGAAGTCGCCCTGCGCGACCAGCGGCTTGCCGGTCGCGGGATCGCGAATGAAATCGATGCCCCAGCGGTCGAGATCCGCCACCGCATCGATGGCGCCATCGACCAGGATGCGCACCAGAGCCGGATCGGCGCATCCCTGCGCCGCCGTCATGATGTCGTTGTAATGCACATCCGGATTGTCCTGCGGGTCGCCGGCGCCGTCGCCGACGGCAAATCCCGCGGACGAAGCCAGGCCAACCGCGGTCGCACCGGAAACGGCGATGCGCCCCTTGGTGATGATCAGCGTTCTTGCGCCGGCGGCCGCCGCTTCATAGGCAGCGCGCAACCCCGCGGCTCCCGCGCCGATCACGGCGACGTCGACGGTGATGACTTCTGGGTCGGCAGTAAACATCTTGCTCTCCTGATCGGCTGTCGGGCGCTCCGGCGGCTCGCCTGGCCGCGAAGCACGGGCGCAATCGCTCGCGGCGTTCAGGCGTCGGCCGGCCGGCGGCGGATCAGGGTGATGTGCTCGCCTTCCTGGACCACCTCGCCGCGCTGGTTCACCAGCTGGCACCATTCATGGATGATTCCCATGCCCGGCTTGCTGCCGCTCTCGCGCTTCTTGATCAGCTTCCAGCGCACCCTGACCGTGTCGCCGATCTTGATCGGACCCTTGAAGCTCCACTTGTCCCAGCCCAGCGAGGCAACTCCCGTTCCCTGGGTGTAGTTGGTGCGCCACATCAGCCCCTGCGCGATGGAAAGTCCGAGGAGCCCATGCGCGATGCGCGTCCCGAACTCGGTCTTCTTGCAGAACTCCTCATCCGTATGGACCTGGCTGTAGTCCCCCGTCAGGCCGGCAAATCCCATGACGTCGGATTCCGTGATCGTGCGCCCCGGGGTCAGCCTCTCGACGCCGACCTCGAAATCCTCGTACCAGTTGCCGAGCACGACCGGCTCTGGCTTGCCACTGACCGTTTCCGTCATCCTCTCACCCTTCCATGTTTCCCTGGCCCGCATTCGCGGAGTCCACGTGGGTTGTTCCCGCACCGCCGCCGGATCCAGCCAGCCCGCGGCGCCATCTAGAATGCGACCTTGTCGGCGCCCTTCAGCTGCAGGATCTCGCGCGCATCGTCCGGCGTCGCGATCTCCAGCCCCATTCCCTCGAGAATCTGCCGGGCAAGGCGAACCTGATCGGCGTTGGATTTCGCAAGACGGCCCGGACCTGCCCAAAGGGAATCCTCTAGTCCAACCCGGACATTCGCGCCCATCGACGCAGCCATCGCCGCGATCCTGAGCTGGTTCCTGCCGGCGCCGAGCACCGACCAGCGGTAGTCGGAACCGAACAGGCGGTCAGCCGTCCGCTTCATGTGCATCACGTCCTCGGCATGCGGCCCGATGCCGCCGAGCAGGCCGAATACCGACTGGACGAACAGCGGCGGCTTGACGAGGCCGCGGTCGAGGAAATGGCTGAGATTGTAGAGATGCCCGATATCGTAGCACTCGAACTCGAATCTCGTACCGTTGTCGTAGCAGGTCTTGAGGATGAACTCGATGTCCTTGAAGGAATTGCGGAACACGAGATCGCGCGAAGCCTCGAGCGCCGCCGGCTCCCAGTCGAACTTGAACTCCTTGTACCGGTCGAGCAGGTGGTACAGGCCGAAATTCATCGATCCCATGTTCAGCGACGCGACTTCGGGCTTGAACTTCGCCGCCGGCAGCACGCGTTCCTCGACCCGCATGAACGGGCTGCCGCCGGTGGTGATGTTGATCACGGCGCCGAGGCGCTGCTTCAGAGTCGGCAGGAAGCGTCCGAACGCCTCCGGGGACTGGTCGGGTCTCCCATCCTCCGGATTGCGCGCGTGAAGGTGGATGATCGCGGCGCCTGCTTCGGCTGCGGCGACGGATTCATCGACGATCTGCTCCGGAGTGATCGGAAGATGAGGCGACATGGACGGCGTATGGATCGCGCCGGTGATCGCGCATGTAATGATGACTTTCTGTGCCATTGCTTGCTTGTGCTCCGATTGTCGTGACGGCAGATCCGGACCTCTCAGTGCCTGCTACAGCGTCTCCACATTGCCGCAGACCGCGATGGACTGGCCGGAAACATTCGCGGCCATGGGCGAAACCAGGAAAGCCACCATGTTGGCGACGTCTTCCTGCGTGACCATCCTGCGCATGGAAATCTTCGACAGATATTGCTCCGTCATTTCCTCGACGGATACGCCGACCTGCCGGGCCCGGTCGGCGATCACGCCCCGGATTCGCGGTCCTTCGACGATGCCGGGCAGAATCGCATTCACCCGGATATTGTCCGGCCCGAGCTCCTTGGCGAGAGTTTCCGTCAATCCGATCACGCCGAATTTCGCCGCGGAATAGGGACTGCGGAACGCATAGCCGAAACGGCCGGCGACGGACGAGATGTTGATGATGGAACCGCCGCCTGCCTGCCGGATCGCCGGGACGGCGCGGCGTGCGCACAGATAGCTCCCCGTGAGCGTCACATCGAGGCATTGGCGCCAGGCCGCCGGATCCTGGTCCTCGATCCGGGCCGTCTGCCCGGCAATGCCGGCATTGTTGATGAGAATGTCGAGCCCGCCCAGCGCCGCAACCGCCTCGTCGAAGAAGCGATCGACCTGTTCGTCCGAGGACACATCTGCCCTGACGGCGCAGGCATCGCCATGTGCCGCGCTAAAATCCGCGAGGGCGGCCTCGGAAATGTCACAAACCGCCACCTTGCAGCCCTGATCAATCAGGAGATCGGCAATGGCCCGGCCGATCCCTGCCGCCCCTGCCGTCACCACCGCCCGCCTGCCCTTCAGATAGGGCGCGGAACGCCACAGCTTTTCGATCGTCCCGTCCATGTGCTCTCCTTGACTAGCGTCCCCCGGAAATGTCGATGCTGGCCGCGGTGACGTAGTGCGGTGCGTCGGCCACGAGCCAGGCAATGGTTTCCGCCACCTCCCTCGCCTCGCCCACCCGCCCCATCGGCACCTCGCCAAGCCGCTTCTGCAGCCTGTCGCCGCCACCGCTTGCCGCATGAATCTCGGTCGCGATCAGCCCCGGCGAGACGGCGTTGACGCGGATTCCCTCGGGAGCGAGTTCCCGTGCGAGGCCGAGCGTGAACGTGTCGATCGCGCCCTTGCTGGCCGCGTAGTGCAGCCATTCGTGCGCGCCGCCGAGCTTGCTGGCCCGCGACGCCACATTCACGATGGCGCCGCCCTCGCCGCCCTTGCTGCGCGACATGCGCCGCGCCGCCTGCTGGGCGGCCACGAAGCTGCCTGCCACATTGACCTGCATGACACGCTGCAGGTCGGCGATCTTCAGGTCCTCGAACGAGGACATCGGACCGGTCGTGCCGGCATTGTTGACGAGCGCGTCCAGCCGGTCGAACTCCCGGTCGAATTCGGCGAAGGCGTTCGCCACCGATTCGGGATCTCCCGCATCGGCCCTGACGAATGCGCAGCGCACGCCCAGGGAACGTACCTCTTCCGCAACCCGCTCCGCCGCCTCGTCATGCGCATGGTAGGTGAAGAACACGTCAAAGCCGCGGCGCGCCAGGGCCAGACAGGTCTCCCGGCCAATGCCGCGGCTGCCGCCGGTCACCATTGCGACAGGCCGGGCGACCCGCCCGGTTCCCGAAGCCCGGGGATCCTGCACGATTTCGTCCCGCCGCGCGGCGATCCGCATCAGGACCCGGTCGCGCCAGGCAGCCCGTTCGGCAAGGGCCTCCGCCGGCAGCACCCGGCGCCGCCCGGCGTCGACTGCGCGGATCGTCGCGTCCGACCAGGGGCGCGCCCCGTCGCTGCGCTGCTGCGCGAAACGATGATACATGCCGCCATAGCGGCCGGCATAGTCGATCAGCCCGCCAGGGGCGTTGAGATCGATGGTCTCGAACGGTCCCATGAAGAACCAGCGCGGAGCGAGGCCGTGGACCATCGCCCGGTCCACATCGTCCGGCGAGGCGTAGCCTTCCTCGACCAGCCGGAAGGCCTCATCCAGCACGGCGCCCTGGAGGCGGTTCAGCACGAAGCCGTCAATCTCCTTGCGCACCAGGATCGGCTGCTGCCCGACTGCCTGCATGAACTGCCTTGCCAGCAAGACCACGTCCGGCGACGTCCAGGGTGCCGGGGCAATCTCCACCAGCGGCGCAAGATGCGGCGGATTGACGGGATGGGCAACCAGCACCCTTTCGCGATGTCCGAGTCCTTCCGCGAAGGACGAGGCGGGAAAGCCCGACGTCGAGCTTGCAAGGATTGCTTCGGGCCGGGCCGCCTCGTCCATCTGCGCGAACAGCAGCTTCTTGCCTGCCAGCTCCTCCGGCGCGCATTCCTGAACCCAGTCGGCGTCGCGGATCGCGCCGGCGAGGCTGTCGGCGACCGTGATCCGCGCCCGCGCCGCATCGGGGTCGGCGACCAGGCCGTGCCGGGCGAGCTCCTGCAGGGATGTCTCGATGAAGCGAAGCGCGGTCTCGGCGCTGCCCGGCGCCGGATCGTACAGCGTCGTCGCGATCCCGGCCCGCGCGAAGACAATCGACCAGCTGCGGCCGATGAGTCCGGCCCCGACAATGCCGGCCTTCCCTATCCGTCGATTCGTCTCCCGGTTACCGGCCGGATCGCTGGATTCACTCATCGCTCACGTCTCACCTTCTTCGAACTGCTTCGCCAGGCCGAACCGGCCTGGCTGAAAGATGCGCGGATCCATCTCGCGGCAGGCGGGGGAGACGGTGAACGATGCGCGCATGCGCCCGCGAATGTCCCTTTCGAGATCGACGCCCGGGGCGATCTCCCGCAATTCGAGACCGTCCTTCCCGAGGCCGAACACGGCCCGGTCCGTCACATAGAGCACCGACTTGCCGAGCTCGCGCGCGCGGGACGCATTGAACGTGATCTGCTCCACCTGCTCGACGAATTTCGGATTGCGGCCTTCCTGCTCGATGACGAGACGGCCGTCGCGGACCGTGGAGCGCAGCCCACCCGCCGTCAGCGTTCCGCAGAACACGATGCGCGGCGTCTTCTCGATGATGTTGTTGAAGCCTCCGGGCCCGTTGATCTCGTCGCCGAAGCGGCTGACATTGAGATTGCCGTCGCTGTCGACCTCGCCAATGCCGAGAAAGGTCGCATCCAGCCCGCCGCCGTCGTAGAAGCCGAACTGGAACACCGAATCCATGATTGCATCGGCATTGATCGCCGGCACGAAGGACCCCCCGAAGGCGGAACCCATCGTGCCCCCGAAGATGCCGTGCTCATTGGTGAAGATCACCTTGTCGCTGATGCCCTCCTCGATCGCGACGCGCGGGAGCTGGGTGGCAAGGCCGGCGCCGAGATTGACGATATCGCCCGGGCGAAGCTCCATGGCGGCGCGGCGCAGTACCACCGTCGTGCCCGCAAGCTTCTGCGGCGGCTCCATGGCCGGCGTCGGCGCCTTGAGTGCGCCGGAATAGAAGGGATTGTAGCCGTGCAGCGGATCGGCCATGGTGACCGAGAGCTGCCTTTGATAGGGGTTGACGACAACGGCGGAAACCAGCGGACCGGGAACCCTCACCAGACGCGGATCGAGGCTGCCTGCCCGAGCCACGCGCTTGACCTGGGCGATGGTGGTGCCGCGGGAGGCGTAGGTGGCGAGGGCGATCTCCGCGACCCCCAGCGAATTGGGCTCCTCCTCCAGGCTCAGATAGCCGTTCTCATCCGCCGTCGTGCCGCGGATGAACGAGGCATCGATCTTTGGCGCGCGATAATAAAGATACTCCTCTCCGTCGATGACCTCGATCCGGACCGGCAGGTCGGTGGAGCGGGAATTCATCGCTCCGCCCTGCTGGCGCGGATCCATGAAGGAGCCCAGCCCCGCCTTGGTGAAGACGCCCGGCTTGCCGGTGCCGGCCGCGGTCAGGAGCTGCACCATCGTGCCCATGCCGATGACATAGCCCTCGCAGGCCTCGGCACGGATCAGGTCGAGCAGCCGCGAGTGGCGGTGGCGGCTGAAGGAAGCGCCGTAGATCCGGCGCACCATGCCCTCATGGGCGAACACGTTGAGCCCGCCTTCGCCGGGCCGGTCTCCGGGGAGCATGGGCAGGAAGAGGGTCAGGTCGCGGGGATGGCCGGTTTCCAGGAACCGCTTTTCCAGCGTCTCCAGCAGCAGATCCGGTTCGAGCACGGGACCGGTGCCGCCAACAGCCAGCGTCGCTCCGTCCGGAATCAGGGCTGCGGCTTCCTCCGCGCCGAGCAGTTTCCGGCTCATTCCTTCAGCTCCTTCGCCAGTTGCATCAGTGCATTCGAAAATACCGAAGTGGTCGAGAAGCAGGCCATCGGAATCTCCCGCTTCTTCAGCTCCGCGACTTCGGCAGCATTGCGCACGAACATTGCCAGGCGGGTCTTGCCGCCGCGGGCGTCGCGGCAGATCCCCTCGATCGCCGCCTGGACGTCCGGATGCGCCGGATTGCCGGGGTGCCCGAGGGACATCGACAGATCGGCCGGGCCGATGAACAGTGCATCGATTCCCTCGACCGCGGCGATGGCCGGAATATTGGGGAGTGCCTCGCGATCCTCGATCTGCGGGACCACCAGGGTGCGCCGCGTCGCATTCTGCAGATGCTCGGGCACGGTGATCATGCCGTGCCGTCCGGCGCGCGCCGTCGTCGCAATGCCCCTGCGCCCCAGCGGCGGATAATGCGCCCCGGCGACGATCTGCCGCGCATACTCCGCATCCATCACATGCGGGACCACGATGCCGCTTGCCCCGGCATCCAGTGCCCGCTGGATATTCTCGACCGTTCCGGAGGACACCCGGACCAGCGCCTCGATCCCGCTGGCATCGGCGGCCCGAAGCTGGTTTTCCAGCGTTTCGGAGCCGGCGGCGCCATGCTCCTGGTCGATGATGACGAAATCGAAGCCGGCATGGCCGCACATTTCCACCACGGCGGGCGACGGCAGCATCACGAACAGTCCGGCCAGCCGCTCGCCGCCATGCAGCCTTTCCTTCAGCGTCCGATGTCCAGTCACGGGCGATTCCTCCACATATGTGCATATTCGTTCGTTTCGCCGGCAAAACAGGCGGCGGGCATTTCCCGCAGGTCCGGTGCGGCAGCGATCCTTCTGCCGAGCGCCGCGTTGACCGCGTCCAGGCTCAGGCCCGGTGCGATCTCGCTGAGCTGAAGTCCCGAGGGCGTCAGGCGCATGACCCCAAGCTCGGTCACGTAGAGAATTTCCTGGCCGCTCTCGCTGGCGCGCCGGCCGCTGAACGTGACCTGCTGCACTTTGTCGACCAGCTTGCGCTGCGGCTGTTCGCCCAGCGCGCAGCAAAAGCAGATGCGCCGGATCCCCTGCGTGATCTCGACAAAGCCGCCGGCGCCGGGAATGCGGTCGCCGAACAGGCTGACATTGACATTGCCGTCAGGGTCGAACTCGCCCATGCCGAGATAGGCCCGGTCGATGCCGCCGCCCGAATAGAGCCGCAGCTGGTCGGCCGCATCGAGAATCGCCTGCGGAGCATGCGCCACGGGGAAGGTCCGGCCGCCCGCCGCATAGCCGTTCACCCCGCCCACGACCCCGTGCTCGATGGTAAAGGTCACCTCGTCGAAAATGCCCGCCTCGATCGCAATGGCCGGCAGGTAGCCCGGCAGGCCGAACCCGATCGCCAGCACCTCCCCCGGCGCGGCCTCCAGCAATGCCCTCCGCAGCACCGCCTTGCGCGCGCCTTCGGCAAGCGGCGGCACCTTCGTCAGGTCAAAGGGGGCCGCGCCCACCAGTGTCGGATCGTAATCCACATGGGTGATCTGCCGCTGGGAGGGATTCTCCACGATCGCATCCACGAGGATCCCCGGCACGCGCACCATGTGCGGCGGGATCGACCCGCGCGGAACGACGCGCTTGACCTGCGCGATGACCTTGCCGCCATTCACCCGCGCCGCCTGGGCGAGCAGCAGCGGCCCGCAGATCGCTGGCTCCTCCTCCATTCCGAGATTGCCGTCCTCGTCCGCGCTCGTGGCGCGAATGAAGGCGACGTCGATGGGCACGGCGCGATAGAAGAGGAACCGCTCGCCGTCGATGAAGATGTCGCTGACCAGGCCCTTTCCCTCGGAAACGGCGTTGAGCGCTCCGCCGCCTTGCCTCGGGTCGACGCAGGTGTCGATGCCGATGCGGCTGACCACTCCCGGACGGCCCGCCGCCGCCGCCTCGAGCAAAGCATACATGATGCCGATCGAATAGTTGAAGGCCTCGACCTCGTTGGCGTGGATCATGCGAATGAGCTCGGGCACGCCGACCGGCCAGAACGATCCGCCGATGATGCGCTTGAGCAGGCCGCGCGCGCCGAAGAGACTGGTGCCGCGCCCGTCGATCTCGCCGGTGCGGATGGGGTGAAACTCGGTCAGGCCGGCCGGCTCGCCGGTTTGCGTGAACCTGCGCGCCAGCGCTTCCAGAAGCAGGTCCGGCTCCTGCACTCCGCCTGCCCCGCCGACGCCCAGCGTCTGGCCGGAACGGATCATCGCCACCGCCCGGTCGGCGGACATCAGCTTTGAAGGGTTCAGGGGCGACACGCTCAATGCGACAGACCTCACTGATCACTGGCCGGTAATGTTCCGGCATGGAACCGGGCCGGCATCCCTCCGGCCCGCACAGACGGTTTCAGACGATCCCGCCGGGGGCGATGGTCTCGCCTACTCCCCTGCGCTGCACGCGGCTTGCAATCATGAGACGCTGAATCTCCGAAGTTCCGTCGAGAATACGATAGGACCGGACATCGCGGTACAGCCGTTCCACGGGGAAGCCCTGCGCCACTCCCATGGCGCCATGGATCTGGACAGCCGCATCGGCGGCACGGAAACCGGCCTCGCTGGCGAAGAGCTTCGCATAGGCCGCCTCCTGGGCCGCGTCGATGCCCTGGTCGAACAATATGGCCGCCTGATAGACCTGCAGGCGCGCCGCGTACAGATCGGCAGCCATGTTGGCGATCTTGTCCTTGATCGCCTGGAATTCGCCGATCTTCTGGCCGAACTGCACCCGTTCCTCGGCATAGGCGACACTCAGTTCCAGCGCGCGTCCGATGACGCCCGTGGCACGCGCCGCTGCCCACAGCCTCGCCCGGCCGAGGATGAACTTCAGCGCCGCGAATCCCTTTCCGACCTCGCCGAGCACCTCGTCCTCGCCGACTTCACAGCCGTCGAAGACGACTTCGGCGCTCCCCGAGCCCCTGCCTCCGAGCTGCCAGTCCGGCTTGCCGGTGGTCAGGCCCGGCCTCCGGTCGAGCAGGAACACGGTGATCCCCTCATTGGAACCCTTGTCGGGATCGGTAACGGCCGACACGAGAAAGACCGACGCGTTGGCAGCCCTGCTGACCCACAGCTTGGTTCCGGTGATCGACCAGCCCCTGGCGGTCCGCACGGCGCGCGTCCTGATTCCGCCGGCATCCGAACCGGCGCCCGCCTCGCTCAGGCAGAATGCGGCGAATGCTTCGCCGGAAGCGAGGCGCGGCAGATAACGCCGCCGCTGCTCCTCGTTTCCCGCCAGGCGAATTGCCGCCGCCGGAGCGCTCGGTGCAATGTAGAAGGTCGCGCCGCCGGGTCCATGGCTCAACTCCTCCAGCGCCACCGAGGAAGCAAGCTCGCTCTCGCCGACGCCGCCATATTCCTCGGGAATGGACAGGCCGAACAGGCCGAGCTCGCGCGCCTTGTCGATGATGGACTGCGGGATCTCGTTGGTCCGGTCGATCTCGTTTGCCGCCGGCTGGAGTTCATCCTGCACGAAACGGCGGATGGTCTGCTTGAGCTGCACGACTTCTTCAGGCAAGCGAATGGACATCAGCATCTCCCTCGGCGCAGGGCAGGCGCCAGGTGTGGCGCAACCGGTTTCGTAGAAACTGCCTCAGAGCAGCTTTGGATGTCAAGGCATCAACGGGGCGGAAATGCTGACTATCCCTCGTCGGCATTCTTGTCACTGGGTGCAAGCTTCCGGTCCTGCCACCGGAGGAGTTCTGCAATCGCTTGCGCCCCGGGTCCCGCGAAGAAATCTCGGCGCTGTTCCGGCCTACGAATGCGCTGCGCCCGAGGCAGGCCAGCGCCCGCAATACATGCGTATCGCCGTCGCGGCGCATTGCAGCCACAGTGCCCACAGGCCCAGGGCCACGGGCAGATAGAACGGCCACCGCAGCGGCTTCCACGCAGATTCGACCACCCGGTTGGTCACGTAGAACTTCCAGGTCTGCATCGACGCCTCATAGGCCAGCAGCCCGAGGGTCGGCAGTACCAGCAGTACCATCAGGCTCGCCAGCAGAAGGGCGAGGAAACGGGGCGGGAAATAGCGGGAGAAGACGTCGATCGAGACATGGGCGTCGTTCTTCTGCGCATAGGCGGCGGCCAGCGCCAGCAATGCCCCGTTGAAGAAATTGACCATGTCGAACGCCCACAGGGTGGGCGCATTGAGGACATAACGGGAAAACACCTCCCACAGGGCGACCCCGATGAGCGCCACCAGCATCAGGGAACAGATGAATACCAGCACCGAGGAGATGCGGTCGATCAGGGTAAGAATTGCCTGCATGGAGCCCTGCCTGTGCCTGGACCCGGACCGGCCGGGCCGGTCCGGGCTGTTGGTTGCGTCCTATTCGCGGTGATCCACGGCGCGGTAGGGCGTGTTCGCCATCCAGTCGTCGTAGAATGCGAAATAATTGTCGGCAATCCGCTTCATCCAGTGATTGCCGGCTGCTTCCTGCTCGGCCACGCGATCATAGACCCATTTGCGGCCGAGTTCACGAATACGCTCGACCGTCTCGTCGTCCAGCCGCACCAGTTCGTTATTGCCGGATTTCAGCTGCTTCCACGCCTCGCGGTCCTTCTGGTCGAAAGCCATCAGCGTGTCGAGCGACGACAGGCGGCAGGCAGCCTCGATCTTGGCCTGGAGGTTCTCGGGAATGGCATCCCACTTCTCGACATTGATCGCGACTTCCTGGAAGAAGGCGTTGGTATGGACGCCAGGATAGATGATGTACTTGGCGACCTCGTGCAGCCCGGCCTTGACGTTCTCCGACGGACCGCTCCACTCGGTGGCGTCGATCGCCTGACGCTCGAGCATCGTGTAGACCTCGCCGCCCGGCACGACGGTCGGCGCGGCGCCGATCTCCGTCAGGATGTCGGCGAAGGCTCCGACCGTCCTGAACTTGACGCCCTTGAAGTCCTCCAGCGACCGCAGCGGCTTGTGCGAATGCGCGAAGAGTTCGGTCGCCCCCATGCCGCACGGCATGGAGTGAAGTCCCATGGTCTCGCGACGGTGCTCCGCCAGCAGCTCGGCTCCGCCGCCGCTCCACATGTACTGCATCAAGGCTTCCGGACCCATGCCGCCCGGAAACACGTTCAGCACGGCATTGGACGGATCGCGGTTGACGATGTTCACCGGCGACGACTGCACCGCGTCCGCCGTGCCGTCGAGTACCGCGTCATAGGCCTCGAAGGACGGCGCAATGACGCCGGCCGGATAAGGCTCGACCTTCACCTGTCCATCGGTGAGCTGGTTGACGCGCTCCACGAAGGGGAGCGTGAACAGCTGATAGAAATCCGATGTCTCCGGAAACGCACTCGTCAACCGGATCGTGATCGTCTGTGCATGGGCGCCATAGGCCATGCAGGTCGCCAGCAATGTCGCGGCAACTCCAGTCCTGACTTTCGGGAACATGTTTCCTCCTCTCCCTCAACGTAGTGATGCGCCGGATGCGACCGCAGGCAATTGGGCGGCCTGCAACCGGCGGCCGGCCCGCTTCGAGGCGGCCGGCCCTCCGGGCATTATGGGCGATAGTCGATCGCGCGATAGGGCGTGTTCTCCATCCAGTCGTCGTAGAAGGTGTAGTAGGAATCGGCGATCCGTTTCATCCACGGGTTCCCCTTTTCCTCTTCTTCCGCGACCCGGTCATAGACCCATTTGCGGCCAAGCTCGCGGATATGTTCGACCGTGGCGTCGTCGAGACGGATGATCTCGTTCTTTCCGTCCTTCAGCACCTGCCACGCGGCGCGGTCCTTCGCATCGAAGGCCATCATCATGTCGAGCGACGCCAGTTCGCAGGCAGCCTCGATCTTGCCCTGAAGATTCTCGGGGATGGCGTCCCATTTCCCGGCATCCATCGCGAATTCCTGGAAGAAGGCCTTGGTGTGCACTCCCGGATAGATGATGTATTTCGCGACTTCGTGCAGGCCGGCCTTGATGTTCTCCGACGGGCCGCTCCACTCGGTCGCGTCGATCGCCTGACGCTCCAGCATGGTGTAGACCTCGCTGCCCGGCACGACCGTCGGCACGGCGCCCATTTCGGTCAGGATATCCGCGAACGCTCCGGAAGTGCGGAACTTCACGCCCTGAAAGTCCTCGACCTTCTGCAGCGGCTTGTGGGAGTGCGCGAACAGCTCCGTCGCGCCCATTCCGCACGGGAAGGCATGCAGGCCCATGGTTTCGCGCCGGAACTGCGCCATCAGTTCCTTGCCGCCGCCATGCCACATCCACTGGAACATCGGCTCGATGCTCATTCCGCCCGGAATCACGGTCAGCAGCGCATTGGTCGGGTCGCGATTGACGATGGACGTGGCGGCCGATTGCGTCGCGTCGGCGGTGCCATCGATGACGGCGTCGTAGGCCTCGAAGGAGGGAGCAATCACCCCCGCCGGGTACAGTTCGAGCGTCACCTGACCGTCGGTCAGCTGTTTGACCCTCTCCGCGAGCGGAATCGCGGAAAGCTGGTACAGATCGGAGGTCTCTCCGAAAGCATGGGTGACGCGGATCACGATGTTTTCCGCGGATGCAGCGTTCGCCAGGCAGACCGCGGCGACCGTCGCGGCTGCGCCCAGCTTGAACTTCGTCAGGATTCCCATTCTACCTCCCAATGCGGCATGTCGCCCGTGGCGGGCCAGGTTGCGCAACCGATTGCAACTCCATATTGGCGATTTGTCAACTGTCCTGTTGCCCCTTCGCCGCATCAGACTGTGCCCGACCGCTCAAGCTTTGCCGGAATTTCAATGCTCGGCAGCGAAGCCCGGAAATACCGTGGGCTGCGGGCCGCGTCCGGCGGAGCCGCTTTTCCCACAGCTGCGTTCGAGTTTCGTGCAACCGGTTGCAATGACCCCTGCCTTGCAGTAAGAATTGCCACCGCAACGCCGGTACCTGGAGAGGGAGGCGAGGCGCCGGGTTCGAACACCTGCCGGGGAGGATGGATGGCAGTCCGCGACGCATTCGACAAGATCGACGCCCATCATCACATCTGGGATCTCGACAACCACTATTATCCCTGGCTGCAGGATGGGCCGCCGCGACAGCGTGTCTACGGCGACTCCTCGCCCCTGCGCCGGAACTATCTGCTCAAGGATTATCTGGCCGACATTGCCGGGTACCGCATCGTGAAATCCGTCTATCTGCAATGCGGCTACGATCCCGGGAACCCGGTAGGCGAAACCCGTTATGTGCAGTCCGTTGCCGATGCGGACCCGAACGGCTTTCCGCACGGCATCGTGGCGCATGCCGATCTCGATGCGGACGACGTCGACGACATCCTGTCGCGTCACTGCGAGTCCGCGAACATGCGCGGGATTCGCATGCTGCTGAGCCACCACGAGATTCCGCAATATGCCTGGGCGCCGCGCGGCGACTACCTGACCGACCCGAAATGGATCCGGGGATATGAGCGTCTTGCGGCGCATGGCCTGTCCTTCGACGCCCAGCTCTATCCGCATCAGATGTTCGATCTGGTGGAGGTGGCCCGGCGCATTCCCGAGGTGCCGCTCATCATCGACCATACCGGCATGCCGATCGAACATGACCGCGGCGGGCTGTCGCTGTGGCGCGAGGGCATGTCGGCGTTGGCCGAATTGCCGCATGTGCATCTGAAGATTTCCGGCCTCGGCATGGTCATTCACGACTGGACGGTGGAGAGCATCCGCCCGATCGTGCGCGAATGTATCGACATGTTCGGCTGGCAGCGCTGCATCTTTGCGAGCAACTTCCCGGTCGACAAGCTGAAGAGCGACTTCCAGACCCTGTACGACGCGTTTCTGGACATTGTCGCGGACATGCCGATCGAGCAGCAGAAGGC
>CAYLSN010000021.1:0-20268 GCA_964386015.1 uncultured Rhizobiaceae bacterium | reverse complement strand
CGAGGCAGTGACACATGCATATTCGCAGGAATATGCCAATGTGCACCGGGGCCTGCATTTCCTCTCCAATGCGGCGACGGAAGCGTACGAGAAGGCGCGCGAGACCGTGCGCCGTTTCCTCAATGCCGAGAGCACCGAGGAGATTGTCTTCACCAAGTCGGCGACGGAAGCGATCAATCTGGTTGCCTACGGGCACGGCATGCCGTCGATCCGCGCCGGCGACGAAATCGTGCTGACGCAGATGGAGCATCATTCCAACATCGTGCCCTGGCACTTCATTCGCGAGCGGCAGGGTGCGAAACTGGTATGGGTGCCGGTGGACGATGACGGCCAGCTGCATCTGGAAGCCTTCGAACGCTGCCTGACCGAGCGGACGCGCCTCGTCGCCATCACGCATATGTCGAACGTGCTCGGCACGGTCACCCCGGTGAAGGAGATCTGCCGCATCGCCCATGAGCGCGGCATCGAGGTCCTGGTGGATGGCAGCCAGGGTGCCGTGCATCTGCCGGTGGATGTGCGCGACCTCGGCGCCGACTTCTATGTCATGACCGGGCACAAGCTTTACGGTCCGTCCGGCATCGGCGTGCTGTATGGCCGCCACGACCTGCTTGCCGCCATGCGGCCCTTCCAGGGCGGCGGCGAGATGATCGAGGATGTGACCGAGGACATGGTCACCTACAATGCGCCGCCGCATCGTTTCGAGGCCGGGACCCCGCCCATCGTCCAGGCCATTGGTCTTGGCGCGGCGCTTGACTATATTGAGTCTGTCGGGCGCGAGAGGATTGCCGCGCACGAGGCGATGCTGTCGGACTATGCGCATGAGCGCCTGTCCGCCATCAATTCGCTGCGCATCTTCGGCCGGGCGCCGGGCAAGGGCGCCATTGTCTCCTTCGAGATGGAGGGCATTCATGCCCATGACGTCTCGATGCTGATCGACCGGGAAGGCGTGGCGGTGCGGGCCGGCACCCATTGCGCGCAGCCGCTGCTGAAGCGGTTCGGCGTCACCTCTACCTGCAGGGCATCCTTTGCCCTGTACAATACGCTGGAGGAGATCGACGTGCTGGCGGAGGCGCTGGAGAAGGCGCGCAGGTTCTTTGCCTGAATCGGATGAGGTTGCCATGACCCAGGAACAGACGGCGTTGCAGGCATCGGGTTCGGCGATTCCGCCGGAGGAACTGGCCCGGCTGACCGACGATATCGTTGCGGCGCTGAAGACGGTGTACGATCCGGAAATTCCGGCCGATATCTACGAGCTCGGGCTGGTCTACCGGGTCGACATCGAGGATGACCGCAGCGTCAGGATCGAGATGACCCTGACGGCACCCGGTTGTCCGGTGGCCGGTGAAATGCCGGGCTGGGTGCAGAACGCGGTCGGAGCGGTGGAGGGCGTATCGCATGTGGAGGTCAGGATGACCTTCGATCCGCCCTGGACGCCCGACCGCATGTCGGAAGAGGCGCAGATGGCGCTGGGATGGTATTGATCGGGCAGAAGTGGCACCTCTGTCACTTTCTGCGAAACGTGGTCACGGAGTCCGCAATGGCCAAGTTCAATGTCGTCACCCTGACCGATCGCGCCGCGGCGCGGGTGCGGGAGATCGTCGCCTCGCGGCCGGGCGCGCTGGGGATCCGCCTCGGCATTCGCAAAGGCGGGTGCGCCGGAATGGAGTATACGGTCGATCTCGTCACCGAACCGGACCCGAAGGACGATCATGTGCATCATGACGGCGCCGATGTGTGGGTGGCGCCGGAAGCATCGCTCTTTCTGCTCGGCACGGAGATGGATTTCGAATCGACCGTCCTGCGCACCGGTTTCGTCTTCAACAATCCCAACCAGTCCTCGGCCTGTGGCTGCGGTGAATCGGTCGAGTTGAAGCCCGCCGACCTGAAGGCGCTGGCCGAGGCGAGGGCGGGACAATAGCGCGCCGCCTCAACGCCCGTTTTCTACCCTGATCGCGAGCGTACAGATCGGCTTGTCGTCCCTGACCGACAGCACTTCGGCGCGCGCGCCAATGACGGGCCCGCCTTGCAGCGTCGTGCCCATCCCCCGCCACTCATGCCGCAGCCTGCTCGGGTCCGGCTGACAGCAGCGCCAGCTCCTGCTTCATCGTCCGGCTGAATGCCCGGTGATGGCTGTCGAGCTCGTCGAGACGCCAGTCGAAGGAGGCGATGGCGTCGGTGGCGGCAAGAATCTGCCGCGCGATCTCGTCACGCACTTCCTGGTAGCGCTGCATGGCGCGGTGCGAGTCGGCCAGCACGGCGTGCGCCAGCAGATCGGCGTCGCGGAAGGCGTCGCTGATGCCGTGCGAGGTGATCGGGTCGCGGAAGAACCCGGCATCGCCGACCAGCGCCCAGCCCGGCCCATGTGCCGCACGCAGGAAGCCTGGCGCCCCGCGGAAGCTACGCACGCGCCCCGGCTGCGGCGCCGGTCTTGTCGGTTCCGGCATCAGCATGGCGAGGAGTTCGCCGAGGCGGGAGGGCGGCTGGCGTTCGGGTGTCGAGACGAAGTAGCAGGTTTCGCCGCCATTGGTCGGAATCGCGCCGCCGGCCATGCCGGGCAGGAAATGCCAGTGGAACGCCTGGGAAGGCGCGGACGGCAGGTAGGTATACATGGTTGCGGCCGAGACCGAGCCGCGATGCAGCACAGGGGCGCGTGCGGCGTGGGCCACAGCCGAGCCGATTCCATCGGCGCCGACGACGAGCCCGGCGCGGATCTCCGCCGTCCTCCCCTCGAAATCGCGCACGACCAGGCCGATGGCATGCTCGCGGCCGTCGCGCAGCAGATCCTGCATGGCAAGGCCGTGGCGGATCTCGGCGCCGGCCTCTCTCGCCGCATCGACCAGTACCCGGTCGAGCAAAGTGCGCCTCGGCGCGAGCAGGCCCGGGACCAATGCGTCCGGGCGAATGTCGACCGGTACGGCATCGGCGCCGTAATGAAACACGGTCTTGCGGATCAGCGGCGTGCCGCGAAGGGCCGGCAGCAGACCCCAGCGGGAAAGCTGAAGCACAGCCGGGCGCATCAGCACATGGGTGGATAGGGTGTCCGAGCCATAGGGACGCCAGTCGATGGCGAGGACGGACAGGCCGGAACGTGCCAGCAGCATGGCAAGCGCGGCGCCGGCGCAACGGGCGCCGACAATGGCCACATCGTAGTGCAGGCGGGAGACCAGAGACTGCATGTGATTCTCCTATGCGGCCCTCAGGCCGGGCTTGCCGAGATAGGCGGCGAGATGGGCGGAAAGGGCGATGGCGTCGATGCCGACGCCGCGAATGAAGCTTGAATCGCGCCGGCGCAGGAATCGCAGGCCGAGTGCGTAAACTCCCGGCATTACCGTGACGCCGTCGCGATGCTCGATCTCGCCGGCGGAAGAAAGCACCGGCAGATGCAGCCAGGGATAGGAGCGGACATAGCCGGTCGCCCAGATGACCGCGGCGATGGACTCCCTTTGCAGCGACAGCGAATCCGGTCCGGGATAGGCGCATGGATCGAGCGATTCGAACGGCGGCTCCCCGCCCGCAAGATCTTCTGCCTGGTCGATGCGCTCGAGGGTCCGCCGCAGGCGCAGATCCGCCGCCATGACGTTTGTCTGCAGATCGGCGGCGAAGGTCAGGCGGTCGCCATTGGCGGCGATCAACCGGCCGGCCAGCCTTATGCCGAGCCGGTGCAGGGCAGGCAGGTCGACGGCGGCATGTCCGGAGAGCTGCAGCGACGGCTCCCGGCGGGCTGCCTCTAGGTCCGGCATGGACTGCGCGGGCCGTGCCAGCAGGCCGATGCGGTCGAGCCAGTGGAAAATGTCCCTGCCGCGCCAGCTGCGCGGCAGGCGGGTGTGGCGACCGACCGCGAGGGTCACCTGGCGGCCGGCTCGTTGCAGCTCCTCCGCGATCTGGACGCCCGAGGCAGAGGCGCCGACGACGAGGACATTCCCGGATGGCAGGAAATGCGGCGACCGGTACTGCGAGGAATGAATCGACAGGACCGAAGGCGGCAAGGTACGGGCGATCGCCGGCAGATGCGGCAGGTCGCAATGGCCGGTGGCGATGACGACCGAGCTTGCCAGCCAGACGCCCGAGGAGGTGGCGACGATGTAGCGCCCCGCATGCGGTCTCACGCTCGTCACTTCCGTGCCTGTCAGCACGGGCGCGTCGGATGCATAGGCTTCGAGATAGGAGATGAACTCTCTCCGGTTCATGTAGCCCTCCGGATCCCTGCCGGCATGGGGACTGCCCGGAAGAGCGTTCATCCAGTTCGGTGTCAGGAGCCGCAGCGAATTCCAGGTGCCGGACTTCCAGCGCTCGCCGACAGTGCCGCGCTCGAAGTCGACATGATCGATGCCGCGTGCCGCAAGGCACCGGCTCATCGCCAGCCCGGCCTGGCCGGCGCCGATAATGGCTGCATCCACTTCGCGCATGGATCCTCTCCCTTGAGGGAAGGGGAGGCCGGTCCGACCGCCTCTCCCCTGGACTACTGGACAGACTTGAGGCCGACCTCGACCGGCACGCCGCGCGTCAGCACGTCGAAGACGGCGGAGCGGGCGCGGGACTGCTCGACGATTTCGCGCAGCTGCTCCGGCGGGGCGTCTCCCTCGATCTCGAAGCGGATCGAGATGTTGCGGTAGCCGTTGCGCACCTCGTCGCTGATGCCGAGAATGCCGCGCAGGTCGATGTCGCCCTCGACGAAGGATTCGACCCGGGTGAGCCGGATGCCCCGCGCCGCGGCGATGTTGCCGATGCCGGCGGTGAGGCAGGAGGCGAGCGCATGCAACAGCCATTCCACCGGCGTCGGCGCATGATCCGGGCCGCAAAGCACGGCCGGGTGGTCACCATCGGCGAAGAAAGTGCGCTCGTGGCGCTGTTCGCCGCCGGCACCCGAAAAGCTCAGGAAGGCGCTGCGGCTGTGGGTGCCCTCGATCCACTGATTGGTGGCGCGGAACTGGAACTGCGCCAGTTCGGGCTGCGCGGCCACCGCATTGATGGTCGCGAGCAGTGCGGGGGTGTTGACGCCATTGAGCGGGGGGCGGGGCGTACGGGTCTGGACTTGCATGATCTTGCTCCTTGTTCGTTCGGATTTTGCCGGATCGATCGAACCGGCTGACGGCGCCGTTCTCGATCCGGAGCGTGTGAATGCGAGTGGAAACGGGAGTTGAATTTGAGCGGGCCCGTAAAATTCTGTCGCCATTGGCGAGATCTGGTTGCCGCCGCAAGTCATCGATCCCCTGGAAGTGGCGCACGCCGGCAAGACCTGCCGGCGATGTCGTCGCGTGCAAGAATGTGTGCAGAAACTGGCAGCGGGTGCGTGAGCCGGCGCCAGCCCGGCCAATTCAGGGGGCGGCAGGGCTCGTCCCGGCATGTCTGCGCAACATCCGCCAGACGATGCCGAGGCAGAACAGATTGAACATGCCAAACATTGCCGACAGCTTGAAGGACATGGCGTAACTGCCGGTAATGTCGAAGCAAAGTCCGCCCTGATACCCGCCAGTCGCCATGCCGGCCCAGGCAAACATGCCGACGATTGCCATGGCGGTGGCGACGTGCCGCGCAGGCACGGCGTCGCGGACGCAGCAGACGAGGCCGGTCATTGCGCCGCCGAAGCCGAGACCGTAGACGATTCCGGTCAGGTAAAGCGGCCAGAGGCCCTCCGTTCTGGCGAAGGCGACCATCGCCACGGTCTGCAGCAGCGATACCAGCGCATAGGCGCGCAGCGACCCGATGCGGTCGACGATGAGGCCGGTGCCGATCCGCCCCGCCACGCCGGCGGTCATGGTGACGGTTGCCAGGCTGGCGGCGGTCTCCGGTGTGTAGCCCAGCGAGCGCATATGGGCGATGAGATGGATTGTCGGCGTGCCCATCAGGGCGCAACAGGCAAGTCCGGCCGCCGCCAGAAGGGCGACTGCCGGCACTGGCGGCAAACTCCATGCCGATGGCGAGGATGGCGGCGATCCCGGCCCCGATCCCGCCGGCCTGGTGATGAATAGCAGTACCGGTGCGATCAGGACGATATAGCCGAGCCCGAGCCAGGCGCACGCATCGCGCCAGCCGAACTCGAGCACCATTGCCTGGAAGACCGGAGGCAAGGCCGCCTGGCCCAGCGTACCGCCCGCCGTGACCACGCCAAGCGCGAGACCCTTCCGGAACCAGAGGGACACGGTTGCGAGCAGCGGGGCCTGGAGCAGCGAGAAGCCGAAGAATCCCATGAGCAGATAGACGGCCTGCATCGCCTCGATGGAGGATTGCAGCGACAGCAGGGCCACGCCGAGCCCGAGAATCGCGGCCCCCGCTGCCGAGAGCGGGCCGGCCGGCAGACGGTCGGCAAGCCGTCCGGCCATGAGCCCGCCCGTGGCAATGCCCGCTGTCATGACGACATAGGCGGCGGATATCTCCGCGCGCGCCCAGCCGAACTCCGACTGGAAGGGCTCCATCAGCACGGAGATCGTGCCGATGCCGCCGAAGGCAGCAGCCATCCCCATCGTGGCGGTGGCCAGGACCCGCCATTTTCTTGCTTCTTCGCCGGCGAACCGCCGCAGCCCGGCCCAAACTACCGCATGGTTCATTGTGATCTCCATCTCCGGCCCCTGCCGGATCGCGGCGGCAGATGGAGCCGGGCCATGGAACGGGGCGTGGTAGCGAGCGTGGAAAATCGATTCGGGCGCACATTGCGGCGGCGCTCGCATAGCCCCTACGGCCTTTGCCGGCGTCAGGGACGCAGCCGGGACGGCGGAATCAACGACGGGAGCTCGCGCGTAGCGCCCGGCGCAAGGTCAGGCGCCAAATTCTCCGGCGGGCTCGTCCCGGAGGTCAATTGGAAGTTGGCTGGCCTTGCTGGGGCTACGATCCGCCGGCGATGGCGCTGTTGGACTGTTCGCAGATTGATGCTTCAGAGAGCAGTTTCCGGGAGGAAAATGATATCACTATTTTTCATCCGGCAGGCTCATTCGATATTCGTTTCAGAATTCAGGCAATCTTGCCTCTCAGTGCCAGAAAGCTCGGCTTTAATAGGCCAATTCACGTTGCGACACCCGGTTGCCGCCCCTCTATATTCCCTTGTCAGATGGGATCTTTCCCGTCGTTGAGGTCGTTTCAGATTGTCATTGACAGGTCTATAAATATCATTTTCTATGCCACTAGATATCATTAATCGGGCAGGGCCATATGGCGCGATCGGCGTTGCGCAGTGTTTCCGCCCATTCCAATATTGTGAGAAGATGAGAGGATGTCTGCGGAGTGCCTGCAGACACAAGAATGAATCAGTTCCATTCCCAAATCGCGCATGTATATCCACGAAAGATGACGGCAGACGCCGTCTAATAGAAAATGCCTTAGGATGGGAGATAAAGTAATGTTGATGAAAACGACGCTGTTGCGTTATGCAATGCTAGCCTTGCCGGCCGTTGCAATGACGGCTGCGCCTGCACAGGCCCAGCAGACCTGGGATATGCCCAACGCCTTCTCCGCACGAGCCCTGGACGGGGAGAGCGACACCGAGTTCGCGCGTCTTGTAGAAGAAAAGACAAACGGCCAGATCAAGATCGTCAATCATTTTGACGGTGCGCTCGGATACCGCGGCGTGGATCATCTCGACGCGGTCCGTGACGGCGCGGTGCCGATCGCGCGCCACGATCTGACTCCTTATGGTGGCTATGATCGCGTTTTCCTGATCTCGACCTTGCCCTTCCAGGTGCAGACGCCTGAAGACCTGGCGACCCTGCAAGGCGTAGTGGCCGGCAAGTTCAGCGAAGTGTTTGAAGAGCATAATCAGGTCTTGATCAGCTTCGGTGTCTTTCCGCCAAGCGGCATATGGTCCAACAAGGACATCAACCTGGAGACGCTTCGCGACCTCAAGATCAGGACTGCAGATCGCAATGGCCTGACCACCTTCATCAATGCCGGCGCACCAGCCGTCAACATGGGATGGGCCGATGTGATCCCGGCGCTTGGCACGGGCGCGATTGATGCCGTCCTCACATCTGCCGATACGGGCCTCAGCTCCAGCATCTACGATCATCTCAAGATCTTCACCGAGATCAACTGGGCATTGCCGATGACCGCCATCACCGTCAACAAGGATGTCTGGGACGAGCTTCCGGAGGAACTGCAGGCAGCGGTGCGCGAGGCAGGCGAAGAAATCACCCAGCGGACCCTGGATGAGCTCAGGACTCGGGTTGACGCGAATTATGCCGCTCTCGAAGGCCATGGCGTGAAGATCGTCAGGGATCCCGATCCCGCAGTCATCGAGGCGCTCAAGGCAGGCGCGGTCGATGTCATATCCGCGTGGAGGGACGAGGCCGGGGATTCGGCGGCCTTGCTCGACGAATATCTGTCCAAACGAAACCAGTAATATTCGTGTAGTTGGGAAACTCAGTCATGACCACCTTGATAGATGCGCTGGAGAGATTGGGAAGGTGGCTTTCCTTTCTGGCTGCTTCAGCCGCGTGTACGATCATGGTGGTCATGACCGCTCTTATTGTGGCCGAAGTCACGATGCGGACCATATTCTCTAGGTCAATTTACATCGTCGAGGAATATACGAGCTATGGCGTCGGCGCGATGGTTTTCCTCGGGCTGGCTTACTGTCTGGAGCAGGGCCAGCTGATCCGGGTCAATCTCGTTGTCGGCGCACTTGACGCACGGGCCAGGCATATTGTCGAGTTCCTGATTTGCATGGTTACCCTGGCGGTGATGGCGTTCCTGATATACTTCTTCTGGCTCGGGGCGGCCCGGCATGCCGCTCTTGGCACAATCAGCATGACGACGGCACGGACACCTCTGTGGATTCCGGAGGCCATCCTGGTCGTCGGGATGATCGTATTCTGGATACGGGTTGCGATCTATGCGGTCCATCTCGCCAGTGGCAGACATCTTATCGCCGACAATATCGAAGTGAACAATTAGGCATCTCCTGAAAGGCGCTACAATTGTTTGAAGTACTGATTTTTTTCCTGGTGCTATTGGCGGTTCTGGCGACCGGGACATGGATATTCATCGCGGTTCTCATAACCGGCCTTTTTTCCTTCCTGTTTCTTCTCGATTTTTCATTGTTTCGCGCCGGGGTTACAATCCGACCGGCTATTCTGAAGAGTATCTTCAGCCCGGAACTGGCGGCGATCCCATTGTTCATCTTCATGGGGGAGATCATCAGCCGCACCAATATCGGCGCACGGCTGTTTCAGGGGCTATCGCCCTGGGTCCGTGCCCTGCCGGGCGGGCTGCTTCATGTCAATGTTGCCGGCTCGGTGCTGTTTGCTGCGCTCTCGGGATCCAGTGCTGCGACTACCGCGACCGTCGGGCGGGTCACCATGCGCGAGCTTGAGCGGTACAAATACAGTCAAAGCCTTGCCATCGGCTCACTTTGTGTAGCTGGCACCATCGGCATCATGATCCCCCCTTCCGTCACCATGATCATATACGGCGTCCTCGCCGAGGTGTCTGTAGCCCGCCTGTTCGCAGCCGGGGTCGTCCCCGGGCTGCTTCTCGGTGTGCTCTATTCTTCCTTGATTGTCCTGCGATCGCTGCTCAACCCCAACCTCGACCCGCCCCTCGAGGCGAAGGCGAGTTTCAGTGAGTTGGTCAAGACCATATACCAGCTTGGGCCTATATTTCTGATAATTTTTGCAATTCTTGGAAGTATCTATGGGGGTGTTGCTACGCCTTCGGAAGCCGCCGCCTTGGGTGTGGTAGCGGTTTCAATCGTTGCATTCTTTTCAGGCGAGATGAGCGCGCGGTTGTTCTGGGATGCCGCCAAGAGCACCGTTAGTGTGACGGCAATGATCGGCACCATCCTCGCGGCAGCCGCTCCGCTTGCCAGCGCAGTCGGATATCTGCACTTTGCCCAATCCATCAACTCGGCAATTCTGGCTTTGGATCTCGGCCCGATCACGCTGTTGCTCGTCATTACGGCAATCTATATCGCCCTTGGCATGGTGCTGGACGGTATATCGATCATCCTGATCACGGTTCCATTGGTTTTGCCACTCATGCTGGCGCAAGGCTTCGATCCGATCTGGTTCGGCGTATATCTGGTTCTCGTCGTCGAGATGAGCCTCGTCACACCTCCCGTGGGACTGAATTTGTTCGTCGTCAACGCGGTAACAGGCGTGCCGTTGGGGCGCATTGCCTTGGCAAGTCTGCCATTCTTCCTGCTGATGATCGTTGCAGCAATTGTGCTGGCGGCGTTCCCGCAACTGGCCCTCTGGCTCCCGGGCCACCTTCACTGATCACTACAGATTTCAGAGGCAGTTTCATGGGATATCTCGATCGCAACCGTTGCGAAATGTTGCTGAGCGGCGAAGCTATCGACGCGCTCCTTATCGTTCAGCCGGAGAACTTCCGATATGCAACGGGTTGCCATCCAGGATTCGTCTCCCTCTGGCGGCGCGCCGGAACACAAATGGCGCTGGTACCTGCTTCGGCTCAACAGCCCATTGCGGTCGTCGTGCCGGATGCGCTGGAAAACGCTTTCCGGAGTGCTGGTATTGCGGACGTGCGGACCCATCCCGTATGGACGGACTACCATGATTTCTCGAGCATGCCGGGTATGGCGGCCGTCGACTGTATCAGGGAGGGTCGGTCCGACAGCCTGGTGCGCAGGCCGGCCACCTACGATCTGGCCCTCGCCCTCGGCCAGCTTGCCGACATCCTTCGCGAGATGGGTCTGGAGCGGGCGCGAATCGGCATCGAGCTGGACTTCATCCCGGTCAGCGATCTTGAAGCGTTCCGTGGGGCACTGCCCCAGGTGGAGTTCGTAGACAGTTCTTCTTTGCTTCGTTCGCTGCAGTTGATCAAGACACCGAAGGAAATTGAACTCCTGCGGCTAGGGGCCGAGATCACCGAAGCGGCGATAATGCGCACGGCGGAGGCCGTCAAGGCAGGCCAATGTGCGCGAGAACTTTCGATGATCTTCCAGGCGGCAGTCCTGGAGGAGGCGCGGAAACGCGCAATCTGGCAGTTGGAATCCTCATGGACGGCATTTTGCTGCGGTCCCGATGTGCGGGGAATCGGCAATTCGACTGCGCCCCTCCGACCGGGTGACGTCATCAAGCTGGATTGCGGCTGCTCCATTTCGGGCTACACGTCGGATGTCGCTCGAACCTATGTGCTGGGGAGAGGCTCGCCTCAGCAGAAGGAGCTGCATGAAATTGTAGTGGATGCCTGGAATGCCGGCTTCGAGGAGTTCTATCCAGGAAACCTTCTGTCGAATGTATTTGCCAAGGTGCAGGATTGCATCCACGGACATGGTTACACATCATTTCAGCGCGGCCACTTCGGCCATAGCATTGGCGCATCTGTCTGGAACGAGGAATGGCCGTACATTGCCCGAGACACGGATATTTCTCTGGAGGAAGGCATGGTTTTCGCATTCGAGGTTCCAGTTTACCTCGAAGGATTGGGAGCCTTCACTGTAGAGGACCATATCCTCGTCACCGCAAGCGGTGCATCTTCCATGAATCTGCTTACCAAGGATTACCGTGAGATAGGCTGATCGTTCTGCCGGATGCAGAGCCGGTAGGTCAGTTTTAAATAATGTGCCAGTAGCGCCGGATAGTTTGGCGTCGCCGCCGCTGCTAGCGGATATTTGCTCAAGGAGAAGCTGTGATGCTGCATGAAGAGGCGTTGATCATCGACGGTTTGATGATTGCTGGCTGGAGTGAGGACATTTTCCACGCCCTTCGAAAAGGTGGCGTCACGGCGGTAAATTGCACGACATCGGTCGAATCGGTTTGGGAAGGCTTCACGGACGCCATGCGCACTATCGCGCAGTGGAAAAAATGGCTCGATCGCCACAACGACATCCTGCTCCAGGTCAGGACGGCGGATGATATTCTCAAAGCCAAGGCAGAAGGGAAGACCGGCATCATTCTGGGTTGGCAGAATTCGTCCGGCTTCGATGGTTACCTCCCGTATGTCGAATTATTCTGGGAACTGGGGCTCCGAGTTGTTCAGATGACCTACCACACCGCCAATCTGGCTGGTGGCGGCTGTCTCGAGCCCCACGATGGCGGTCTTACGGGTTGGGGATACGAGCTGGTGGAGGAGCTCAACAGAGCGGGCATACTCATTGACCTGAGCCATGTCGGGCCCCGAACGTCTTCAGATGTGATCCGGGCTTCCAGGCAGCCGGTTGTCTATACACATTGCGCGCCCTACGCCCTCAAAGCTCACCCCCGCAACAAGACGGATGCGCAATTGCGGGAGATTGCCGACCGCGGCGGGTTGGTCGGAGTAACCATGTTCACGCAGTTCCTGGCAAAGGGTCCCGAGTCGACACTCGATGACTACGTCGATGCCATCGTGCATGTACTGGATGTTTGCGGCGAAGATCATACGGCGATAGGCACCGACTTCACCCAGGGAGTGGATAGGTCGCGTACGCAGGTGTTGTTGCGCGATAAAGGTTACGGACGCGCACTTCTCGACGATCCCGGGGACGTCAAAGCGGTACAAGGTTTCAGCCGAATTGAAGAGTTTCCCAATCTCACCGCGGCACTGGAGCATCGCGGACTGCCAGTGTCGGTCATTCGCAAGATCATGGGTGAAAACTGGCTCAGAATCTATCGGGATGTATGGCGCTAGTCGTTGGCGACAGGGAGGAATGCGGATGATTACCTGCGACCATACCAGCTGTCTTCCGGTCCCGGTTTCGGTCGATGAGCGCACGGGCATCTGGAGCGTGGACTCCTTGCCAATGATCTTGATGCCCCGGCACTTCTGGATCTTTGTCAAGAGTGAGATCGAAAGCAGGCTCGGCTTCCAGGAAGCGGAGACATTGTTCTTGAAGTCCGGAGTGCCGGCAGCCCGGCACTGGTGTAAAGAGGCGGCAAAAGAGAAAAGGATACAAGGGGAAGAACTGTTACAATACTACTTTTCCCAGCTGGGAAAGCGCGGAATGGGCCTGTTCTCGCTCCTGGAGTTCGATCCCGAATGGAAGTCTGCTCGCGTCAGAATCGATTATTCTGTCTACGCAGAAGGCGCAGGGCAGAACGTGGGCCGGAATGTCTGCTACCCCATGAATGGAGCATTCATCGGCGCAATGAGCTTCATCTCGTCGAGTAATGGATCATGCCGCGAATATGGAGCGGTCGAGGTCGAGTGCAAGGCGAATGGTGGCGATCACTGCGAATTCCTGGTCTGGGACAAGAGTTAATTTACGGAAAGGCTCGTACACGATCAGAAGCCGCCCTACGAGCAGATCAATACCGCCTTTGATCGTCATATCGAAACCTCGTTGCAGAATTCGGTGCCTACCGGCTGACTGTCCGGCGCGCTTTGCGGGACTTCGGAGCGACGGCGTAGATTCGTTATCTGCCCACGCATGCGATGCACGGATTGCTCAAAAGTGGTACAAGCGTCCGCAGTTTGGCCCGGAACCAGTGCGCACGATCTCGGCCAGTTCACGATAGTGCAGGGATAATGCAATATAATCACGCAGTTACGTTCGCCGTCGCGCCGATGATGGACTGGACGGACCGGCATTGCCGGTACTTCCACCGCCAATTGAGCCGCCGGGCGCTCCTGTATACGGAGATGGTGGTGGCGGATGCGGTGCTGCATGGCGACCGCCGCCGCCTGCTCGGCTTCGATGCCAGCGAGCACCCCGTTGCCCTGCAGCTCGGCGGCAACGAGCCGCGCAAGCTTGCAGAGGCGGCCCGGATCGGCGCGGAATGGGGCTATGACGAGATCAATCTCAACGTCGGCTGTCCGTCGGACCGGGTTCGCTCCGGAACTTTCGGCGCCTGCCTCATGCTGCAGCCGGAACTGGTCGCCGAATGCGTTGCGGCGATGAAGGCGGCTGTCCGCGTTCCGGTGACGGTCAAGTGCCGCATCGGCGTCGATCACCAGGACCCGGAAGAAGCCTTGCCGGCCATGGCCGAAGGCGTATTCGCCGCGGGAGCCGACGCATTGTGGGTGCATGCGCGCAAGGCCTGGCTGCAAGGATTGAGCCCGCGCGAGAACCGCGAGATTCCGCCGCTCGACTATCCACTCGTGCACTGGCTGAAGCAGGATTATCCGCACCGGTTCATCGGCCTGAACGGCGGCATCCGGACGTTGGCACAGGCGGCCGAGCAGCTGCGTCATGTCGACGGGGTCATGATCGGGCGCGCCGCCTACCAGACGCCGGCGATTCTTGCCGGGGTGGACCGTCTCCTGTCCGGCGGCGAGGCAGAAGCGGCCGATCTGTTCCGCGTCGTCGAGGCAATGGCCGACTATGCAGAGGCCCATATTGCCGACGGCGGCCGGCTGCTGCATGTGACGCGGCACATGACCGGGCTGTTTCATGGCCATGCCGGCGCGCGAGCATTCCGGCGCCTGCTGTCGGAAGCAGGGGCTGGCAGGGATGCCGGGGCCGGGATCCTGCGCGAGGCGGCGGCGTTGGTGCGCACTCCGCAGGCCGAGGCCGCCTGAACCGGTCAGTCGCGCAGGATCAGCCGGTCGCCGCGAACGTCGAAGCCCGAGAGCGTGGCGAGATAATTCATGCCGATCAGGCTTTGTCCGAGCCGGCCCTCCTCGGCGACCAGAACCGGGACGCGGCGTCTGACGATGTCGCCGACGCGAATCTCCCCGGCTACCGAGCGCGCGGCCCGGGTCTCGCCATTGGCCGTCAGCACCGGCACGGTGAAGCGAAGCCCGGCGGGATCGATACCGACACGCCGTGCGTCGGCATGGGTGAGTACCGTCGTCGTGGCGCCGGTGTCGATGAGGAAATCGACCGCGACGCCGTCCACCTCTCCCCGCACCTCGAAATGGCCGGACAGACTCTTGTCGAGCAGGACGGCAATGCCATCCTCGCCGGTCAGGCTTACCGGGCGTCCGGGCAGGAATCCGGCGCCGACCCGGCTGGCGACCTCGTTCAGCTCATGGCGGTACTGATAGGCGGCGACCAGCATCAGCAGAACTGCGATCCAGATTGCGGCGCCGCGCGCCGCCTGCCCGAAGGGAATGCGTGCGCCGATCAAAGCCGCACCGATGACGAGCGCCCAGACTCCCAGATAGAGCGTGCGCGCAAAGGCATCGTTGCGCAGGCCGAAGGTCTCGCCGGAATCGTGGTTCAGCACAAGCACCAGCAAGCCGCCGCCGATCAGGGCGAGGACGATCCACAACAGCCGGCTCATGCTTCTCCCTGGGCCAGGCGCCTTCGGCGGGTCAGCCGGCGCGGCCGGCGTTCGATGCCCTGCAGACGCTGCGGCAACTCTGCCATGATCCTGCGCCGCTCCGCGGGACCCATCTCCAGCCAGGCGCCGATTTCCTCGCGGGTGCGGCCGCAGCCGAAACAATAGCCCGTTCGCTCGTCGATCGAGCAGACGAGGATGCACGGGCTCTCAATGGAAGTCATCGCAACGCCGCCGCTCCAGGAGTATCGCCCCTACATATCTGTCGCGCGGCCCCGAATTCAAGCGAAGCCAGCCGCCAAAGGGTTTTCCATTCTGGCAGAAAAGGCACTAGTAACGGGCATGACGACGATCTCGCCGCTGCCGGCGCCGGATGAGCCGGACGAGCTGGAAAGATTGCTGCAGGCGATCGGCAAATGCCGGATCTGCGTGGCGACGCCGCGCGGGCGGCCATTGCCGCATCCGCCGCGCCCCGTGGTCGTCGCCTCGCGCAAGGCGAGAATCCTGATTGCCGGGCAGGCGCCGGGCGTGCGCGTCCATGCCAGCGGCAGGCCGTTTTCCGATCCATCCGGCAACCGGCTCCGGCAATGGCTGGGCGTCGACAGCGCCACATTCTACAATCCGGACCTTTTCGCCATCGTGCCCATGGGCTTCTGCTTCCCCGGGCAGGACGCGAAAGGCGGCGACCTGCCGCCGCGGCGCGAATGTGCGCCGGCATGGCGCGCACAGCTTCTGCGGCTGATGCCGCAGATCCGGCTGGTCCTCGCCATCGGCCAGCATGCGCAGGCATGGCATCTCGGCCGGCGGGCGAGCCTGAACGATATTGTCTCCGACTGGCGGCACATCCTCGCGGAAACTGCCGAATCAGGCACGGCAATCTTCCCGCTTCCCCATCCGTCATGGCGCAACAGCGGCTGGCTGCGCCGTAACCCATGGTTCGAGGCCGAACTGATTCCTGCATTGCGGCGGGAGATCGGGAAATGGCTTTCCCAGCCGGACTGCCCGGAGTAGTAGAATTTTCTTCTTGATTCCTGTCGTTTGAGGCCGCAAAAGAGAAATGTTTTCTCTTTCCCGGAGGAATGGATGGACCGGCTCGACCGCAAGATTCTGAAACTCCTGCAGCAGGACTGCACGCTTCCCGTCGCGGACATTGCCAAGCGGGTAGGTTTGTCGACCACGCCCTGCTGGCGGCGCATCCAGAAGCTGGAAGAGGACGGGGTCATCAAGCGTCGTGTCGCGCTGCTCGATCCGGCGAAGATCAATGTGAAGGTCACGGTCTTCGTTGCCATCCGCACCAATTCGCACAGCCATGAATGGCTGAAGCGGTTCTCGGAAGTGGTGCAGGAGTTCCCGGAAGTGATCGAGTTCTACCGCATGAGCGGCGACGTCGATTATCTGCTGCGGGTCGCCGTGCCGGACATTGCGGCCTATGACGACTTCTACAAGCGGCTCATTGCCAGGATCGAGATCAAGGACGTCTCATCGTCCTTCGCCATGGAGCAGATCAAGTATACGACCGAATTGCCGCTGGATTACATGGAAGTGGCGTGAGGGAAGCTGGCAGTACATGACCGAAGGCGATGCAGGCAGTGCCATCCTGCCCGCATCGCCGCAATCCGGAGAGCGCCGCTATTTTTCCAGCCTTGCCAGCAGGGCCGACGTGTCCCAGCGCCCGCCGCCCATCTGCTGCACCTCCTTGTAGAACTGGTCGACGAGGGCAGTGAGGGGAAGCCGGGCGCCGTTGCGTTCCGCCTCCTCGAGGCAGATGTGCAGATCCTTGCGCATCCAGTCGATTGCAAAGCCGAAATCATATTTGCCGACCGCCATGGTGCGATGCCGGTTCTCCATCTGCCAGGAGCCGGCGGCGCCCTTGGAAATGACCTCCACGACCTTCTCGACGTCGAGGCCGGCATTCTTGGCGAAATGGATCCCTTCGGCGAGGCCCTGCAGCACGCCGGCGATGCAGATCTGGTTGACCATCTTGGTGAGCTGGCCGGCGCCGGTCGGTCCCATCAGCCCGACCATGCGCGCATAGGCGGAAATCACCGGCCTGGCGCGCTCGAAGATCTCCGGGTCGCCCCCGCACATGACGGTGAGAACCCCGTTCTCGGCTCCTGCCTGGCCGCCGGAAACCGGGGCGTCGAGGAAATGAAAGCCGCGCTCGCGGGCAGTGGCGGCAAGTTCACGCGCGACTTCGGCGGATGCGGTGGTGTTGTCGATGAAGACCGTGTCCCGGTCCATGGTTTCGAAGGCGCCGTCAGGGCGGACGGTCACGGAGCGCAGGTCGTCGTCATTGCCGACACAGGCAAAGACGAACTCGGCTCCGCGCGCCGCTTCCGCCGGAGTAGGCGCCGAATTGCCGCCGTGCTGCTCGACCCACGCGGCGGCTCGGGCCGCGGTACGATTGTAGACCGTCACTTCGTGCCCCGCGGCTTTCAGATGTCCGGCCATGGGATAGCCCATGACGCCGAGACCGAGAAATGCAACTTTCGCCATGATTCTGCTCCTGGAAAGGCGCTCAGGTACTCTGCCTGCCGGCAAGACCCAGATGCGCTTCGATGAAACTCGCGATTGCGGGAATATCGTCGAGGCGGAAGACAGGCAAGCCGCCGCCATCCGTGGCGTGGTCGGCGGCGATCGCGACAATGGCCGGATCGTCCGGCGCCAGGGGCGGGCGCTCGCCACCTGCCGCGCGCCTGAGCTCGATCTTGGGATGCGGCTCGCGCTTGTAGCCCTCGACGAGCACGAGATCGCAGGGGGAGAGCCGCGCCAGGATCGAGGCAAGGGAGGGTTCCTCGCCGCCGCGCGATTCATGCATCAGCGCCCAGCGAACCGCCGAGACAATGGCGACTTCCTGCGCGCCCGCTGCCCGGTGGCGGTAGCTGTCCGTGCCTTCCCGGTCGATATCGAAGGAGTGGTGGGCATGCTTGACCGTGGATACGCGATAGCCCCGCGCCGTCAGCTCGGCGACGAGGCGCTCGGTCATGGTGGTCTTGCCGGAATTCTTCCACCCGGCAATGCCGAAAACCCTGTGGCTGCTCATGATGCCTCCGCCAGATATTGCCGCGCCAGTTCGAGATCCTCCGCAGTATTGATGTTGAAGAATGGGTCGAGCGTGCCGCCCCGCCAGGGAACCGGAGAAAAATCGACGTCGCAATGCTGCCGGCCGTCGATGAAGCCGGCGACCTTGCCGTGTCCGGCACGGAGCCAGGCTTCGAGCGCTCCCGCCAGATTGACCGGCCATAGTCCGATCACCGGGTGGCGGCGGCCGCTGCTCGCGGCGACCACGATGCGGTTCTCCGCGCCCTGGTTGGCTGCGAGCAGTCGCGGCACCAGATCGCCGGGAATGAACGGCGTGTCGCCTGGAACGGAAACGACATGGGTGCAGCCGGGACGATCGGCGGCCCATTGCATGCCGGCAAGTATGCCGGCGAGCGGGCCGCGATGGCCCTCGACCGGGTCGGCGATGATTTCGAGGCCGGAGTCGGCAAACCGGGCGGGATCGCCATTGGCATTGAGCGCCAGCGCCGTCACCTGCGGGCGGAGCCGGGCGGCGATTCGCGCCAGCAGCGTCATGCCGCCGACCTCGCTCAGGCACTTGTCGCCGCCGCCGAGGCGTCGCGAGAGGCCGCCTGCCAGGATCACACCTGCCACGCCTCCGGTCATGACGCGGCTTTCCGGCGCTCGAGCACGATGACGCAGGTGGCGAACAGCAGACTGAGCGCCGCGGTGCCGAGCATGACGAACAGCAGCGGCAGGGCGCTGCCGCCATGTTGGAGAAAGGCGCCGCCGAGCACGGACAGCATCGCGCCGATGCCGATCTGCAGCGCCGCGCCGAGGCCGGAGGCGGAACCGACGAGATGCCGGCGCACGCTGACCATGCCGGCCATGGCGTTGGGCATGGCGATGCCGTTGCCGATGCCGACCATCACCAGCGGGCCGAAGAACGCCATCGGATGCCCGGAGAAGATCTGCAGCATGATCATCGAGCCAAGGGCTCCGGAAAGGGCGCACAGATTGCCGGCAAAGATCATGCGCGGAATGCCGTAGCGCTCCGAACGGCGGCCGCTGATGAAGTTCCCGATCACGAAGCCGACGGAGAGGATGCCGAAGGACATGCCGTATTGCGACGGCGTCAGTTCCATGATCTCGGTGGCGACGAAGGGCCCCCCGCCGAGAAAGGCGAAGAACTGGCCGGAAGTGAAGGCGGCAACCATCACATATGCCCAGTAGCGCGGCGACAGCAGCAGTTCTGGATAGCTGCGCATCTGCGCCAGCATGCTGGAGCTGCGCGCGTGATGGGTCTCGCCGAGGTCGAACAGGATGAACAGGAAGATCAGGATGCCGAAGGCGAGGAGGGCAAGGAAGGATGCCTGCCAGCCGAAATATTCGTCGAGGAATCCGCCGATCGTCGGCGCGATCATCGGTGCCAGCGCCATGCCCATGGTGATGTAGGCGATCATGCTCGCCGAGCGCTCCGGCTCGACCAGATCGCGCACGATGGCGCGCGAGAGCACCACCCCCGCCGCCGAAAAGGCCTGCAGCATCCGCATTGCCAGCAGAAACTCGAAGTTCGGGGAAAACAGGATCGCCATCGTCGCCATGATGAAGATCAGGAAACAGCCGATCATCACCGGCCGGCGGCCGTAGCGGTCCGAAGCCGGCCCGATCAGCAGCTGCAGCAGCGCCATGGCGAGGAGATAGACCGAAACGGTCAGCTGGATCAGGGCATAGTCGACTTCGAATGCTCTCGCCATTGCCGGCAGCGAAGGCAGGAAGAGATTGATCGCGAGCGCATTGGCAGCGGAGGCGAAGACAAGTGTGATCAGGCGCGGCGGAGCATTGGGGGCGGTCGTCGTCAAGGTCGTCTCGCGATCCGGGAGAGCAGGCCGCCTGAGTCGCCGGCGGCCGCGATCCGGATAGTGTATGCAAAAATGCAAAAGGGGAAGTCGATTCGGCTTCTGCCGGAACGCTATCCTCCGGTTACGCTCATATGGCGGGAGACTGCCGGTCGACGGGTACGCCGGTCGATGACGAAATCATGGCCTTTCGGCTTGCGCCCGATCGCCTCGTCGATCGCGGCCGAGAGCAGCTCGTTCCCTTCCGAGGCGCGCAAGGGTCGGCGCAGGTCGGCGGCATCTTCCTGGCCGAGGCACATATAGAGCGTGCCGGT
>CAYLSN010000020.1:0-20432 GCA_964386015.1 uncultured Rhizobiaceae bacterium | reverse complement strand
CGATCTCGAACTGGTCGAACGCGTCTGCCACCATGTCTTCGTGATGTATATGGGCAGGATCGTGGAAAGCGGGCCGGCGAAACCGGTTTTCCACGCGCCGCTGCATCCCTACACGCAGATGCTGCACGCCTCGATCCTCGCCAGGTCGCCGCGCGACCGCAAGCCGCTGAAGATCGGCGACGGCGAACTGCCCAACCCGCTCGCGCCACCGCCCGGATGCCGGTTCCAGACGCGTTGCCCGCTGGTGCACCAGCGCTGCCGGGAGGTCGATCCGCCCTTGCGCGAGATCGCCCCCGGGCGTTTCTCTGCCTGCCATCTCGACGACACCCGGTCCGAAGCCGGAAATAGAGGGGCGGCGGTCGGCTCTCAGTAACCGAGGGCGCAGCCGTCGGTGCGGCCGTCCGACCCTGCCGCGATCACCCCGCCGGCGCGGTCGATGGCGATCATCTGGGCGCTGCCCAGCGGGATCGGCCAGTAGCGCGGCGAGTGCCCCATCCGTTCCAGAGCCTCCGCCGTTTCCGGCGCAATGCCGCGTTCGATGCGAAAGGCATCGTCGATGGGAAAGGCCCGCGCCAGATCGATGGCCTGCTGCGGGCTCATGCCGAAATCGACGACATTCGACACCAGCCACGCCTGCCCGAATGGCTGGAAATCGCCGCCGACCATGCCGAAGGCCGAGACCGCCCGGCCGTCCTGCATCGCCATTCCGGGGATGATGGTGTGCAGGGGCCGCTTCCTGCCGGCGAGGACATTGGGATGGCCTTCGGCCAGCGCGAAGCCGGCGCCGCGATTCTGCAGCAATATGTCGGAGCGCGGCGCGACAATGCCGCTGCCATAGCTCTGGTAGATGGAGAAGATCAGCGAGACGAGGTTCAGCTTCTCGTCGACCGCGCACACCAGAACCGTATCCGTTCCGGCGCGCCGGGGATAGGGCGCCGGCGAGGCGCGGTCCGGATCGATTGCGGCGGCGAGGCGGGCAATATTGTCGTCGCCGAGCCAGTCGAGAGCCGCCTGCAGCGAACGGGGATCGTCCGCGACCAGCCGGTTGCGCGCCGCATAGGCCAGTTTGGCCGCCTCGCCGAACAGGTGCAGCCTCAGCGGCGACAGGGGGTCGTCTGCCCCGACATCCAGCGCCGCGAGCAGCCGCAGCATGGCCAGCACCGTGAAGCCCTGCGAAGCGGGCGGACATTGCACGATCTCCATGCCGCGATAGCCGGCGGCAAGCGGTGTCCGGTAGCAGCTGCGATATTCGGCGAAATCGTCGAGCTCGTGGACGCCGCCGAGCTGGCGCAGCCTGGCGACCATGTCTTCGGCGATCCGGCCGGCATAGAAGGCGTCCCTGCCGCCCTCGCCGATCTCCCGCAGGCTTTGCGCCAGCAAGGGCTGGCGGAAGATCTCTCCCGGGCGCGGCGGCCGCCCCTGCGGCAGGAAGATCGCGGCTGTTTCCGGATCCCGGCGCAGCTTCTCCACGCAGGCCTTCCAGTCCTCGGCAACGCGTTCATGCACCGGATGGCCTTCTTCCGCCAGCCGGATCGCCGGCGCGAGCACCTCGGCCATGCCCCAGCTGCCATGATCCTCGAGCAGCCGGAACCAGGCGTCGACCGCGCCCGGGACGGTCACCGAATGCGGCCCGTCCATCGGCATGACGGCATGCCCCTGCGCCGTCAGCAGCTCGGGCCCGATCGCGCGCGGCGACCAGCCGGATCCGTCGAGCGCGTGCAATCCGCCGGACCCCGGCGCCAGGAGGGCGAAGCAGTCACCGCCGAGCCCGGTCTGTTCCGGCTCGACCACGGCGAGGACGGCGGCGGCGCAGATGGCGGCGTCCACGGCATTGCCGCCCCGCCGCAGCACGTCGAGCCCGGCGGAAGTGGCGAGCGGATGCGAAGTCGCGATCGCCGCGCGCTGGCAGTAGACCGTCGAGCGGCCGGGGAGGTGGAAGTCACGCATTGCGGGGATCCTTGCGGCGCAGGTTGAGCACGAGTGCCACGACCGCCAGCAGCACGGCCATCAGGATGAGGATGGTGGAGATCGCCGCGATGGTCGGATCGATCGCATCGCGCAAGGACAGGAACATGCGGCGCGTCAGCGTCGAATTATGGCCGGTGGTCAGGAGCAGGGACAGGATGGCCTCATCGAAGCTGGCGATGAAGGCGAACAGGGCGCCGGCAAACACCGGGAAGCGGATCTGCGGCAGCACGACCCGGAAAAATGCAACCGGACGCGAGGCGCCGAGCACTCGCGCCGCACGCTCCTGCGTCAGGTCGAAATCCTGCAAGGCCGCCAGCACCACCACGACCACGAAGGGCAGGGCGATCACCGTGTGGCCCAGCGCCAGTCCCGGGAGCGTGTTGGTCAGGCCGATGCGGGAGAACAGGAAGAACAGGCCGATGGCGATCAGGATGTGCGGCACCAGCATCGGCAGCGACAGGATGCCGGCAAGGAACGGGGTCCAGCGGGTGTGCGAAAGCCGCAGGGCATAGGCGGCGGCGGTGCCGAGCGGGGTCGCCAGCAGCACCGTCAGCCCGGCGACTTTCAGCGACATCCATGCAGCGGCTCGCCATTCGGGCGATTCGGCAAAGGCCCGGTACCAGCGCAACGACAGCTGCCGCGGCGGAAATTCGAGGAAACTGGAATCGGAGAAGGACATCGGAATGACGATCAGCGCCGGCAGGGCGAGATAGATCACGATGACGGCGCAGAGAGCATAAAGCCAGATCCGGGCGCCATGGGTGACGCCGGTGACGCTGGCGGGACTCCTCACGACCTTCCTCCCATGAACCGGACGATCAGGGCCGCAAGTGCGAGCACGGCGCTCGACAGGACGAGCAGGACAATGCCGAGCGCGGCGGCGACCCCCCAGTTGGCGTGCAGCGACACGGTGTTCTCGAGCTGCTGGGCGATCATGATGATCCGGCCGCCGCCAAGGATCGCCGGCGTGACGTAGAAGCCGATCGACAGCACGAAGACCAGAAAGGCGCCGGCGAGGACGCCGGGAAGCGACAATGGCAGGAACACCCGCAGGAACGCCTCGGCCGGGCGGGTGCCGAGCGAGGCCGCCGCCATCATGCAGGTGCGGTCGATGCGGAGCATCGCGCCGTAGACCGGCAGCACGAAGAAAGGCAGCATGATGTGGACCATGCCGATCACCGTGCCGGTGAAGTTGTGGACCAGGCGCAGCGGCGCCTCGATCAGGCCGAGATCGGTCAGCCATGTATTGACGAGGCCGCGACGCTGCAGGATGACCAGCCAGGCATAGGTGCGTACCAGGATCGACGTCCAGTACGGCAGCAGTACCGCCAGCAGCAGCAGCGACGACCATCTTCTCGGCAGTTCGCTCATGAGATAGGCGAGCGGATAGCCGAGCAGGATGCAGATGGCGGTGACCGCGAGACTTACCTCGAAGGTAACCGCGAAGGTGCGGTAATAGACATCGCCCGCGGTCAGGCGCAGATAGTTCCCGGCGGTCAGGTTACCGGCATCGTCGAGCAGCGACAGCCAGAACAGCCAGGCCATGGGCAGCACGATCAGGGCGGCGACCGCCGCCAGGGCGGGCGCGACCGGCAGGAAGTTGCGGATCCGCTCCAGCCTGGCGAGCCGGGCGAGATTCTCGCCGTCCATCTGCGCCTCGCCGGTCATGACCCGTCCGCCGCCACCAGGACGACGTCGTCCGGATGCAGCGCCACCAGGGCGCGTTCTCCCGGCGACGGGACGCGCACCGGCCGTCCCTGTCCCGGCGTCTCCCGCACCAGGATCTCCTCGCCGGGATCGAGCCGGACACGGATCATGACGCTGTCTCCCTGGAACAGCGCATGGCGCACAGTGCCGGCGAACAGGTTGAGGTCCCCGTCCGTGCCTTCGCCGACAAGGTGCAGTCGCTCGGGCCGCAACATCAGCAGCAGGCGGGCCGCTCCGGCGGGCGCCGGCCGCCCGGTCTTCAGCGCCATGCCGCCCACCTTGGCAATTCCGCCCTCCATCGTTACCGGCAGGAAACTCGACTCGCCGACAAATCCGGCGACGAAGGCGCTGGCGGGCCGGTCGTACAGTTCCCGGGGCGGCGCGATCTGGGCGATGCGGCCGCGATCGAGCACGGCGACGCGATCGGACATGGTGAACGCCTCGCGCTGGTCGTGCGTCACATAGATGGTGGTCATTCCCAGCTGTTCGTGCAGCAGCCGGATCTCGACCTGCATGTGCTCCCTCAGCTGCTTGTCGAGCGCCGACAGCGGCTCGTCCATCAGCAGGATCTTCGGTTCATAGACGATCGCCCTGGCGAGCGCCACGCGCTGGCTCTGGCCGCCGGAAAGCTGCGAGACGCGCCGCTTCTCGAAGCCGGCCATCTGCACCAGTTCCAGCGCGCCCTGCACCTTGCGGCGGATAGTGTCTTCTCCGGCGCGGCGAATGCGCAGCGGAAAGGCGACATTCTCGAAGACGGAAAGATGCGGGAACAGCGCGTGGCTCTGGAACACCATGCCGAGATTGCGCCGGTGCGGCGGCTTGCCGAGTACGGATTGCCCGCCGAAGGCGAGCGTGCCGGAATCCGGCAGCACGAAACCTGCGAGGACCATCAGGAAAGTGGTCTTTCCCGATCCCGACGGCCCCAGCAGGCTGACGAACTCCCCTTCGGCAATCTCCATGTCGACGCCGTCGAGGACGACGGCGGCGCCATAGTTCTTGCGGATCCCCTTCGCGGCAATGGACGCGCCGCGCGCACCGGTACCGTTCATGTGCTTGCAGCGAGGCAGTTCATTGCTGCAGCAGGGCGTCCCAGAGCGGCTGGACTTCGGCCTCGTGCCGTGCCCACCACCCGGAATCGAGGATGACCTGCGTCGCCATGTTCTCCGGCGAGGAATTGAGCGTTGCGGCCAGATCCGCCGGGATCTTGCCGGTGTCGAACGCCTTCGGATTGACCGGGCCATAGGCGAAGGTCAGCGGAATATTGGCCTGGTTCTCCGGGGCGATCAGCTCGTTGATCACCTTCATGGCGTTTTCCTTGTGCGGCGCTCCCTTCGGAATGGCGAGGCAGCCCGTATCGAAGATGCCCTCATTATAGGTGAAGGCATAGGGCGCCCCGTCCTTGATCGCCGCCGCCGCGCGTCCGTCGAGCATGGCCATCATGTCCACCTCGCGGTCCTTGGCCATCTGCACCGACTGGCCGTGCGACGTGTAGAAGATCTCGATATGGTCGCGAATGCTGCCGATCTTGTCGATGGCGCGCTGGACATCGAGCGGGTAGAGCTGGTCGCGCGGCACGCCATCGCCGAGCAGCGCCGCCTCGATCATGAAGCGCGGCTGCGCATACATTGCCCTGACGCCCGGGAACTTTTCGACATCGAAGAAGTCCGCCCAGTTCTGCGGCGCGGCGTCGCCATAGGTTTCCTTGTCCCATGCCAGCACGGCCGAATAGGTCACCGTGCCGGCAACCCAGTTCTCTCCGGAGAGCTGTTCGCCGAAGTCTGCGGCATTGGGGATGAGGGAGAAATCGAGCGTCTCGAACAGCTCTGCCGCCTCGTCGGACATGCAGTACTGCCGTCCGAGCTCGACCACGTCCCAGGTCGGATTGCCGCCCTGCACCTGCAGGCGGACATCGGCAATGCCGCGCAGGGAGTCCTCCTCGATGGTGATTCCGAGCTTCTGCGCGGCCGGATTGTACAGGGCTTCGCGCAAGGCGGCCTGATAGTCGCCGCCGAAGGAAACGACGGTAACCGTTTCCTGGGCCACGGCCGCGCCGGCAAGTGCGACCGCCGCCGCCGAGGCCAGCAGCATGTGGAGTCGTGTCAGCATCTTCCTTCTCCTCCGTTCGGACTGACGCCCTCTGCATTATACGCGTAAAGATCCCTGGCCGCCTCCCGGGTGATGTAGCCGCGGCGCAGATCCCGTTCCACGAGCGCGCGCTCGCGTTGGCGCGGATCGCCATAGCCGCCGCCGCCGGGAGTACAGACCCGTACCCTGTCGCCGGCACGCAGGGGAATGCCGCTGCCCTTGGAGATCAGCGGCAGGGTCCGCCTTTGCCCCTCCTGTTCGATCTCGATCCTGTTGACGCCGCCCCTGTGCCCGCCGAGCAGGCCATGCGGTCCGGTCTTGCCGTGATCCATCAGGAAGGACGCCTTGCCTTCGCCGCGCAGCAGGCGCAGCTGGTAGTCGATACCCATGCCGCCGCGCCTGCGACCGGCGCCGCCGGAATCGGCGTGCAGCCGGTAGTGCTCGAACAGCACCGGATAGAGCTCCTCCATGCGTTCCAGCGGCATGGTCTTGGCGGCGCTGATGCTGGCTGCCGCGTTGCTGAGCCCGTCCATCTCCGCAGAGGCGCCGTAACCGCCGCCGCTGAAGTTGATCATGACATAGTTGCGCTGATGCAGCGGGTCCCAGCCGCCCAGCGTGAAATTGCCGGAACTGGAGAAGGGCGCGGCGACGACAAGTTCCGGCGCCGCCAGGCCGAAGGCGCCGAGAACGACCTCGATCAGCCTTTGCGACACCTCCGCCGCGCAGCCGGAGACGGGCCGCGGATATTCGGCGTAGAGAAAGGTTCCTTCCGGCTTCGGGATGTGGATGGGGGCGAAGCAGCCGGCATTGATCGGCACGTCCGGGAAGATGTGCTTCATGGCGATGTAGATGGCCGAGCGGGTGATCGCCCACACCGAATTCATCGGGCCGCGGCAGGGCGGGCTCGAACGTGACAGGTCGAACACGATGTCGCTGCCGCGCACGGTCATGTCGAGGGCGACCGTCAGGGGCTTGTCCTCGACGCCGTCGCTGTCGATCTCGCTGGAGAAGGAATAGGTCCCGTCCGGCACCGCGGTCTCGATCCAGTGGCGCATCTGCGCCTCCGACCGGCGGCGATATTCCAGGATGCAGCGGTCGACGACATCGGCGCCGTAGCGGTCGAGCAGCCGGGTCAGGGCGCGGGCCCCCGCCTCCAGGGCGCCGACCTGGGCGCGAATGTCGCCTAGGCGCTCCTCCGGCACGCGGATATTGGAGAGAATGATGCGCAGCACATCCTCGCACAGGCGATGTTCGCGGTAGAAGTGCACCGGCGGCAGGCGCAGCCCCTCCTGCTGGATCTCCGTCGCCTCGGTCGCGAAGCCGCCGGGGACCATGCCGCCAATGTCGGGCCAGTGGCCGGAATTGGAAAGGTAGCACCAGAGCTTGCCGCGGTAGAAGAACGGCTTGACCATCTTCACGTCCATGAGATGGGTGCCGCCGAAATAGGGGTCGTTGACGATGATGATGTCGCCGTCCCTGAGGTCCATCTTCTCGGCGATCACGGCTTCGGTGGTGAACTGCATGACGCCGACGAAGGTCGGCAGGCTGGTCTCGCCCTGCGCGATCATGGCGCCGTCGTCGCGGTGGTAGATGCCGTTCGCCCGGTCCAGCGCCTCGCTGATGATCGGCGAGAAGGACGCCTTCTGGTGCACGAGGTCCATCTCCGTCGCAATGTGCTGCAGGGAGTTCTGGACCACGACCAGCGTGGTGGGATCGATGCTCATCCTCGCACCTCGATCAGGATATTGCCCAGCCGGTCGACCGCGGCGGTGCAGCCGGGCTCGATGAGAACCGTCGTATCCGCCTGTTCGACGATGGCGGGACCGTCGATGCGCGCTGCCGCGCCAAGTCCTCCGCGCCGGTAGACCGGGGTCATGCGCCACTCCTTGCCGAACCAGGCGGCACGGCTCTGCGCCGGCTTCGCGCCCGCGTTGGAAGGGGCAAAGGATTCGAGCGGAAAGCCGCGCCGCCGGCCGAACACGGTCGTGCGCAGATTCCCGGCAATGGGACGCATTTCCGGCAGGCGGATCGCGAAGCGCTCGAAATAGACGCGCTCGAAGTCGGCCGCGACCCTGGCGGCATCGAAGCCGGGGGATTCGACCGCGATGCGGAAGAGATGGGTCTGGCCTTCATAGAGCAGGTCGATCTCATGCACGGCGTCCACCCGCTCGACCTCGACGCCCTGCTCCTCGATCAGGCGCGTGCCGCGCTGCTTCTGTTCCGCGAATGCGGCGTCGGCCTCCGCACCGGCAAGTTCCGGCAGCGGCCGGTTCAGATGCTGGACGAAATCGTAGCGCAGATCGGCGATGGCACAGCCCAGCGCGGAATTGATGCCGGGGAAACGCGGAACCAGCACGGTCGGGATGCCCAGTTCGCGCGCCAGCGCCACGGCGTGCAGCGGACCGGCGCCGCCGAAGGCGAACAGGGCGAGATCGCGCGGATCGCGGCCGACCGCCACCGATTTCAGCCGGATCGCGGAAGCCATCTGCTGGTTGGCGATCGCCAGGATGGCCGCGGCGGTGCCGATGCCGTCCAGCCCGAGCCTGGCGCCGATCCGTTCCGCGAGCAGCCGCTCGACTTCCTCGCGCGGCGGCGTCTCGCCCATGCCTGGCAGGGCTTGCGGATCGACCCGCCCGAGCACGAAATTGGCGTCGGTAATGGTCGGCTCCGTCCCGCCGCGCCCGTAGCAGATCGGGCCCGGATCGGAACCGGCGCTTTCCGGCCCGACCTGCAGCAGTCCGCCGGCGGTAACGCGCGCGATCGAGCCGCCGCCGGCGCCGATCGTGTGCACGTCGACCATCGGCACGCGGATCGGCATCGAATACTCGATGTCGCGTTCATTGGTGATCGTGGGCTCTCCGTCCCAGACCAGGGCGACATCGAAGCTGGTCCCGCCCATGTCGCAGGTGATGATGTTGCGCAGGCCGGCCCCGGCCGCGATCCTCGCCGCGGCGATGACGCCGGCGGCCGGTCCCGACATCACCGTCTGCACTGCCGAGCTCCTTGCCGCGGCGGCGGACAGCGTGCCGCCATTGCCCTGCATGATCAGGAGATCGTGGCCGAACGATGCCTCGGCCAGCCTGTCGGTCAACCGGCGCAGATAGCGGTCGATCACCGGCTGGACATAGCCGTTGAGCGCCGCCGTCGTTCCGCGCTCGAACTCGCGGATCTCCGGCAGGATCTCCGACCCGGTCGTGACATGGTCGTTGGGCCACATGCGGCGCACGATCCCGGCGCAGGCCCTTTCATGCGCGTCGTTGACATGCGAATTGAGGAAATGGATGACGACGGACTCGACGCCCTCGGCGAGCAGCTGACGGACGCAGTCCTCGACTTCCGCCGTGTCAAGCGGCTCGAGGACTTCTCCCCTCGCATCGATGCGCTCCGTCACTTCGAGGCGCCATTCGCGCGGAATGATGGGCTCGAAAGTGCCGGTCAGCCCGTAGAGGCGCGGGCGCGTGCGCCGGCCGAGTTCGAGCAGGTCGCGAAAGCCGCGCGTGGTGATGAGTCCGCAACGGCTTCCCCGGCGCTCGAGAACGGCGTTGGTCGCCACCGTCGTGCCATGCACCAGCGCCGAGATGCCGGAGATCGGCTCATCGAGCTGCAGCAGGCCCGCCAGGAATCCCTGCGACTGGTCGCGGGGAGTGCTGGCGACCTTGGTTACCTGGAACGTACCCCGGGCGCTATCCAGCAGGATCACATCCGTGAAGGTTCCGCCCACATCGACGCCGACGACTTTCATCCCGATCGCTATCCCCGTTCCGGACTGGAACAATCGTTGAAATTTTGATCAAATTCATGGTCATTGGTGCCGCAGAATGGTATGCATGTCAATGTGAACGAAGCGGCCGCAAGGAAAAACTTGTCATGATCCGGAGGTTGTTGGACTAGGGCAGCAGGCTGTTGGCATGGAGGAAGGCAATTTGAAGAAGGGCACCCGTCGCCGCAGTGCCCCCCGCGAGGAGGGCGCTCCCGAGGCGATCGCGCATGAGCGGATCTACGCCCGGCTGAAGGACGCGCTGATGTCCGGGGAGTTCGCGCCTGACGAAAAGATGACCGTGCGCTCGCTGGCGCAGGCGGCCGGGACAAGCCCCATGCCGGTGCGGGAGGCGCTGCGGCGCCTGGTGGCGGACCAGGCGCTGGTGCAACGTGCAAATCGCGGCATCTTCGTGCCGCCCCTGTCGCTCGATCACATTCTCGACCTGCGCCGCGTCCGCAATTGCATCGAGGGCGTTGCCGCCGAATGGGCGGCGGCGACCATCCGCGACGACGAGATTGCCCGCTTGCGGGCGCTGCAGCGCCAGATGCGCGAGATGGCGGCGCATGGCGACAGCACACGCTATCTCGCCTGCAACCGCGAGTTCCATTTCACCGTCTATCGGGCAGCGCGGTCGGAAGTGCTGCTGCCCGTCATCGAGAGCCTGTGGCTGCAGGCCGGTCCCTATCTGACCATCATGCGCAGCCCGGCGACGCTGGGATCGGGGCTCGAGCATCATGACGAACTGATCGAGGCGCTGGAACGCAGCAATGGTACGGCGGCACGCCGGGCTGTCGTCGCCGATATCGACGATGCGGCGGAAATCCTGATTCGCGCCGCCGCTGCCGAAGAAGGGGCGTGGAAGCGGCGCTATGGGTAGATTTGATCAAATTTCTCTGGACAAAGACGAAGCAACCGGTATGAATTGAAGCTGCACCGGCATGCGGATGCGTGTGCCCGGCAGTCTTGATGAAACGGATGCGCCCATGAACACTTCAGCGCCCACGAACACCTCGAACATCGATCTTGCCGCGGCGCTGGCGGACGCCGAGCAGCGCTACGAGGCCGCCAATCCCCGCAGCGCGGAGCGGCACCGTGCCGCCGCCGCGCATCTGCCCGGAGGCAATACGCGCGCCGTCATGTATTATCCGCCCTTTCCCGTCGCCATGGTGCGCGGCGAAGGTTGCCGGCTCTGGGACATGGACGGCCACGCATATACGGACTTCGTCTCCGAATATGGCGCCGGCCTGTACGGCCATTCCGATCCGGTGATCCGCGAGACCCTCGAGGCGACGCTGCGCGACGGCTGGGTGCTGGGCGCGCCGAACGCCTACGAAGCGCGGCTCGCCGCCGCCCTGTGCGAGCGTTTCCCGGCCCTGGAGAGGGTCCGCTTCTGCAATTCCGGCACGGAAGCCAACATCATGGCGGTGAGCACGGCGCGGGCCGTCACCGGCAGGACGCGCATCCTGGTCTTCCGCGAGGCCTATCATGGCGGCGTGCTGACCTTCGCCCATGGCGGCTCGGAGCTGAACATTCCCTACGATTATGTCTTCGCGGACTATAACGACATTGACGGGACGGTGGCGGCGATCCGCGCAAATGCCGGCGAGCTTGCCGCCGTGGTGGTCGAGCCGATGCTGGGCGGCGGCGGCTGCATTCCCGCCACGCGCGAATTTCTCGTGGCGCTGCGGCAGGAAACGGAGAAGGCTGGCGCGCTGCTCGTCTTCGACGAGGTCATCACGTCGCGGCTCGCGCCGCACGGACTGCACGGCGAGCACGGCGTGTTCCCCGATCTGGTGACCATGGGAAAATATCTCGGCGGTGGCTGCTCCTTCGGCATGTTCGGCGGCAAGGCCGGGATCATGGACCGGTTCGATCCCGCTTCGCCGCACGCATTCAGTCATGGCGGCACGTTCAACAACAATGTGCTCAGCATGTCGGCCGGACTTGCCGGGCTGACCCGGGTCCTCACGCCGGAGGCGTCGCGGCGCATGAACGGGCTCGGCGACCAGCTGCGCGACAGGCTCAACGACCTGTTCGGCAAGCACGGGGTAGGCGGCATCGTCACCGGCTTCGGCTCGGTGATGAACGTGCATTTCGTATCCGGCCCCGTAACGACGCCGGCGCAGCTCGAAGGCCAGGACCGGCGGCTCTTCCAGCTGTTCCAGCTCGAGATGATCCTGCGCGGGCAATATATTACGAGCCGCGGCATGCTTGCCCTGTCGCTGCCTTTCGGGCAGCAGGAGATCGACGGGTTTGCGGATGCGTTCGACGACTTCCTGCGCACGCACAGATCCGTATTGCCACGGCCAGTCGGGGGAGGGTGATCCATGAGTCGGCAAGTCATCGTAACCTGTGCGCTGACCGGAGACAGCGACACGGTCGGAAAGCATCCGGCGATTCCGGTCACGCCGGAACAGATCGCCAGTTCGGCGCTGGAAGCGGCGAAGGCCGGCGCCGCCATCGTGCACATTCATGTGCGCGATCCGCAGAGCGGCGCTCCGAGCAGGGATCCGAAGCTCTATGCGGAAACGGTGGCGCGCATCCGCGAGCGCAATGAGGACGTCATCATCAACCTGACTGCCGGCATGGGGGGAAAGTTCATCCCGTTCCGGCCGGAGGAAAGCGACCTCATCGACGGGCTGGAGCGCATGGTGCATGTCGAGGAGCTGCTTCCGGAAATCTGCAGCCTCGACTGCGGCTCCTATAATTTTGGCGATGGCGGCGAAACCTACATCGCCACTTCGGCGATGATCCGCACCATGGCGAAGCGGATCCGCGAACTTGGCGTGAAGCCGGAGCTGGAGATCTTCGATTTCGGCCAGCTGCGGCTGGCCCTGAAACTCTGCGAAGAGGGGCTCGTGGAAGATCCGCCCTTCTTCCAGTTTGCACTCGGCATCCCGTGGGGTGCGGCCGCCGATGTCGAGACCCTGGTGCACATGCGCGGCATGCTGCCGGCCAATGCGCGCTGGGCCGCCTTCGGCATTTCGCGCATGCAGATGCCCATGGTGGCGCAGACCGCGCTGATGGGCGGGCATGTGCGCGTCGGGCTCGAGGACAATCTCTATCTGCGCCGCGGCCGCTTCGCCAGCAATGCCGAACTGGTCGAGAAGGCGGTGGACATCCTGCAGACGCTCGATTTCGAGATTGCCGATCCGGCCGCTGCCCGCGGCATACTCGGCCTGCGCGGCAAGTAGCCCTCCGGCTCAGAGCCGCAGGATCGCCTGGCCGTCCTCCAGGGCGAGCGGCGTGCCGCATTCCGCCGAAAGCCGGACGACGCGCTCGAGGATGGAGGCGCCGACGGCGTCCGGCGCCAGGACCGGCAGTCCGTCCGGCCGGCATTCGGTCGGTCGCAGGCGGATGGAGCGGATCCCTTCGCGGCCGATCTCGAATTCGCCGATGACCGACCAGGGGTCGATGTCCTCGAAGATCTCCAGCTGGCGCGGCGTCGCATTGGCCCGGTCCTGCTGCGCGATGCAATTGCCCAGGCTGTAGATGACGGGCTTGCCCTGCACGATTTCGATGGCGGTCGGGCTGTGGCCGTGATTGCCGAGGATCATGTCGGCGCCGGCCTCGACGATCCGCCGCGCCAGCGGGCGCTGATAGGTGGCGAGCGGCGTCCCGCGGCCATAGCCCCAGTGCATGCTGACAATGGCGATGTCGACCGCCTCCTTCAACCGGCGGATGGCCGCGGCCAGATGCTCGACATCCTCCTCCTCGGCATGACTCTCCACCCGGATGGGCGCGCCGGGCTCGATCATCATGCCGATCGGGTCGAGCGCCGCGAGCTGGCGGATGCGCACGGCGGCGATCCCCGGCCGCGAGTCGAGTACCGCATAATAGGGCGGCACGAGGCACGACGCCGCCAGAATGCCGATGCGGATACCCTTGATCTCGCGCAGGACCGGGCGCCATGCCTCCTCCGGGGTGCGCCCGCCGCCGACTGGTTCGACACCGCCGGCACGAAGATTCTCCAGCGTGTCCAGAAAGGCGTCGGGACCGAAATCCCAGGTATGGTTGGTGGCGACGGTCATGACATCGAAGCCGGCCTTGCCGAGATCGCGTCCGACCCGCGGCGCGACGAGATAGGCAATCGTCGAATCCGTCCGGAAGCCCCGTTCCGAGAACTGGACCTCGCACGAACCCCATACCAGGTCGCCGCGGCGCATCGTCCGCATCAGCTCCGTGAAGCCGTCGGAATTGACGGCGCCTTCGCCGAACAGGGGATGGCGGATGACGATGTCGCCCGCCGCAGTCATGAGAACAGTTTCAGTCATTCACGCACCGGTTTACCTTGCAAAGACCGCGGTCATGCCCGGAAAGACGATCAGCAGCGCGATCATCGCGAACATGGCGAGCACGAAGGGCAGCGAACCCATGATGACATCCGAGATGCTGCCGCTCGTGCGGACACCCTGGACCACGTAGAGATTGATGCCGATGGGCGGCGTGATCATCGCCAGTTCGACCAGGATCATCATCATGACGCCGTACCAGACCGGATCGAAGCCGGCGGCGAAGACGATCGGCGCCACGATCGGAATGGTCGCGATCATCATGGACAGCGTTTCCATGAAGCATCCGAGGACCAGGTAGAACAGGACCACCGCCAGCAATGTCCAGGTCGGCGACAGGCCGAGATCGGTGATGAAACCGTTGATCGCGGCGGAAAGTCCGACGCCGGACAGGACGAAGTTCAGGAAATAGGCAAAGACGATGATCAACATGATCATGCTGGTCGTGCGCATCGTGTTCTCGAAGGCACTGAGCAGCACGCGCAGCTGCAGCCTGCCGCGGGCGGCGGCGAGGACGAGGGCCGCCAGCACGCCGAGCGCTGCCGATTCGGTCGGCGTGGCAAGCCCGGCATAGATCGAACCGATGACGACGATGCAGATCAGCAGCGGCGGCAGGAGATGTCTGAGCGACTGCATCCGCTCGCCCCAGCTCGCCCGGACGCGGAGCTCGCCGCCGGAAATGAAGCTGCTGTGCAGGAGCACGGTCAGGGCGAAGATCGAGGCCAGGATCAGGCCGGGAAGGATCGCGGCGAGGTAGAGCTGCGGAATCGAGCTATTGGTCAGGACGCCGTAGATGATCATGTTGATGGAGGGCGGAATCAGGATGCCCAGCGTCCCGCCGGCGGCAATCGAGCCGAGGAACAGCCGCTCGTCATAGCCGTATTTCTTCTGCTGCGGCACCGCCAGCGTGCCGATGGTGGCGGCGGTGGCGACGCTGGAACCGGAAGTGGCGGCAAAGAGCGTGCTGGAGGCAATATTGGCGTGCATCAGCCCGCCCGGCAGCCAGGACACCCATTTCGACAGCGCCGCATACATGTCCTCGGCAATGCCGGTGCGCAGGAAGATCTCCCCGAGCAGGACATAGAGCGGGATCGCCAGCAGGGTGTATTCGGTCGAGGCGCCCCAGCTCACCTCGCCGAGCCCGCGCCAGAGCGGCAGGTCGCTGAAGACGAAATTCAGCAGCAGCGCCAGGACGCCCATTACCGCGGCCACGGGAATGGCGAGGAAGATCAGGATCATCAGGGCGACAAAGGCGAAGGCGATCATGGCGATCCCGTCCGGGACTCCGGTGCGAGCTCTTCGTCGATCTCCTCATCCATCGACCGGACGCCGGCCAGCGCGCCGGCCTGGCGCGTGTCGCCGCGGAGCAGCAATGCGACGACGCGCACCATCAGGCAGATCTGCACCAGCGCGAAGAATCCGAGCCCGGCGGCCCAGAGCGCCTGCGGCCACCAGAGCATCACGCCCAGCGGCGTGTTCGAGCGGGTGCGGAACTCGTAGGACGTCATGACGGTCTGCACGGATTGCTGCAGCAGGAGCAGCGTGATCGCAAGCAGGCTGGCCAGCGCCAGGATGTCCAGCAGCGCCCGCAGGCGCGGCGTCAGCCGGCCGTAGATGAGGTCGATGCGGATATGCGCCCGCCCGAGCAGGGTGAATGCGAAGGACCAGGCAATGCCGATGGCGAAGACATAGGCGGAAATCTCGTCGACTCCGCCGAACGACCACCGGAACAGGTTGCGGGCGAGGACCTCGACGCCGATGAGCAGGGCGCAGAGCAAGAGCATCGCGCCCGAGATCCATGCGGAATATTGCGAGATCACACGCAGGACGGAAAGCATTCGCGGCCCCAATGCCTGCATTCCGGAGCGCGGCTCGGCGCTCCGGAACGCCAGAAGTGCCTATTCACCCTTTCTGAGGCCGGCGATTTCTCCCGCCGTGGCGTACCACTCCTCGAGGCACTGCGCGCCGCAGCGTTCGCCGAAGCGGGGCAGGACGACCTCGCTGACCAGCCGCGTCCGCTCGGCGGCGTCGCCCTCGTCAAGCGGCACCAGCGTCATCGAGCCGGGCTTGCCATAGGTGCATTCGCCCCCGGTCGCGCATTTCAGGCCCTCATCGGTCCTGTCGGCGCCCGCCGTCCAGATCTCGTCCTCGAGCCTTGCCATCTCCTTGATCAGCAGCTCCTGCAAAGCCGGTTCCAGCTTCTGCCAGGCCGTGAGATTGGCGGCATACATGAACGGGCTCCATCCGACCGTCAGCGGATAGAGATGCGTGGTCACCTCGTGCCAGCCGGCGCTGTTGCCGGAGAAGGTGCCGGTGACGGCGCAGTCGACGACGCCGAGCTGCAGGGACGTGACCACCTCCGCGAACGGCATGGTCACGGTAACCCCGCCCGCGGCCTCGACAAAGTCGGCAACGGTACGGTTGCCGGTGCGCACCTTCTTACCGCGCAAGTCCGACAGCTTCGAGATCGGCGTGTTGCACCAGAAGACCTGCGCCTCCGCCGGATAGATCATCAGCAGCTTGCTGTTGTACTTCTTCTCGTACAGATCGGCGAGGATCGGCTTGTAGGCGTCGCTGATCTTGCGCGCAGTCTCGATGTCGAGCGCGATGCCGGCGAGGTCCGACCCTTCGTTCTGCGGGTCGTCGCCGGCGACATAGCCAAGCGCCGAGGTGCCGAAATCGATCACGCCCATGCGCATCAGGCGGAAGACTTCCGGCCCCTTCAGCCCCTTCTCGTTGAGGCTGGAGATGGTCGCGGTCACATTGCCGCCGGTCAGCGACGGCAGTCTCTCCGTCCAGAACGGTACCTCGATCTCCTGGTAGATGCCGGCAGTCGCCCAGCCGCCCTGCACGTTCAGGTTGACCTTCTGGAACTCCTGCGCGGACAGGACACCAGTTCCGGCCAGCCCGGCGGCGGCGGCCAACAGAATATTCCTTGCCAGTCTGTTTCCCATGTGCGTTTCCTCGATTGGACCGGATTTGCTCTTCCTGGACGGATTGCCGGCTGCCTGCGGCTTCCCCGACCGCATTGCTGCTGAAAATATCTTTTCATAACTCCAATGTATTGTAAAGTTGCTTTCATCGAACTGCGGAGCCGTCCTCATGGATGAAAAGCGGCGCAAGCCCTTGTCTCTCCTCATTCAGGAGCATGCCGGCAGCCTTTCGCCGGCGGACCGCCAGCTGGCGGATCTCATCCTGAGCTTTCCCGGCGAGATTGCAAGCTATACTGCGGCGGAGCTTGCCAGGATGGCCGGCACGTCGAATGCGGCGGTCAGCCGTTTCGTCCACAAGCTCGGATTCCGCAACTACGAGGACATGAAGCGGCATTCGCGGGAGCTTCGCCGCGAGGGATTTCCCAACTATCTCATCGACAAGGACCCCGGCAGCACGGTCGAGCAGATCGCCCGGCAGGTCGGCATCAGCCAGCGCAACATCACCGAAACCTTCGCCACGCTCGACCCCGGCGAGCTGGATGCCGCGGCCCGGGCCATCGCCAGCGCCGGCCGGATTGTCTTCATCGGCATGCGCAACGGCCACTTCCTTGCCAAATATCTGCGCTGGCAGATCGGCGAAGTGTGCGGCAACACCCATCTCCTGCCGGACAATGGCGAGACCCTGGCCGAGACGCTCGCCGATCTCGACGAACGGGACATCGTCGTCCTTTTCGCCATCCGCAGGCTGGTACCGGTGGTCCGCGCCCTGATCGGCATGCTGCCGGGCCTGCCCGTGCGCACCCTGTTCATCGCCGACCAGCACTACCGGGAGCCGTTCACGCCGAACTGGCTGCTGCGCTGCTCCACCCACAGCCCGTCGCCGCTCGACAATCACACTGCCGTGCTCCTCCTGTGCCACATCCTCGTCGACGAGGTTTTCCGCCATCGCGGCAAGGAGGGCAGGAACCGGCTCAACCGCATCGAGGACATGCATCACGTGCTTGGCGAGCTGTAGCGGCAGGGCCGGTCAGAGCTGCGGCCGGATGCCCCGCCATGGCGTCGAGGTCTCGAGCAGGTGGGCCACCTGGAACAGTGTCGCCTCGTCGAAGGGCCGCCCGCCGAGCTGCACCGAGACCGGCAGCCCCTTGTCGCCGAAGCCCATGCCGACGGCGATCGCCGGGAAGCCGGTGAGGTTCCAGGGCACGGTGAAGCTCGGCTTCTCCAGCCCGTCCCAGAGCGGGATCTCGTCCATGGCGGCAATCTCGCCGGCGGCCGTTGCGGTAATGACCACATCCAGCGACTTCATCGCCTCGGCAAGCTCCCGCCCGAGTTCCCGCCGCCTGCGCTGGGCCTGGATGTAATCATTGGCGGTCAGCATGCGCGCCAGGATGAGACGGTAGCGCATGCGTTCGCCATAGTCCTGCGGCCGCCTTCTCAGGCAATCCTCGTGAATTGCCGCCGCCTCGCAATTCATGATGATCTTGTTGGCTGCCGAATAGTCCGACAGGGGCGACAGGCGGACGTCACGGATCTCGGCGCCCGCGTCGCGCAGGATCGAAAGGGCCTCGTCGATGGCGCCCAGGACGGGGGCGCTGACGGGGAAATCCGTTTCGTGGAAATGGCGGATCACCCCGACGCGCAGGCCGCGCACGCTCCGGCCGATGGCCGCCCGGAAGTCGGGTAACGGCAGGTCGGCGCTCGCCGGGTCAAGCGGGTCGTGTCCCGCCATCTGCTGCAGCAGCAGGGCGCAGTCCTCCGCCGTCCATGCCATCGGTCCCGCCTGGTCCAGGGATGGGGCGAGCGGGATGATGCCGGCCCTGCTGCAGCGTCCGTAGGTGGGCTTGATGCCGGAAGTGCCGCAGGCCGCCGCCGGCGCCCGGATCGAGCCGCCCGTGTCGGTTGCCGTTCCGCCGAGGATCATGCCGGCGGCAATGGCGACGGCGGTGCCGGAACTGGAGCCGGAGGTGAAGTGCCGGACATTCCACGGGTTTCGCGCGGGCGGCCATGGCAGGTCGAAGGAGGGGCCGGCCAGCGCGAATTCGAGCGTGGCGAGCTTGCCGAGCATGACGGCCCCGGCCTGCGCCAGGCGGGCGACCACAGTCGCGTCGCGGGCCGGCACATTGTCCTGCAGCAGCCGCGAATGCGCGGTCGTCGCGATCCCCGCCGTGTCGAAGAGGTCCTTGTGCGCGATCGGTATGCCGTCGAGCGGCGTCCGCGGACCCTGCTTGAGGATCCGTGCCTCGGCGGCACGCGCATCCGCCAGCGCCCGTTCCGCGGTGACGGTGATGAAGGCGTTGAGCCGGTCGTCGAGGCGGTGGATCCGCTCGAGGCAGGCCTGCGTCAGCTCGACAGGCGACATTTCCTTTCGCGCCAGCCGCGCCGCGGCTTCGCTCAGCGTCAACAGGCTCATTCTGCGGATTCCGGAGTGAAACGCACGGCGAGGTCGCCGTCGAGGGCAGGGGGACGGTGGAGCATGGCGCGCAGCTTCTCGATCAGCGCATGGCCCTCGCGCAGGGCCGCGAGCTGCTCTTGCGAAAGCGGCACGCCCGTCTCTGCCGCCAGGGCGGCGATGCGGTCGAATTCAGGCTTCATTGCTGCACCTCGAAATCGGTGGATTCGATTTGATTGTACTAGTAGCATGGTTTCTGCAAGCCGATCTGGAGCCGCACTGCGGCAGGATCCTGTTGCGGGGGCAGTTCAAGTATACTAGTGTACTCCTGTCATGCAATTGCATACATAACCCCAGACAGGGAGGCTTTGATGAGACTTGGAATTTCGTTGACGGCTATGGCATGCGGGCTGGCCCTGATGACGGGCGCTGCCCATGCGGAAATTGCCTGCGAACCGGAGAAGGCGGCAGAGAAATATCCCGACTCCTCGCAGCGTGTGGTCCAGATCGCTGCTTCGCCGACGACGCCGCCCTTCACCTATTCCGATCCTGAGAATCTCGACAAGCTGACCGGCATCGAGATCGAGATGGTCGAGTTCGCGATGGAATGCGCCGGGTTGAAATATGAATTCGTCAAGGGCCCGTTCTCGACGCTGATCCAGACGATCATGTCCGGCTCGACCGATGTGATGGCCGCCAGCGTCGTCTACCGGCCCGACCGCGCGGAGAAGGTCGATTTCGTGGCGTTCATCCGCAGCGGCCAGTCGGTGATCGTGCCGAAGGGCAATCCCAAGGGCCTGAAGAAGCTCGAGGATCTCTGCGGCGTCTCCGCCTCCAGCTCTGCCGGCGGGTCCAGCAATGCCGCGATCCTCGCCGAGAGCGAGAAATGCGTCGCCGCCGGCAAGCCTCCCATCGATTATCAGGCCTCGGTCGACCAGGAAGCGGCCATCCGCCAGCTCGCCAACGGCCGCACGGACTTCGTGATGGACGGCGCCATTTCGGCGAAGGGCCGCGTGGCAGCGAGGGCGGACGAGCTCGAGCTCGCCTTTACCGTGCTGCTCGAGGATCAGGTCATTGGCCCCGCCGTGCGCAAGGACAATGAGGAACTCCGCCGTGCCGTGCTCGAAGGGGTGCAGATCCTGGAACGGGACGGCAAGCTGAAGGAACTCCTGGCGAAGTACGACCTCGAGGAGTTCGCCATGCCGGTGGAGCTGCGCCGCTAGGCGCGGACCTCTCGCCAACGCCGTCATCCTCGGGCTTGTCCCGAGGACCTCCCTCAGAAAAGGGCACTGGTGAGA
>CAYLSN010000019.1:0-20984 GCA_964386015.1 uncultured Rhizobiaceae bacterium | reverse complement strand
CGATGATGCCGATGCCGGCCTTGTCCGCTTCCTCGACCGCCGACATGATCGCCGACAGCTGCGGAACGCCGACGCCCGCGACGATGCGGGTGGTGCAGATCGAGCCCGGCCCGATGCCGACCTTGACGCCGTCGGCGCCCGCATCGATCAGGGCGCGCGTCCCTTCCGGGGTGGCGACATTTCCGGCGATGATGCGCACCGAGTTGGACAGGGCTTTCACCTTGCCGACCGCGTCGAGGACGCGCTGCGAATGGCCGTGCGCCGTATCGATGACCAGGAGGTCGACGCCGGCGTCGATCAGGCGCTCGGCACGTTCGATCGCCTCGTTGCCGACGCTGATCGCGGCGGCGACCCTCAGCCTGCCCTGCCCGTCCTTCGTGGCGAGCGGGTTGAGCTGAGACTTCTCCATGTCCTTTACCGTGATGAGGCCGACGCAACGGCCCTCCCGGTCCACGACCAGCAGCATTTCGATGCGGTGCTGGTGCAGCAGCCGCTTCGCCTCATCCTGCCCAACGCCTTCGCCGACCGTGACGAGATTGTCACGCGTCATCAGTTCGCGCACCGGCTGGCGTGGATCGGAAGCAAAGCGCACATCGCGATTGGTGAGAATACCGACCAGCTTGCCCGGCCTGTTGCTGCCCGTGCCGGCGCTTTCGACTACGGGAATGCCGGAAATTCCGTGCGCGCTCATCAGCGCCCGCGCATCGGCAAGGGTCGCATCCGGTCCGATCGAGATCGGGTTGACGACCATGCCGCTCTCGAACCGCTTGACCTTGCGTACCTCGTCCGCCTGTTCCGCGATGCCCAGATTGCGATGGATGACGCCGAGGCCGCCGGCCTGCGCCATGGCGATCGCCATGCGCGCCTCGGTCACCGTATCCATGGCCGAGGACAGGATCGGCAGGTTGAGCGATATGTCGCGCGCGACGACGGTGCGGATATCCGTCTCCGCCGGCAGGACATCCGAATGTCCCGGCTGCAGCAGGACGTCGTCGAAGGTCAGCGCCTCGATCCCGGTGATGGTCTGGATGATCCTGGCCATGGCCACTCCTCGAATGATTTCTGCGCCGGGAATCCGCAGCGGGCGAATCGGCGGCGGCGGCAATACCTTTCAGGATTGGCGCCGGCTCGTACCATGACCGCAGGCCCTTGAAAAGAGCCGCGGCCGCCTATTTGTGTCCCTTGAACCCCTTGGCCAGCAGATAGAGCTCCACCGACTCGTCCCGGCTCGCCGGCGGCTTGACATGATGCACGCTGGCGAAATTCTGCTTCAGCCGGGCCACGAGCTCAGCGCCCGCTCCTCCCTGGAAGGTCTTGACGAGAAAGTTTCCGCCCGGCTGCAGCACGGACAGGGCGAATTCCGCGGCCGTCTCGCACAGATGCATGGTGCGCAGGTGGTCGGTCTGGCGATGTCCGGTCGTCGGCGCCGCCATGTCGGACATCACGAGATCCGGCGCCGTCCCCAGCGCCTCGATCAGCGCCGCCGGCGCGTCCTCATCGAGAAAATCCTTGCGCAGGAAGGTCACGCCGGCAACCGGCTCCATTTCCAGGTAGTCGATGGCAACGACGCCGGGGCGCTCGTCGGTGGAACCGGTCCTTTGCGACGCCACCTGGCTCCAGCCTCCCGGCGCCGAGCCGAGATCGACGACCTTGAGGCCCGGCCGCAGCAGGGAATGGCGCTCGTCGATCTCCAGCAGCTTGAAGGCAGCGCGCGAGCGGTAGCCTTCGGCCCTTGCCCGAGCGACGTAGGGATCGTTGAGATGGCGCTCCAGCCAGCGCCGCGACGAGGCCTTCAGTCCGCTCTTCTTCTTCACCCGCGTCCTGAGCAGCCGGATTTCCTTTGTCTTGCGGGTCATTGCCAGCGTCCCTGCTGGCGCCTGAACCATGCCCCGTCCGCCGCCATCATCTCGATCAATATGCCTTCGCGGAGGCCCCGATCGGCGACGCGCAGCCTCGGAGCCGGCCATACACGGCGGATTGCCTCGAGAATGGCACAGCCGGCAAGGACGAGATCGGCGCGGTCGGCGCCGATGCATGCATTGGCGACCCGCTCCTCGAAGCTCCATCCGGTAAGCTTGCGGACAATGGCGTCGGTCTCGAAATCCGTCAGCCACAATCCGTCGACCCGGCGCCGGTCGTAGCGGCTGAGGCCGAGATGCACGCCGGCGAGCGTCGTCACCGTGCCCGAGGTGCCGAGCAGGTGAAAGGCGGGTCCGCGGGCCAGGGGGCCCAGTGCATCCCGTGCCGGGAACCTGTCCAGCATTGCGTGGACTTCGTCGGTCATGGCGCTGAAGATTTCCGGCGTCACCTGGCGCCCACCGAACTTTTCCGCCAGCGAGACAACGCCGACCGGCAGGGAGGTCCAAGCCACGATATTGCGCGCGAGCTGGCGGCTGCGTCGCCTGGAAAGGTCGATCAGCGCGATCTCGGAAGAGCCGCCGCCAATGTCGAACAGAACCACGGCCTCGGTGCCGCGTTCGACGAGGGAGGAGCAGCCGGAGACCGCCAGCCGCGCCTCGGTTTCGCGATCGACGATCTCCAGTTCCAGCCCCGTCCGCTCCCGCGCCCGCGCCAGGAACTCGGCGCCATTGCTCGCTGCCCTGCAGGCCTCGGTGGCGATCATGCGGAAACGCCCGCCCGGCCTTTGCCGCAATTTCGTTGCGCAGATTTCCAGCGCCTCGATCGAGCGGTTCATCGCCGCCTCGCTGAGGCAACCGGTCCTGCTCAGGCCTTCGCCGAGCCGGACAATGCGCGAGAAGGCATCGATCACCCTGAACTGTCCGGGCCGGGTCGGCACCGCCACGAGCAACCGGCAATTATTCGTACCGAGGTCGAGCGCCGCATAGGCCGTCGGCTGGTCGCCCCGGCTGGCCCGCAGGACCGCCGGCGCTGCAATGCGCGGCGGCGGCGCCGCGCGGGGCGGCGGCACATTTGCCGCGGGAGTCTGCGCGGGCGGAAACTGGCCGTCGCGGGCGAAGACTTTCCGGCGGCGCTTTCGCCGCTTTCCCTTGGCCTGGATTCTTCCGGGGTCGCCGCTGCGTCCGCTTCCGCCATCTGCGGAAACGGTCTGGCACTTGCCCGCGGGGCGAACCTCCTCCTGGCCATCCCCGGCAGGCGCCCCCGGACGCGGCCATGACTTGCCGGACTCGGAGTCGCTCAATGCTGTTCCTTCGGCGCCGAGCTGGCAAAGCCGCTGCAGGCGCATTCAATTCTCGTTGGCCGGGATTGTAACAGCGCCAGGGCAAATCCCCAAGCGCGGATCTTCAATAAAGATTGCGTGATCGCGGCGCCGCTTCGTTCACCCCGGCGCCGGCAAATCCCGGCGTCGCCGCGCAAGCCACCCTGGGTGGACAGACTGTTCAATCGAATCGCGGATTGCCGCCGGGGTGCGAATCACTAGATTGCCGGGCCCGATCAAGAGGAGAAGCTGCAAGCAATGCTCGACACCTACCGACCTCACATTCTCGGAATACTTCGCATCGTCGCGGCGCTGGTCTTCATGGAGCACGGGACACAGAAGCTGTTCGGGTTTCCGGGCGGCAAAGACCCGGTCGACCTGATGTCGCTCATGGGCCTGGCCGGCATTCTCGAAACCTTCGGCGGCCTGCTGCTGCTGATCGGGTTCCAGACGCGCATCACCGCCTTTGTCCTGTCCGGCATGATGGCGGTCGCCTACTGGATGGCGCATGCTCCGCACAGTTTCTATCCGCTGCTGAATCAGGGCGATGCCGCCATTCTCTTCTGCTTCGTCTTCCTCTACCTCGTCTTCGCCGGCCCGGGCTCCTGGAGCGTCGACGGCGCACGGCGCTGATCTTGCGACACATTCGCCCTTGCACGGCGGGGCGAATGTGCTACAAGGCGGCACCATACGGGAAGGGCCTTGTCCGCCTCCTGCCCAGTGACTATGTTGGCGTCAGGCTCATTCCGCATCTTGCCTTTTGGGGAATAGGTTAACGGTAGACCAGCGGACTCTGACTCCGTTAGTCCTGGTTCGAATCCAGGTTCCCCAGCCAAGCAAAATCAAGCACTTGGCTCAAAATCCACCATCCCGGTCTACCTGTTATGATCCCGGTCTACCTGTCATGCGCGTGGCCCCCTGCCCGCAGGTTGATCCCGCAAAAGACCGAGCACCCTGCATGACGCCTGGGCGGTGAGCCGGTTGCACCGGCATCCGTGCATGGACATCTCTCTGCCAGATCGGCAAAGGAATGGCGCAAGCCCGATGCCTCGACTGACAGAAACGGCAAGGCCACCCGGAGTGGAACAAATTTTCCCGGCCGGGTATTGCAAAGCGTTCACATGATCGTCATATCGAAATTGATACGAATCGCCCATGTTGCAGGTGCGAAAATGCGGGAACTCGCGGCAGACATTCTCCGGAATCCCCGAGTGCGTCAGGAAATACTCGTTCCGACGCCTGGCTAGCCAGTTTTACCGACCCTATCCGGATTCCTGGCAGTATCTTCTGTTTCGTTCCTTGCATTCTCTCCTTCCCGCCAGTTCCGGCCGCTGATCCAGCACGATAATTCCCAGGCTTTCTCCTGCGCGGGTGGGATAATGATACCGCAGAAGAACCTTGCTCAGTTTAGCGACTCCCTCTTCGATATCCTGAACTCCAGCTCTGTTGCCGAGCTGGATGCAGCCATTGCCAAAGCATGCCGGCTTGCAGGCTTCGATCGCTACATCGTCAGCGTCGGCAAGTCCGATCTCGCCGAACTCATCCCCGATCCGACCCTGTCGAACTTCGGCGCCGCGGACATTCAGGCATATCTGGACCATGGCGGACCGGAGATGGATCCCCTGCTGCAGCATTTCGCCGAAGAGCGGAGACCTCTCGCCTGGAACCGAAGCTTCGTCGATTCCTTGGGTAACGACCGGTTTTCCCGCATGATCGGCGAGCTGGGCCTGGAGGGCGGCGTGAACATTCCGCTTCCCGCCGAGCCCGGAACCTACAGCGTCGCGATCTTTCTGTCGTTGCGGCCACCCTTGCTGGATGCCGGCGCCTCTCTCAGCCTGGCCCGCATGCTCGCGCATCTGGCGCAGCAGCGGCTCGAGAGTTTCGGCAAGACGTCAGCGACGGTCCACACGAAGCAGACGCTGCTTTCCTCCCTGTCCGACAAGCAGCTGAAGATCCTGCACTGGATTGCCGCAGGCAAGTCCAATGCCGACATTGCCACAATTCTCGATCTGTCAAGAAAGCAGGTAGACTATCACGTACGGGAGATCCTGAGAAAACTCGACGTCTCTTCCCGCATTCAGGCCGCGGCGGTCTACGCCTCGCAGTAGCTACGGGTTCGCGCTCAGGCACGCTGTCGATACATTGCCGCCTTGAGTCGCCCATTAACCAAGATTTTACAACTGGTCAACTGGCCGGTTTTCTTGACCGAATGACCAGGGATAGGGTGGCGTCGGCAGCAGAAGAGTCCATGAAGGATTCCGCTGCCTGATCGGAAAGCACTTTTTCAGGGGCGAGCGACATGAACCGTTCCGTGCGGCGCTTTGGCGCGTATTCGGACTCGTTTGCGTCTCAATGGGTCCGCGGACAACTCGGACGTCACGGGCGGAAAAGACTGAGATCGCTGTTGCGGTCGGCATTTCGAGTCCTCGGCTTGAACCGCCGGGGGCTCGGACTTGGAATGCTGGGGATAGGCGGCGGGCTGGCTGTGGCCGGCGCCGCCGCCGCTTCCGTCGATTTCCCGGTCAGCGAGGTGAATATCCTCGAGATCGAGACCGAGAACGGGCTCGATGTCAAACTGGACACGTCAGACCCGACCAGGCATCACCTGACCTTCTCGCTCGCCGACACGCTGAGCCTGGACGAGGTCCAGGCGCAGAAGCTCACCGTCCAGGTCGGCGCGAACACGATCGTCATCGACGGGCAAAGCGGCACGATCATCGGCCTGACCAATCTCGGCTGGGATCCAGCGAACATCGTGTCCGGAAGGGCGGCGACCGAAGACCAGCTGCTGAGCGCCTACAACGCGCTCGAGGCCCTTGCCGGCACGGGCTGGAACCTCAGCGCCGGCGGTGGCGCGGCCGTGAACATCGGCCCGGGCGGCAATGTCAATTTCCAGGCGGCGGATGCGAACATCACCGTCTCCCAGACCGGAACCGCGGATAACGGCAATATCGGCATCGGCCTGAACCCCGATCTCAACGTCACCTCGGTTACGGCATCGGGGTCGGTTACGGCAGGTTCGGTTGCGGCAGCCGGTGCGGTTACGGCAGCTTCCATGACGGCCAATTCCTTCACCGCGGGCAGCAACATTCTGAACAGCACCGGGCTGACGATCGCCGACGGACCGAGTCTCAGCTCCTCGGGCATCGACATGGCCGGCGACAAGATCACCAATCTGTCGGACGGTCTGATCGCGTCGGGCAGCAAGGACGCCGTGACCGGCGGCCAGCTCTACGACCTGCGGCAGGAACTCTACTCGCTCGGGTCGGGCGTCAAATATTTCCACGCCAATTCGCTGCTTGACGATTCGGTGGCCAGCGGCGACGACGCCGTCGCCATCGGGCCGGAAGCAGTCGCGGCGGGACTGAGCAGCCTGGCGGCCGGGCATGGCGCCACTACGGGCGCGGACGCAGAAGCCTCCATTGCCATCGGCCGCGACGCAATCGCTAACGGCGCGTCCATTGTCGCGATCGGCGACGGAGCCAATGTACAGTCGGAATTCACCGACGGCGCGATTGCCATCGGCAAGGGCGCGCGCGTCACCGGCACCAACAGCGATGACGCGGTGGCGCTCGGTACCGACGCGGCAGCTGCGGGCATCGGGGCCACGGCCCTCGGCGCGGGCGCGACCGCTTCCGCAGGCCGCGCCATTGCAGTGGGCGACGCCTCGGCTTCCGGCGCCGCCAGCATTGCCGTGGGCAACGGCGCCGTCGCCGCGCCGACACGCGCCATCTCGATCGGCTCCAATGCCGGCGTTGGCACGTCGGGCGGCCCGGAAGGCGACAAGACCGATCATATCGCCATCGGCACCTTTGCCGGCCGCAATGTCCTCGGCAATCAGAATACCGGCATCGGCTACAATGCCGGCACGGGCGTCACCGGCGACAACAATATCGCAGTGGGCACGGATGCGGGCACCGGTCTGGACGGCAATTTCAACGTGGCGATCGGTTCGGGAGCCAACCAGGGCGCCGGCTCGGTCGATCAGGCCACCGCGCTCGGCGCCGAGACGAAGGCCGCCACGGATGCGGTGGCGGTAGGCTATGGCGCAAGCGCCCTCACGCGTGGTGTCGCGGTCGGCTATGAATCCTCCGCGGAGGCGCAGGGCCTCGCGCTCGGCAATAATTCCCAGGCTTCCAGCGGCAATATCGCGCTCGGCGCCAATTCGATCGCCACGGCAGCGGATGGTCTGGGCAACAGCTATCTGACCGGCCGGGGCCCTGTAGACAGCGTCGTCTCCGTCGGCTCGTCCGGTTCGGAACGCCGCATCGTCAATGTCGCGGATGGCGCGGCGGACACGGACGCGGTCAATGTGAACCAGCTGAAGGCAGCCCAGCAAGCGGTGGCCAATCTGATCGGCGGCAATGTCGTTGCCGACTCGACCGGTTTTTCCGGCTTTGTCATCGAGCTGTTCGACACCAACAACGATTCGCACAAGTACGAAACCGTCGCCGAAGCCATCCAGGCAGTCGCCAATGGCCAGATCGGCATTGCCCTGCCGGCGAATGTCGTCACGAAGACCGGCAGCGGCACGATCGTGGTGGCCGATGCTGTCGACGGCGATGAGGCGGTCAATCTCGCCCAGATGAATGCGGCGATTGCCGATGCTGCGCCGAAATACTTCAGCATCAACTCGACCAACGGCGCCAACCGCAACAATAACGGCGCCACTGCCGCGGAGGCGATCGCCATTGGCCCGGTGGCAACCGCATCGGCCGTCAGCGCTCTTGCGGTCGGCGACGGGGCGGCTGCTTCCAGTTACAGATCGACGGCCATTGGTTATGGCGCCCATGCCGAGGGGGAACGCTCGAGCGTGCTCGGCAATGAGAGCTTTGCCTATGGAAAGGGCGGCGTCGCGATCGGCCAGCAGGCGATCAGCCGCGGCAACAACTCGATCGTCATCGGTACGGGCGCCGAATCCGATCCCAAGTCCGGCGGCACCGTGGACAATGCCATCGTCATCGGCACTTCCGCCGACGTCACGGCAGATGACGGCATCGCCATCGGCCGCGACTCCCTGACCAACAGCCCGCGCGGCATTGCCCAGGGCGTCGGCGCCAGCGCGCTGGCCACGGACGCAATTGCGCAGGGTACCGGAGCATCCGCTTCCGGCAACCGTGCCGTGGCAAGCGGCGCCGGAGCTTCCGCCGCAGGCGCCGGCTCTGTGGCGACCGGCAGTGACGCACAAGCAGTGGCAACCCGCGGCATAGCGATCGGCGATAACGCTGTAGCGGGCAATGTCAGCGCGACAACGCCGGAAGAGCTGGCGGCAAATCTCGACGCTCTCGCGATCGGCACCAGCGCCCTGGCTTCAGGCAAGCAGTCAATGGCCTTCGGCAAGGAGTCCAAAGCCAGCGAGGAAAATTCGCTGGCGGTCGGCACAAAAACCCAGGTCAGCGGCGCCAATTCCAGCGCCATCGGCTATAACAATATCATCGAGGCAGGAAATTCGGCAGCGCTCGGCACAGGGATCAGCCTCAATGCCACGGCGGAGAACACCTTTGCCATCGGCAATAATATTGCCACCAGCGCGGCGAACGCCCTGATCCTCGGCAGCAATGTCAATCTGGTCGCCAATAATTCGGTGATCCTGGGCAATGGCGCCAGCTCCCTGGTCGAGGGCGGCATTGCGCTCGGCAACAACTCGGTCGCCAGTCGTACCGCCGCGGCCGGCGCCACTCCCTATATCGCACACGCCGGAACCGCCGCCCTGGTGTCGAATACGGTGGCCACGGACGCGGCGGTGTCCGTCGGTTCGGACACGGTGCGGCGCCAGATCACCGGCGTCGCCGCCGGCACCGCCGACACGGATGCCGTCAATGTCGCGCAGCTGAAGAACCTCGCCAATCTGCCCATGACCTTTACCGGCAATACGGGCACGGCCATCGAGCGCAAGCTGGGCGAAACCCTGCAGATCGTCGGCGCCGCCACCACTGCCGGCGCGTATGGCAGCAGCAATATCCGCACCAGCACCGCCGGCAATACCATCACCATCGAGCTCGCAAACTCGCCGAAATTCGGCGATGTCACGATCAACGCGGATGGCAAGGGCCGCATCACCGGTGTGGCGGACGGCATCGCCGACACGGATGCCGTCAATCTCGGCCAGCTGGAGGCGGCGGCGGCTGCGGCGACGACCGAAGTCGTCGAAGGCAAGAACGTCAAGGTCTCCCGCACCGTCGATTCGGCGGACAACCACAGCATCTACACGGTTGCGACGGCCGACGAGGTCGAGTTCACCAAGGTCGGCGTCGGCAATACGGTCATCACCACGACCGGGGTGCAGATCGGCGCCGATATCAAGCTCGACGCCAACGGTCTTGCCATCCAGAACGGCCCGAGCGTCACCAGGAGCGGCATCCATGCCGGCAACATGGTCATCACCAATGTCGCCAATGGCGTGAACCCGAACGACGCGGTCAATGTCTCGCAGCTTACCCAGGTTGCCAATGTGGCGAATATGGGCTGGAACCTTGGAGCGGCCACGGGCAATACGCTGAATATCGGCCCTGGCGGCAGCGCCCGCTTCGCAGGCGACGGCACGAATATCGATGTCGCGCTCGAGGGCACCGACGATGACGGCACGATCCGGATCTCCCTTGCCCGCGACATTGACGTCGACAGCGTTACGGCCGGGGACAGCACGCTCGACGATGACGGGCTGACGGTCGATGACGGCAAGGGCAACAAGACCGAAGTGGCGTCCACCGGCGTCACCATTTCGAGCGACGCCGGCGTGACGGATCTCGGCGCCGGGCTGGTGCAGATCACCGGCGCCGGCAGCCCAATCATCATCAATGGCAACAGCGGCACCATTACCGGGCTTACCAACAAGAGCTGGGACCCGAACAATTATGTCAGCGGCCAGGCGGCCACGGAGGACCAGCTTGCCCAGGTCAGCAAGGCAGCCAATGCCGGCTGGGTCGCGACCGATGCGAAGGACAACGCTGCCCGGATCGGCCCGGATGGAATCGTCACTTTCCTCGGCGACAACAACATCACCGTCACCCAGACCGGAACCGACAATAATGGCAAGGTCGAGGTTGCGCTGAACCCCAACCTCGATGTCACCAGCGTCACCACCGGCCAGACGGTCATGAACAATGACGGCGTCAAGGTCGGGGACGATGTGGCGCTGACCAGGGATGGCCTTGCTGTCGGCGATGTGGCGGTGACGGAGAACGGTCTGGTGATCAAGGACGGGCCGAGTGTCACCACCAGCGGCATCGATGCGGGCGGCCTGAAGATCGTCAATGTGGCCGCGGGCGAGATCAGCTCGACCAGCAGCGACGCGATCAATGGCAGCCAGCTCTACGGCGTCGCCGACAATATCGCCAACATCATCGGCGGCAACGCCCAGTTCAACGTCGATACGGGCGCCATCGAGGTCAGCAATATCGGCAATACCGGCAAGGACAACATCCACGACGCCATCGACTCGGTCCGGCAGATTGCTTCCGCGGGCTGGAACCTGCAGGTGGGCGACGACGCCAATAACTTCACGAACGTCGGACCTGGCAATACGGTGATTTTCCAGGGTGACAGCAACATAACTGTCTCGCTCGACAAGGACAAGCAGGAGGTCACGGTCGCGCTGAACCCGAACCTCGATGTCACCAGCGTCACCACCGGCCAGACGGTCATGAACAATGACGGCGTCAAGGTCGGGGACGATGTGGCGCTGACCAGGGATGGCCTTGCTGTCGGCGATGTGGCGGTGACGGAGAACGGTCTGGTGATCAAGGACGGGCCGAGTGTCACCACCAGCGGCATCGATGCGGGCGGCCTGAAGATCGTCAATGTGGCCGCGGGCGAGATCAGCTCGACCAGCAGCGACGCGATCAATGGCAGCCAGCTCTACGGCGTCGCCGACAATATCGCCAACATCATCGGCGGCAACGCCCAGTTCAACATCGATACGGGCGGCATCGAGGTCAGCAATATCGGCAATACCGGCAAGGACAACATCCACGAGGCCATCGACTCGGTCCGGCAGACTGCTTCCGCGGGCTGGAACCTGACGGACGAGTCCGGCAATGAGGTCAATATCGGCCCGAACGGCCTTGTCACCTTCCTCGGCGACAGCAACATCACCGTGACCCAGACCGGTATCGACCAGGATGGCAAGGTGGTGGTCGCCCTGAACGAGAACATCTCCGTCACCTCGGTGACGACCGGCCAGACGGTCATGAACAATGACGGCATCAAGGTCGGGGACGATGTGGCGGTGACGGAGGACGGTCTTGTCATCGAGGACGGGCCGAGCGTCACCAGGGACGGGATCGACGCTGGCGACAAGAAGATTACCAATGTGGCGGCGGGCGAGGACGACACGGATGCCGTCAATGTCTCGCAGCTGAAGAAAGTCGAGGACAAGGCAGACCGGGCGGTGCAGTACGACTATGACGACGACGGCAATCGCCAGAACAGCGTGACGCTGATCGGCGGCGATCCGAACTCGCCGGTGCTGATCCGCAACGTGGCGCGCGGAACGGCCGACACGGATGCCGTCAATGTCGGGCAGCTGAACGACAAGGCCTCCGAGACGCTGAGCCTTGCCTACAGCTACACCGACGCCCGCTATCAGCAGGCCATCAACTATGTCGACCAGACGGCGGCGCAGACGCTCGAATCGGCGAACCGCTACACGGACTCGCGCTTTGACATGCTGGCTTCCGACATTTCCGATGTACGGGGCGAGGCGCGCCAGGCGGCAGCCATCGGTCTGGCGGCGGCGTCGCTGCGCTTCGACAATCGTCCGGGCAAGCTCAGCGCCAGCGTCGGCGCCGGCCTCTGGCGGGATGCCAGCGCCTTCGCGCTCGGCATCGGCTACACCTCCGAGGATGGCAGGCTGCGCTCCAACCTGTCCGCGACCACTGCGGGCGGCGACTGGGGCATCGGCGCCGGTCTGAGTTTCACATTCAACTAGTAACCGGAAGCGCCGGAGCGGGAGGCGGCAGGTCGCCTCCCGCCTCTCTCCCGACAGGCCGTTCCCTGATGAGCAAGCTCCTACTCCGCGTAATCGCCGCCGCCTTGTCCTTCGGCATGGGCGCCGGCGCCATGGCGGCCGAGTTCCGTCTGCGGGCACCGGATGTCGCAATCCCGCCCGATCTGCAGCCCGGCGAACTGCGGCGGATCATTCACCCCTTTCCGAACTGGGTCCTGATCTGCGACGAAAATCTGAAAGAGCGCAAGCGCATCTGCAACGTCACCCAGACCTTCGTCGATGACCAGGGCCGCATGGCGTTCAGCTGGTCGCTCGCCGCGACGGAGGACGGACAGCCGGCCATGCTGCTGCGCGCGCCGGCGGGAACGAGCGGCGCGCCCAGGATCGAGATCGATTTCAGCAATGGCGAACCGCCCTATCCGGTCACGCATGAGGAGTGCGATCCCAGCCTGTGCATTTTTATCGTTCCGGTCGGTCCGCGATTCCGTTCGGCCATCGCCGATGCCCGGACCCTCGGCATCTCGATCCGCCGCCCGGACAGGGACGACAACCTCGTCGCGCCCCTGGCGGGGCTCAGCGACGCGCTCGCTGCCATCGAGTGACGGAACGTGACGATGGACATGGAACGCCCCCGCAGCCAGCGGCAGTCGCGACAGCAGGCCAGACGTCCGGGACGGCGGGCCTTTGCCCCCTTCCTCGCAGGCGCGCTCTGTGCAACCGCGTTGTGCCTTGGCGCTCTGGTCGCCACGCCCATAGTGACGAAGCTCGGAAACCTGCTGAGCAAACAGCCGGCGAGCCCGGCGGCGGACGGACCGGACCCGCAGGGAATTTTCGGCCAGCATGCACGCCAGGCGGGGCTTGACGAGCGGTGCACACGTCTGATGTCCGGCCTCGGCGGGGCCCTGGTCGGGCAAGGCCGGCATTCTGCCGTTTCCCGATGGGACAAGGCCAGGCCGACGCGGCATTCCGTGCAGTCCTTCGTCGGCATGGACCTCGGCAGCCAGATGCAGCAGCCCGCCGGCGGAGTGATCTTCATCGCTCCTGTCGGTTCCGGTTGCGAGGGAATGCTTGTCAGGATCCTGCCGGCTGCAGTGCCCTGCGCGCAGATGGGCGAATTCCTTCCGGAGGGAAGCCGGCAATCCGCGGACCTCTCGGGAACGCGGCTCCATGATCTGGCAGATGGCGCGACGGCGCTGCTGATCCCGTCGTCACAGGGCTGCGTGATGGTGACCAGCGTCTCGGCGCGGAGTTGACAGGAGAATTGGCCATGGCCGGAAGATACAGGATCTTGGCGGCAATTGCGGGGGCGGGACTGACGGGATGGGCCGCGGCGGCGGACCTTGCCGCGCCGGAAAGCAAGCCGGAAAAGGGGATATGGGGAGCGATTGCCTATTCGTCCCCCGATGCGCGGCACGGCTTCTTCTGGGGCGCGGACACCAGGAAGGAAGCGGCGGAACAGGCGCTGCGCCATTGCGAAAATGCCGGCGGCAAGGCTTGCGCCACGGTGATCGAATTCCGCAATCACCGCCATTGGGATGATGACGACGAAACGGGATTCCCCTATCACCACTGCGCCGCGCTTGCCGTCGGGGCCGAGGGCGCCGATGGAATTCGATCCTGGGGCGTGGCCGCTGCCGAAAAGCGCAGCCAGGCCGAGAATCTCGCCCGCCAGCAATGCGGCGGCGAGGAAAAGGCGTGCACGATCCGCGAGTGGGTCTGCACTTGAGACGGGCGGGCCGGGTCTCCGGCCCCTGCCGGTACGGGCGCAGCTGCAGCAAGCACGCCGACAACGCATCAGACCGTGACACTTGCCGGAATCTTCCGGCCATGGCCGACGCAGCCGTGCCGGCCATTGCCCCGGGCGAGCATCCGGACAGTCCCCCTCCCCGCAGCAGCCCGTCGCACCATTTGCACGGCGATCCGGGCTTATGCGCAGGCTCCAAAAATGTCTGTTGCATGCAGTAACCATTTATGGTTTTTTCGGGGCGCCTGTCGCAGATGTTCATCCATGTCGTTGCAAGGGCAGGCATCAGGGGAGGAGATCATGATTCGAATCATTTCAAGGATGCTTGCCTGTCTTGGCCTCGCCATGGGGCTTGCCGGCGGTCTGCAGGGCAGCGCCATGGCAGAGTCGCTGGACGAGATCCTGTCGCGCGGCAAGATCCTGATCGGCATTGACGTGAACTCGCCGCCATACGGGTTCCAGAACGAGAAGCAGGAATTCGACGGGCAGGAGGTCGAGACGGCCCGCCTGCTGGCGCAGGATCTCGGCGTCGAGCTGGAGATCGTGCCGACCACGGTTGCCAACCGCATCCCGTACCTGACCACGGGCCGGGTCGACGCGGTGATGGCGACGTTCGCCATCACGCCGGAACGGGCCAAGTCCGTCTGGTTCTCGACGCCTTACGGTGTTACCGGCTCGGTCATCGTCGGCAGCAAGGACATGAGCATCACCGGCTACGCCGATCTCGTCGGCAAGAAGATCGCCACGACACGCGGCTCGGCGGCGGAAATCGAGCTCGGAAAGAGTGCGCATCCGGGCACGGAAATCGTGCGCTTCGACGATGATTCCTCGGCGACGGCGGCGCTGGTGTCGGGCCAGACCGAAACCCTCGTTACCACGCCCGCCATTGCCCAGACCATCTTCCAGCGCTTCCCCGACCGCTATGAGGTGAAGTTCCCGATCCTGAAGTTCTGGTACGGCGTCGGCGTGCAGCGCGGCAATTCCGACCTGCTGCAATGGATCAACACGACGCTCATGTTCAACATCCAGAACGGCAATATCTCGAAGATCAACGAGAAGTGGATGGGCACGCCCCTGACCAATATCCCGTCCCTCTGATCCGGAGCATGGGACATGGCGCGCAGGATTCCGGCGCTCGCGCGATTGCATTCAGGCAGGAGAGGCTCCAGGGGATGAAGCTGAAGGGCAAGGTGGCGGTCGTCATGGGCGCCGGCTCGATCGCGCCCGGAATCGGCAACGGCAAGGCGGTTGCCCTTGCCTTTGCCCGGGAGGGCGCGAAGGTCCTGGCGGCCGACATCAGCGGCGAAGCCGTGGCCGACACGCGCGATCGCATCCTCGCCGCCGGCGGCGAATGCGAGATCGCCGTGGCGGATGTGTCGAAGGAGGATGATGTAAGGTCGGTCATCGACCGCTGCGTCGCGAAATGGGGCCGCATCGACATTCTGCACAATAATGTCGGCATCTCCATGTGGGGCGGAATTGCCGACGTTTCGCCGGCGGACTGGGACAGGGTCATCGCAGCCAATCTTCGCGGCGCCTATCTCGCCTGTCATTTTGCCATTCCGGTCATGAAAAAGGGCGGAGGCGGAGTCATCATCAATGTCGGCTCCACCTCCGCCATACGCTATATCGGCCTGCCACAGGCGGCCTATGCGACGAGCAAGAGCGCGCTTCTGACCCTCAGCCGCTCCATCGCCGCCCAGGATGGGCCGGACAATATCCGCGCCAATGTCATCACGGCGGGAATCATCGATACGCCGCTGCTGCGTACCGCCGCGACCGAAACCCTCAAGAAGGTCTACGGAACCGACGATATCGAGAAAGTCCGCAGGATCCGGGCGAAGACCATTCCGCTGCGCCGCTTCGGCACGCCGGAGGATGTTGCGGCCACGGCGGTATTCCTCGCCTCGGACGATGCCAGCTACATAACCGGCACCGAGATCGTGCTCGACGGCGGGCTGACGGCGCAAACGCAATATCCGATGGACCTGTCCGATGCCTGATGCCGTCAGGATCGATGCCCACCAGCATTTCTGGGAGGTGGCGCGCGGAGACTATCACTGGATGACGCCCGGGAGCGGGCCCCTCCTGCGCGATTTCGGCCCGGACGATCTGGCGCCGCTGCTGCAGCGCCACGGGATCGCAGCCACCATCCTGGTGCAGGCGGCCCAGACCGTCGCCGAAACCCGCTATCTGCTGGATATTGCCGGAAGGACTCCCTTTGTCGCCGGTGTCGTCGGCTGGGTGGATTTCACCTCGCCCTCGGCGCCGGACGATATTGCCGCGCTTGCCGCGAACCCGCTGCTGGTCGGCCTGCGCCCGATGGTGCAGGACCTCGACGATGACGACTGGCTGCTGCGCCGCGACCTGCGGCCGGCCATCGAGGCCATGATCGCGCATGGCCTCGTCTTCGACGCGCTCGTCTATCCGCGCCACCTGCCCCGGCTCGCGGCCTTCCTCGACCGTCATGGCGACCTGCCGGTCGTTCTCGACCATGCGGCAAAGCCGTTGATCCGCGACGGCGTGCTGGACCCATGGCGCGCCGATATTGCGGCGATCGCCGCCCGCGGCCGAACCCTGTGCAAGATATCGGGGCTCGTCACCGAGGCCGCGCCGCAATGGACGGCCGGGGATCTGGAGCCCTATATCGGGCACCTGCTCGAATGTTTCGGCCCGCGCCGGCTCATGTGGGGCAGCGACTGGCCGGTCATGACCGTGGCGGCGGATTACGATGGCTGGGTCGCTACCTCGCGGACCCTGCTTTCGGGCCTGTCGCCGGCCGAATCCGACGCCGTGTTCGGCGCCAACGCCATTTCCTTCTATCTTTCGTCCCGCGGCAGAAGGCCATGACCTCATGACCGGATCTGCCGGGACGACACCGCCCCGGCTGCGCTCGGGTTGCCCGGATCAGGAAGCCGGCTGGACAAGCTCGATCCGGTATCCGTCCGGATCGGCCACGAAGGCGATGGTCTTGCCCGAAGGGATGCGGAAAGGCCGTTGCAGGATCTCGGCGCCCGCCGCCTCCATTGCGGCGCAGGCCGCGGCCACATCGGTGAATTCGATGGCAAGGTGGCCGAAGCCGTCCCCGTGATCGTACCTTGTGCGATCGCGATAGGCGGTCAGCTCGACCGCGGCGGTCTCGGCTTCGCTGCCGTAGCCGACAAAGGCGTTCGACCGCCCCTCATCCGGCATTTCCCCGCGCCGGAGCAGCTGCATGCCCAGCACGCGCGTGTAGAAGTCGATGCTGCGCTCGAGGTCGGCGACATGGATCATCGTGTGCAGATAACGCCCGTTCAACATGGTTCCTCCTTCAGAACGCCAGGCAGACCTTGCCGAAATGGTCGCCATCGCGGAAGTTCGCCAGCGCCTGCCGCGCTTCGCCGAACTTCGCCGTCGCCCCGATCGCGGGCCGGATGCCGGCTGAGACGATCGCCCTGCACATGGCTTCGAAACTGTCGCGATTGCCGACGCGAATGCCTTGGATCCGGACGCTCTTGCGGCTGATCTCGCCGAGGTCGAATTGCGGCACGGTTCCCGACAGGAAGCCGACGAAAGAGATGTGCCCGGCATTCTTCAGGCACAGGATCGACTGTTCCAGCGTGCCGCTGCCGCCAACCTCGACGACGCAATCCACCGGTCCGGCTTCGTCCAGTACCGCCTTGCCCCAGTCGGGCCGGCGCCGGTAGTTGATTGCGACATCCGCGCCGAGGGCCCGGGCCTTTTCCAGCTTCTCGTCGCTGCTCGAGATGAGGACGGCACTCGCACCGGCAGCCTTGGCGAACTGCAGCGCAAAGAGGGAGACACCGCCGGTTCCCTGCAGGAGTACCCGGTCCCCCGGCCGCAGGGCCGCCGCCACGAACAATGCGTTCCAGGCCGAGACCGCTGCGCAGGGCAGCGCCGCCGCCTCCATGTCGGTCAGGAACGCCGGTGCGGCCACGACATCCTCCTCGTGCCACACAGCCTCTTCCCTGAGCGTGCCCTGCAGCGGGCCGCCTAGAGTCATGAGCGTGTCCCCCTGCGGCTGCGGTCCGCTATGCCATCCCGGCGCGAAGACGGGCATTACCCGGTCGCCGACCTTGAACCGGGTCACTCCTTCGCCAGTCTCGACGACCTCCGCGCACGCATCCGAAAGCGGGACGAGCGGCGTCGGCACCTGCCGCAGGCCTCCGATCACCTGCATGTCGCGGAAATTGATGGCCGCGGCCAGCATGCGGACACGCACCTGGCGCGGCCCTGGCCTTTCCTGCGGCAGCTCGATCCATTGCAGCCGCTCCACCCCGAACTCGCCGGTAATTGCCAGTGCCCGCATCGCCTCTCCTTCAGCTGATGTAATCGACATGGGGAGGCACGAAGACCTCCCGGAACAGTTCCAGGCGCTCGATCACCTTGGGACAGGAGGACCGCAGGTGCCGGCGAAGCGCCTCGGCGGCCGAGTGCGGCTTGCCCGCGATGAGAGCGTCGAAGACATGAAGGTGCTCCTCCAGGAAAGGATCGTGCTCCGGCAGGTTCATCTCGACGCCGAGGACATGTTTCGACAGGGTCAGGATGCAGCGCGTCCGCTCCAGCGCACCGAGCAGCTCCGGATTGCTGCAGGCTTCCAGGCAGCGCACATGCAGCTGATATTCGAGATTGTCCATGGCGCTCGCCGGGACTTCGGGATAGGCCTCGAGCAGCGTGGTCACGGCGCGGCGCATTTGCGCGAGCTCGCCCGGATCCAGATGCCCGCTCGCCCGTCGCAGGGCGGCGGGCTCCAGCAATTCGCGCATCTCGTAGAGATTGAAGACCCGGTCGTGATCGAGCGGCACCGTGATCCAGCGCTGCCGCTCATCCTTGCTGACGATCCCCAGGGCCTGCAGCCGCAGCAGCACGTCGCGCGCCACGGTGCGCCCGACCTTGTAGTGTCGGGCCAGTTCGAGTTCGTTGATCCGGAAGCGGCCGAATGCCGAGCGGTGGATCACCGTGCGTTCGATCTGCTCGTAGATGGTCTCCCAGGCAAGCGAGCGCCGCAGCGCTCCTGCATCGTCGTCGAAGGCCAGCATGTCGCGCGACAGCTTGACGCCGCGGGCAGGCTTTGCTCCCTGGCCGACGACATAGCCGCGGCCCTCGAACCGGCCGACCAGTCCCGCCGACTGCAGCTGCGCCAGTGCCTGCCGCACCGGGGCGCGGCTCGAGCCGAGCATCTCCGCCAGTTTACCCTCCAGCAGCACGATGCCGTCCGGCAGCATGCCGCTCTCGATCGAGCGGCGCAGGATCCGCTCGAAGCGCACATAGAGCGCTTCCGCCACAATGGTGGCGCCATCCTCGCTTGCCTCGTCCTGGGGAGACATGAATTCCGGAGGCTTTCATTCAAGGAAAAATGACTATTGCGGGCGAAAGCCAATCATGTTAGATCGCGATTGTCAATCGGGAGGAGCCGGCCAGATCGCTGGCGGCAAGGTCGAGTAGACCGGGCGATCCTGGCGGTCATTCTATGGTCTGACCGGGGAGTTCCTGTCACTCGCGGCGCTGGGGAACCGCGACGCATGAGCTATGTCTTCCAGTTCGGAGAGGTCTGGCGCTACTGGACCTGGCTCGTGACCGGCGTCGCCGTCACCCTGCTCTACACCTTCATCGCCACCGCGCTCAGCGTCCTGCTCGGCACGATCATTGCCGTCGCACGGCAATCGGGATCTGCCCTGCTGCGCCATGCTGCAAGGACTTATCTCGAAACCATCCGCAACACGCCCTTCCTCGTCCAGCTCTTCATCCTGTTCTTCGGGCTGCCGAGCATCGGCATCCGCATGAACGCCAATGTCGCGGCGATGGTCGGGCTCGTCATCTATAACGCCGCCTTCATGACCGAGATCATCCGCGCCGGTCTGCAGGCGATCCATCGCAGCCAGATCGAAGCCGGCCTCAGCATCGGCATGACCCGGTTCCAGGTCTTTCGCTACATCGTCTTCAAGCCGGCGCTGGAGAAGGTCTATCCCGCCCTGTCCAGCCAGATGGTGCTGCTGATGCTCAGCACCAGCGTCATCTCCGCCATCGGGGTCGACGAGCTGGCTTCCTATGCCGGCCACATCCAGTCGCTCAATTTCCGCAGTGTCGAGGTCTATCTGGTGGTGATCGTCATCTACTTCTTCCTGACGCTGACGCTGCGTTCGCTGGCGCGCGGGCTCGGCTACCTGCTGTTTCCGCATCGCCGGCCGGCATTCGAGGGAGGCCGGTGATGGGGATCCGCTATTTTGGCTGGCCGGATGTGCTCTACCTGATCTCGGCCGCGCGCTGGACCGTGCTGCTCGCCCTCATCGCCTTTACCGGCGGCGGCATTGTCGGCGCCATCGTCACCCTGATGCGCATCTCCCGCAGCCGCATCCTGCGCGCCATCGCCATCGTCTATGTCGAGGTGCTGCAGGGCACGCCGCTGCTCATGCAGCTGTTCCTGTGGTTCTTCATGCTGACGCTGCTGCTGCCGGTGCAGCTGTCGTCCCTGACCGTGGCCGCGATCGCGCTGACGCTGAATGCGAGTTCCTTCTTTGTCGAGATCTGGCGCGGGTCGATCCAGGCGATTTCGCGCACCCAGTGGGAAGCGGCCGAGTCCATCGGCATGTCGCGCTTCCAGCAGATCGTGTGGATCATCGTGCCGCAGGCCTTCCGCATCGCCCTGGCGCCGACCGTCGGCATGATGGTCATCATCCTGAAGGGCACTGCCCTGACGGCGCTGATCGGGTTTGTCGAAGTGACGCGGGCCGGTCAGCTGGTTTCGGGGGTCACCTTCCAGCCGCTGGCGACCTTCCTGGTGGTCGCCGCCATCTATCTCGCGCTTTGCCTGCCGCTGGCGGAGTGGAGCCACCGCATCGAGCAGAGAGTCCATGTCCATAGTAACAGTTTCCTCGGTTCGTAAGAGCTTCGGCGCCCTCGTGGTGCTCGACGGCATCTCCTTCGATGTCGAGAAGGGCAGCGTCGTCGCCATCATCGGACGCAGCGGCTCGGGAAAGAGCACGATGCTGCGCTGCATCAACGGGCTGGAACCCATCCAGGGGGGAGAGATCCGGGTCAACGGCAAGGCCGTGACCCGCGACGACGCGGCCCTGCGCCTGCTCCGGCGTGAGGTCGGCATGGTGTTCCAGAGCTAT
>CAYLSN010000018.1:19818-21559 GCA_964386015.1 uncultured Rhizobiaceae bacterium | reverse complement strand
GCCGGTCGCGCAAATGAGGGGGACAGCTTGCTGTTTCCATTTTCCATAGAATGCGGAAACGGTAGGGATGTCAAGTGATGTTTGGGAAGTTGCCGGCGTCTTTTCGCGAGTTTCATCTGCGCGGGCAGGTGGAAGGACCCGTCGGCGTAGCGCATGGGCGGCGGCCAGGGCCGAAGCTCCCGGCGCTCCGACGATCCGGTGTCACCCTCGTGAAAGGCTCTAGTCCTGCGCGATGCGGCGGCGCGCGATCCAGACGGCGAGTGACGCCATGAGGATGCTGAGGCCGAAGATCAGGGCGATCAGCGGCAGAGCCGAACCGCTGCGCTGCACGATCGCTCCCGCCAGGAAGGAAAATATGGCGGCCGAGCCGAACTGCGACAGGCCCACCATGCCGGCGGACATGCCGGCAATGCCGGTAACGGCATTGACCGCAGCGATGATTGCGCTCGGCATGATCAGCCCGGTCCCGATATTGGCGAGGCTCATCGGTCCGAACAGGGTGAGGGGCGACTGGTAGCCGCAGAGCAGGAGCGTGGCGCCCAGCGCCGTGAATGTCAGCAGGATGCCCGCACCGACGAAGAGCAGGCGCAAGGGGCCGACGCGGACGGCGAGATTGCCGGCGAGAAACGCGCCGAGCGTGTGTCCGAACGCGACCGGGGCGAACCACAGGCCGTACTCCGCCGGCGTCAGATGGAGGAACCGCTCGCCGAGATAGGGCGCACCGGACGCGAAGACGTAGAATGCGCCGGTGACGATGCCGATCATGGCAAAGAAGCACAGGAACTCGGCATTGCGCAGCAATGCGCCGAACGCACTGACCATGGGCGGAGATGGAGCCGCCGCTGCCGGCCTTGGCGGTTCCTGCACGAAAATCAGCGCCCCGGCCAGGATGATGGCGCCCATCATTGCGAGAAACCAGAAGATCCCGGTCCAGCCGAAGCGTTCGAACAGGAGGCCTCCCGCGACCGGACCGAAGGTTGGCGCGACGGAAACGCAGGTGGTGATGAAGCCGAGCTTGCTGGTTGCCGCCGACCGCGTGAACAGGTCGCGCAGCAGCAGGCGGGCGATGACGAGCCCGGTGCACGAACTGGCTCCCTGAAGCACCCTGGTGGCAATCAGCCATTCGATCGAGGATGCCATCGCGCATCCGGCGCTGGCGAGAATGAACACGGCCAGTCCCGCCAGCAGCACGGCGCGGCGCCCGAAGCGGTCGGCGAGAGGCCCGACGGCGATCTGGGAAATTGCCAGCGCGATGAGGAAGATGGAGATGGTCATCTGCACCCGGTCGGGCGTGGTGCCGAACTCGCGCACCAGGGCCGGCAGGGCGGGCATCACCATATGTGTGCCGATGGCTCCGAGCGCCGACATTGCCCCGAGCAGGGCAAGCGGGGGAGGGGCTGCCGGCAAGGTCCCGGCCCCTGCTTTCACCCGTTCTTCCATACGGCGCTGCGGCCTTGCATCGCGCCCGCGGTCTTGCCGCCGTCGACGGCGAGATTGGCGCCCGTTACGAAGGAGGCGGCGGGAGAGGCCAGCCAGAATATTGCCTCGGCGATCTCGTCGACGCTGCCCGCCCGCAGCATCGGCGTCACCGAAGCCAGCACCTGCGCGGCATCCTCGCCATACAGGCGTTCGCTCATCGGGGTGACGAAGGAGCCGGGCGAGACAAGATTGATGCGGATGCCCCGTTCGGCATATTCGAGCGCCGCCGCGCGGGTCAGTCCGACCAGGGCGTGCTTGGTGG
>CAYLSN010000018.1:0-19808 GCA_964386015.1 uncultured Rhizobiaceae bacterium | reverse complement strand
GCAACCGGCAGCGTCAACCCCATCACGCCAGCCTTGGTGGCGCTGTAGGCGGCCATGCGCGGCGTGCCCCGCAGTCCCGCGCTCGAGCCGATATTGACGATGGCACCGCCGCCGCACTCCAGCATTGCCGCAATCTCGTGCTTCATCGCGAAGAAGACGCCCATGAGATTGACCGCGACGATCCGGCGCGCCTCTTCCACCTCGTAATCGGCAACCGGGCCGCGGCTGCCCTCGATCCCGGCGCTGTTCACGGCGCAGTCGAGCCGCCCGAACACGGCCATGGCGGCCTCGACCAGCCGGGCGGCGGCATCCGGATCGGCAACGTCCGTCGCGACGAATTTCGCTCCGGCGCCGAGCGACGCGATTTCCGCCGCGGCGCTCTCTCCTGCCGCGCGATCAATGTCTCCGAGAACGAGGTCGTAGCCGGCGCGGGCAAACCGGCGCGCCGCCGCCCGGCCCAGTCCGCTGGCGCCACCCGTGATCAGGCAAACCGGCCGTGGCGCGCTCATTTCCGCATCCCGACGCTACTTCCGTTCCCGGTCGTTGCGCGAGATCAGCCGCTCCATGAACCTGCGCACGATCGCGAGTTCTTCGGGCGGAATGTCGGCGAACTGCCGCGCCTCGAAGGCGGCGGCGCGCGCACGCAGCCGCTCCAGCCGCTGCCTGCCGGCCGCGGTCAGCTCGGCTCCTGCAGCGCCATCGCGCGTCGCCAGTCCGCGCTGCACGAGATTGGCGAGCGTGTAGTCGGCTTCCTCGACGCTCAGGAAGGCAAGCCGCGCCACCTGTTCGGCGGAGGCGCCCGGCGTGCTCTCGATCGCGAGCAGGGCGCGCCCCTGGTTCACCGTCAGCTCTTCCGCCTCCCGCTCCTTCTGGAAAGCTTCCGACAGATGATGCAGGGCATTGCGCATCAGCCGGATCATCATCTCGCGCGGTTCGGCGCCCTGCGCCGCCGGCGCCAGCCTCATCGGCTGCTCCGGGTAATCGGCGGCGAGACCGTATCTGCCCTTGGCGAAGAGGAGCAGCGGACGGTCGCTGTGGCGATGGCGCAGCACGCGCGCCAGGCAGATCACATGGTCGCCCCCGTCGTGGCGCGCCACTGTCTCGCACTCGAAGACCGCCGCGCAGTCGGGCAGGACCGGCGCGCCGCCGATCCCTTCCTCCACCGCGATGCCGGCGAACTTGTCGCCGCCTGAACGGGCGAAGCGGTTGGCGAGGGCCATCTGCCCGGCATGAAGGATGTTGACGGCGAAATGGGTTGCTTCCTCGAAGACGGCAAAGCTCTGCGACGTGCGGGCCAGCGACCACAGGATCAGCGGCGGCTCCAGTGACACCGATGCGAAGGAATTCACCGTCGCGCCGGCGAGCCTGTCGCCCGAGCGCGCCGTCATGACCGCCACGCCGGTGGCAAACTGCCCGAGCGCCCGCCGCAGCGAGCGTTTCTCGTCCTCGACCTGCCGCGGGTCGTCCGGGGATTCCTGCTGCGATTGCCCGTTCACTTGCGGATCTGCTCCGGGCTCAGTTTGCAGCATGGCGTTTCGCCGTTTCGCCGGCGAGCGCCCCGGCGAATCGGCGCAGTTCCGCGAAGGTCGGTTCGGGCTGCTCGACATGCGGATAATGGCCGGCACCCGGGATGACGGAGAATTGCGCGCCCGGGATGCGCCCGGCAAAGGCCCGTCCGTAGTCCGGTTTCACGAAGCGGTCGTTCTCGCCCCAGAGCAGCAGGGTCGGACGGCGCAACCGGAACAGCCAGCGGTCCAGGGTCGGGTTGTGGAAGAAGGGCTTCCAGCCATAGAAGGCCTCGGCCTCGCGATCCCGGACGATGATCGAGACCTCCTGGTCGGGCAGCTGCCCATAGTCGAAATTGCGGTGCTCGTCGCCGGAATAGAGCAGCTCGATCTTTTCGCGCGGCCGCGCGGAATAGATGTCGCTGATGTCCCGGTCGGTACGGCCGCCGACCTTGATGCCGAGCGGGTCGATCAGCACGATCCCCCTGATCCGGTCGCAGGACCGCACCGCCATCTCGGCGGCGATCCAGCCGCCGAAGGAGGCGCCGACCAGCAGCACGTCCTCGAGCCCGAGCTGGTCCAGCATTTCCAGATAGAGCAGGGACAGCTCGCTCACCCCCCGGATGTGATCGGCGAAATCGACGCCACCATAGCCGGGATGTTTCGGCGCGTGCACGTCCCACTCGCTGCCCAGCAGTTCCAGCCACCGTGTATTGCGGTGGAAACCGTCTCCGCCGTCGAGGAACAGCAGCGGCTGACCCTTGCCCAGCGTCCGGACAGGGATCGAGACTCCGGCAATCTCCAGACTATGCTGACGGATCGATTCATTCATCAGTCCGGTTCCTTGTACTGTTCAAGTTTCTCGATGGAGCGCTGCGCCGACTTGGCAGCCTCCCGTACATGCGCCTCCGAGGCGGCAAATGCCTTCTTCGCGTCCCGCTGGACGATGGCGTCGAGGATCTTCTCGATCTCGGCGATGGACTTGCGGGTCCGGTCAGGCGAGCTGAGCGAGATGCGGCGCAGATTGTTGATCCGGTCGTTGAGGCTCGACAGGGTCGAGCGGATGATGGTGTTGCGCGATCCGTCGATGAGGATGTCGTAGAATACCTGCTTGCGTTCCAGCATCCGGCCGACATCGCCGCTGTCATAGGCTTGCCGCACATCGGCCACCGCTTCCTTCAGCTGCTCGATCTCCTCATCCGTCGCTTCTTCGGCGAACAGGCTTGCCGCCAGCGCCTCGAGCGCGCCGCGTACCTGGTAGATGCTGCGCACATCATTGGGGGTAAGGCGTGCGACCGACGGACCGCGATGCGGGATGATCTCGATCAGCTTCTCCGATTCGAGCTGCCGCATCGCCTCGCGGATGGAAGGGCGGCTGACCCCGATCATCTCGCAGAGTTCTTTCTCCACCAGCCTCTGTCCGGGCTGGAACCGGCCGCTGATGATCGCGGACCGGAGGATCTGCAGGACCTGGCTGCGGACCGGTGCGGTCACCGTGCTGACCCGCATCGACGGATCCGGAGTGATCGTGGCTGCCTTGGATGACTTTCTGTCCATGCTCATTCTCTCGATTGGGGCGTCCGGGCACGCAGTATCACGTCTGCATGCCCCACCGCACCACCGTGCGCCGCTCGACCGTGCGGAAGACGATGTTCTCCACGAAGAAGCCGAACAGGATCACCGTCAGCAGGCCGGCAAAGACATGCGGCGTCTCCAGCAGGTTCTTGTTCTGGTAGATGTACCAGCCGACGCCGCCCTTGCCGGAACTGCTGCCGAAGACAAGCTCGGCGGCAATCACGGTACGCCAGGCAAAGGCCCATCCGATCTTCAGGCCGGCAAGGATGTGCGGGAATGCCCCCGGGATCAGCACGCGCATCACGAGACCCGGACCGGTAAGGCCATAGTTCTGGCCGACCATGCGCCAGGTCGGGCTGACCGAGCGGAAGCCGGTATAGGTATTGAGCGCCACCGACCAGAGTACGGCGTGGATCAGCACGAAGATGACGCTCATGTCGCCCAGGCCGAACCAGATCATCGACAGCGGCAGCAGCGCGATCGACGGCAGCGGATTGAACATGGAGGTCAGGGTTTCGAGCAGGTCGCCGCCAATGCGGGTGGCGCTTGCGAAGATGGTGAACAGGATGGCGAGCACCAGCCCGTAGAAATAGCCCTGGATCAGCAGCTTGAGCGTATAGCCGATCGCCTTCAGCATCTCGCCGGTGCCGAGGGACTCGGCCAGGGCGAAGAAGGTCTGGGTAAGGGTCGGCACCAGGAGATCATTGTTCAGATAGCGGGCGTAGATTTCCCAGACGAGGCCGATGAGGACCAGCAGCACGGTCTTGCGCACCCAGCCAATGCCGGAAATCCGCTCCCAGGTGCCCAGAGGCCGGTCGACGACGCCGATCTGGCTGGCGACCACTTCCTTGCCGACCACCTCCGGCCGGTAATTGTGGATCGACACATCGGTCATGACGCCACCTCCTGCTTCCGCTCAAAGAGGATGTTGTGGATCCGCTCCGACAGCAGCAGCCCGTCCGGGCCGGGCACGTCGCTGCCGCCGCTGTTCAGTTCCGCCCGCACCTGGCCCGGATGGGCGGAGAGCAGCAGGATGCGGTTGCCGATCCGGATGGCCTCGGGAATCGAATGCGTGACGAACAGAACCGTGAAGCGGGTCTGTTCCCAGAGCTGCAGCAGCTCCTCCTGCATCTTGGTGCGCGTCAGCGCGTCGAGCGCCGCGAACGGCTCGTCCATCAGCAGGATCTCGGGCTCCATCGCCATGCCGCGCGCAATGGCGACGCGCTGCTTCATGCCGCCCGAAAGCGTGTGCGGGTAGCTGTCGGCGAACTGGGTCAGATTGACCATGTTGATGTAGTGCAGCGCGCGTTCCTCCGCCTCGCGCCGACCCATGCGGCCGCTGGCGAGCAGGGCGAACATGATGTTCTGCTTGACGGTCTTCCATGGCAGGAGCTGGTCGAATTCCTGGAAGACGAGGACGCGGTCGGGGCCGGGCCGGCGGATGACCGCTCCGTTCAGCCGGATCTGCCCTTCGACAGGCTCGAGATAGCCTCCGATTGCCTTGAGAAGGGTCGACTTGCCGCAACCTGAAGGACCGAGGATCACGAAGCGGTCCGACTTCTTGACGGTAAGGCTGACCCGGTATGTAGCGGTAACCAGGCTGTCCCGCGTCTTGTAGCGCAGCGAGACCTGGTCCACGTCCAGGAGCGGTTTCGGTGTGATTTCCATTTGCATTCCCGCTGGCATCCCTTGATGGCGGTCGGCGTGGACGGCGCCGCCTGCGCCGTCCACAAGGGCGAGGTCGGGTCAGCTGCCCGGAAGCGAGTGGGCTTCCTCGGCGAAGAGTTCCGTCCAGTCGTTCATCTTGTTGTTGATCGAGCCGACCGAATGCATGAACTCGGCATATTTCATGACGTTCTCCGGCGTGATGTCGAACTTGATGTCCGGATCGTTCAGGACCTCGACCAGCTCGCTGACTTCCCAGCCGCGCCCGCCCATGGATTCGAGCAGGATCTCGGCGGCCTCCTCGACATTCGCCTTGATATAGGCCTGCGACTCGGCGAGCGCGTCGAACACCGCCTTGAAGACGTTCGGGTTCTCCTCGCGGAACTGCTTCGTCGCCACCATGATCGCGAAGGTGGTGTCGCCGCCCATCACGTCATAGGTAGTCTGGATCGTGCGGATCTTCGGATCCTTGATCTCGCGCTGATGGAAGGGGGGCGACGTATAATGCGCGGTGATGCCGGCGGCGCCGGAAAGCAGCGCGGCGACGCCGTCCGGATGCTTCATCGCCACGGTGTACGGATCGAACCTGAAGGTTTCCGCCTCTCCGTACTTCTCGCGCGCATACATCTGCATGGTGATCGCCGGAATCGAGATCTTGATGGCCGTGACGGCGATCTTGTCGGCTTCGGTGACCTCGTCGAGCGACTTGAAGTTCTCGGAATTGGTGTTCAGGTACATCGGTTGCGAACTGATCGACCCGACCCCGACAACATCCTGCTTGCCCTTGACGCGGTCCCACAGGGTCAGCATTCCGGGAATGCCGCCGGAGATGAACTGCGCCGAACCTGACAGGAGCGCGTCGTTGACTGCGCCGGATCCACTGATATTGACCCAGTTCACCTTCAGTTCGACGCCGGCTGCTGCAGCTTTCTTCTCGATCATCTCATGCTTTTCCATCACCATCAGCGGCAGAAAGCCGACGCCGTCGCCGCGGGTGATGGTGATCTCGCTGACCTCCGCCAACGCTGACGAGGCGAAGCTGGCGGCCAAGGCTGCAAATGCTGCTGCGAGTAACCTTTTCATGTCATTCCTCCCTGTTGAATCGCTCCGGCGAGGCTCAGCCTCCTGCACGGCACAACCCGGTCCGGACCTCCCCGTCCGGCGCTGCCATGCAGCTGCGACCGGATCCAGTTTGTATTACAATCTGGTTGACAGTCAAGCTGTATCGCTTCAACGTCGCCGGGCTGTGGAGCAGGAGGGGAGGGTCGCGATGGCGAATCTGGTCGTGGCGGGGGCGGGGTCCGGCATCGGCCGGGCCATTGCGCAGCGCTTCGCGCGCGAAGGCTGGCGTGTCGCCGCGCTCGATCTCGATCCGGCGGGGATCGGCGCTGCACCGGAGTCGCAGGCGCGGATCGAGGAATTTGCCTGCGACATCCGCGACCGGGCCGGCATCGGCCGGGCGGTCGCCGACTTTGCGGCGCGGAACGGACCGGTCGGCGCGCTGATCGTCTCGGCGGGAGTGTTGAGGCCGGCAAGGCTGGCCGAGATGAGCGACGAGGACTATGACCTGACCTTCGCGGTCAACACGAAGGGGTTTCTTGTCTGCGTGCAGGCAACGCTGCCGCATCTGCAGGGGGAGGGCGCGTCGGTCATTGCCATTTCCTCCGCTTCCGGCCAGCGCCCCAAGGCCGGCAACGGCGCCTATGCCGCCTCCAAGGCGGCACTGGAATTCCTTGCCCGTACCCTGGCGATGGAACTGGCGGGGCGCGGCATCCGCGTCAATTGCGTCGCGCCGGGGACCATCTCCACCCCCATGACGGCGAAGTTCCGCCAGGCCCCCGCCGCCAGCGGCTATGTCCCCTCCGGCCTGCCGCCGCTCGGCCGTGCCTGCACGGTGGACGACATTGCCGATGCCTGCTGGTTCCTGTGCTCTCCCGGCGCTTCCTTCATTACCGGCACGACGCTGGCGGTCGATGGGGGACTGACGGCAGGGGTGCCGGCGGCGACCTAGGGCCCGGGACGTGGACCGCAATTCCATCCTATTGCGCCACGAATCCGCCGTCGACGACCAGCTCGGCGCCGGTGACGAAGGATGCTTCGTCCGAGGCGAGAAACAGGATCGCATGCGCGACCTCGATCGGCTGTCCGATGCGGCGCAAGGGTGTCAGCGGCACCTTGTATTCGAGAATGCCCTGGAGCGAACCGCCCTGCATCGGCGGCAGATAGCCGGGATGGACGGAATTGACGCGGATGCCGTCCGGTCCGTACCGGCAGGCGGCAGCCTTGCTGTAGTGGCGAACCGCCGCCTTCGCCGCCTGGTAGCCCGGATGGCTTTCGGCGCCGGCCACGATCCCCATGATCGAGGAGACATTGACGATGGAGCCCCGGCGCGCCGGGCGCATGGCCGCCGCGGCATGTCGGGTTCCGAGGAAGACACCCGTCGCATTGACCGCCAGCAGGCGGTTCCATCCGTCGAGGGAATCGTGGTCGCCGACGGTCTTGCCGCCAAGTCCCGCATTATTGACCAGGATGTCGAGGCGGCCGTGCCGTCCGACCGTGCGCGAAACCAGCTTCTCCCAGTCGGCCTCCCGGGTCACGTCGCAGGTCATGGACCCGGCGCTGCCGCCAGCCGCGGCGATCGACGCGGCCACTGCGTCGCCGTCCGCTCCGTTCACATCCGCGATCACGACATGCGCGCCATGCCGCGCGAACAGGCGAGCGGTCGCTTCCCCCAGGCCGCGCGCCGCGCCGGTGATGATCGCCACCTTTCCTTCCAGCCGCCTGTCCATGCCGCCTCCTCCCTCTCTCGTAAGATTGTCAAGCAATCTGCTTGACTGTCAATCTCGACTGTTTCAAACTGCCGCCAAGGGATGCACGAGGAGGATCGCCGCGATGGAGGCCTGGTATTTCTGCGAGATGTCCTACGCTCCGGCATGGGACAAGGGCGAATTCATTCGCAACGAGCTGCCGAGCCGCCATTACGATCCGCGGATCGGCGCGGATCTCTACAACCGGTTCCTCGACGAATATCTGCTGTGCGACGAGCTCGGCCTCAACATCATGATCAACGAGCACCACAGCACGGCGACCTGCCTCAATGTCGCCTGCGCCATTCCCATGGCGATCCTGGCGCGGCAGACGCAGAAGGCCCGGCTGCTCGCCCTCGGCATGCCGATCGCCAACCGGCAGGAGCCGCTTCGCGTCGCCGAGGAGCTTGCGCTGATCGACGTGATTTCGCGCGGCCGCGTCGAAATGGGCCTGGTCAAGGGCTCTCCCTACGAGGTCTTTCCCGCCAACAGCAATCCGGTCATGATGATGGACCGGTTCTGGGAGGCACACGACCTGATCCTGAAGGCGATGACCACCCATGACGGTCCCTTCAACTGGGAGGGCCGCCATTTCCACTACCGCAACGTCAATCTGTGGCCGCGGCCCTATCAGCAGCCGCATCCGCGGGTCTGGATCACGGCAAGCAGCCCCGGGACCGCACGCACCATCGGCGAGAAGGGCTATGTGCTGGCGACGCTGAACACGGGATATTCGCGCACGCGCCCCCTCTTCGATTCCTACCGCGAGGCCGCCGCTGGCGCCGGCAAGCCGCATGGCGACGAGCAGTTCGCCTACCTGGCGCTGGTTGCCGTCGGCCATACGAAGGAGGAAGGGTTCCGCCGCGCCGATCAGATCATCGAATATATCCGCAATAGCGGCCGCGTCGCGCCGCAATTCGTCAATCCGCCCGGATACGCCTCGAACGACATGAACGTGAAGGCGCTGAAGTCGGCGGGCGCCGCCGGGCATCAGACCGTTGTCAATGCGGTGACCACCCGCTCGGGCAAGCGGATCACGAAGGATGATTTCAGTGTCGAGAACCTGATCGATGCCGGCATCGTCTTCGCCGGCGATCCGGACATGGTCTACCGGCAGATCGAGGATTTCTATGCCTATTCCGGCGGCTTCGGCCATCTCCTGATGATGGGGCAGGGGGCCTGGCTCAGTCATGAGGATACGGTCGACAGCATGAAGCTGTTCTCGAAGGAAGTATTGCCGCGCCTCAAGGAACTCTCTCCCGATTCCCTGCCGGCGGCTGTCCGTCAGGCCGGATGATGGCTCAGCCCGGCCGGACCGTGCGGGTCGATCCTGCCGAGCTGGAGGCCTGCCTTGCGCGGCTGGCGTCCATTCCCGGCGCCGACCCGGTTACCGCCGGCATTGCGGCCATGCGGCAGGCGGCGCGGCAGCGGCAGGCGGCGATGAATATTGCCGATCCGCCCGACTGCGCCGTCGAGGAGCATCCCGTCGGCAGCGGCGCCCGGCTGCGCCTCTACACGCCCTCCCGGCCGGACGGGTCGGTGCTGGTCTACATTCATGGCGGCGGTTTCGTGCAGGGCGACCTGGAATCGGTCGATCCGCAATGCCGGGTGCTGGCGCAGGAGACCGCCGCGCGCGTCGTGTCGCTGGACTACCGCCTGGCGCCCGAACATCCGTTTCCCGCCGCCGTCGACGATGCTGTCGCGCTTGCCGGGTGGATCGCCGGCAATGCGGACCGGTTCGGCTTCGATACCGGCCGTGTCGTCGTCGCCGGTGAAAGCAGCGGCGGCAATCTCGCCGCCGTGCTGGCGATGCACCTCGCCGCGCATGGCCCCTTCCGCGCGCGGGGGCAGGTGCTGATCTATCCGGTTACGGATCTGCGTTGCGACGGGCCGTCCTATGCAGAGCATGCAGTCACGCCGACCCTCACGGCGGCGCGGATGCGCTGGTTCGCCGGGCAATATCTTGCCCGGCCCGACGATGCGCTCGACCCGCGTGCCTCGCCGCTTCTTGCCGAAGATCTGACCGGCATGCCGCCGACCCTGCTGGTGGTTGCGGGGCGCGATCCGCTGGCAGGCGAGGGGCGCGAGTTCGGTCGGCGGCTCGAGGCGGCCGGCGTGGCGGTGACGTCGCTGGAGTTTCCCGAGCTCTATCACGGTTTCTGGGGGTGGGGCCGCTACCTTGCGGCAACGCGCGAGCTGCTGGCCGTGGCGGCGGAGTTCGTGCGGGCAGCGAACAGGCGCTAGTCGCCCCCGGCAAAATCCACCCCTGCGCGATCGGCGGCATAGCGCGCGACGCTGGTAATGTCCGCGTCGGGGCCGAAAACCTCGATCACCCGGGCGACGGCGGCGGCGACGGCCTCGGCAATGGGCATTTCCACGCCCATGGACCGTGCATGCTCGAGGCAGAGCATCGTGTCCTTCTTGGCAATCATCACCGCGCCGCCGAAATCATAGCCGCCCGTGACGATGTTGCGCGGGAATTTCTCCATCGTCGCGCTGTTCCTGCCGGACGATGCGTTGATGACGGCGAGCATCGCCTCGGTGCCGAGACCGGACTTGCGTCCGAGCGCCAGCACTTCCGACGAGGCAACGAGCGCGGTGAAGGACAGCACATTGTTGAGCAGCTTGAGCACCTGCGAGGCGCCGGGCTGATCGGCGACGACGAACACCGTGCCGAACACCTCCAGCAGCGGACGCACTTCGGCCACCGCCTCCGGATGGCCGGAAACCATCAGCGACAATGTCCCCTCGCGCGCCTTGGGCGGTCCGCCGCTGATGGGGCAGTCGAGAAGCCGCACTCCCTCCCGCGCCAGGCGCTTGCCCAGTTCCGTTTCGATGCGCGGACCGGTGGTGGAAAGGTCGACAATGATCTTCGCCCGGCCGCCGCCCGCTACTTCTGGCGCCACCGCCGCGACAATGTCGGGTTTCGGCAGGCAGAGAAACACGATATCGCAACTGGCGCCGATCTCCGCCGGGCTGGCCGCCGCCCTTGCGCCCGCCTCCAGCAGCGGCCGCATCGCCTCGGCGCGCGTGTCGATCACCGCCAGCCCGTGACCGGCGCGCAGGAGCCGCGCCGCCATGGGCTGACCCATGTTTCCCAGTCCGACGAACCCCAGTTCCATGCCGCCTTCTCCTCCCGTTCACACCGCGGACCAGGCGCCGTCGATCGGCAGCGCCGCGCCGGTAATGTCGTCGGCGGCGTCGCTGCACAGGAAGACAGCCAGCGCCGCCACCTTTTCCTGCGACACGAAACGCCGTGTCGGCTGCCGTGTCCCGAGATATTCGGCCTGCGCCTCGGCAATGCCGGTTCCGCGTCCCCTGGCCATGACAGCGATCCGGTCGAGGATGGCCGGCGTATCGACCGTGCCGGGACAGATCGCGTTGCAGGTGAGGCCGGAAATCTCCGCCGTCTCCGCCGCTACGGCACGGGTAAAGCCGAGAAGCGCCGTCTTGGTCGTGACATAGCCGACGCGGTCGCGCACCGCCCTCTGGCCGTAGATGGAGGAAATGTTGAGAATCCGGCCCCAGCCGCGCTGGCGCATCGCCGGCAATGTCCATCTGGTCAGGTGAAAGGCCGCCGACAGGTTCACCGCCAGGCTGTCCTCCCACGCGTCGCGGCCGAACCGCTCGATCGGCGCCGTATGGCGCACCGCCGCATTGTTGACCAGGATGTCGGGCGCGCCGAGTTCCGCCTCGATCGCGGCCGTCAGGTCGTCGATGGCTGCGGTGCGGGACAGATCGGCGTGAAAATATCGCACCGGCACCTCATGCCGCCGCGACAGGGTCGCACAAGCCTGTGCCATGTCCGCCGGCAAGGCCAGTCCGTGCAATGCGATCGAACTTCCCGCCGCGGCCAGCCCTTCGGCGATGGCAAGGCCGAGTCCGGCACTGGAGCCGGATACCAGGGCCACCTTTCCGGCGAGGGTCCGCTCCATGGCGGTGCTCACCCGCGCGGCACGGTGAGCTCGATCAGATCGCCGATCCTCGCCTCGGAATCGATCTGCCATGTGCGGTCGAGCAGCTGCCGCGCTCCCGGCAGCTTCGTCTGACCGAGAAACTTCTCGCCGAGCTGGGCATCCGACAATGGCCGCTCCAGATTGCCGAGCGAATGCTCCAGGGTCTTCGTCAGCGTGCGCCCGTCGCGCAGGCGCACCTCGACACGCACCCCGTCTTCCGTCACCGCCGGATCGGCATGCGGCACGGTCGCCTCCCGCACCCGCCTGACCTGGGGATCCATGACTGCCGCATCGGTATAGTCTTCGAGCAGCGCCCGGCGCCGGACAAGTCCGAGCGCGGCATTGTGGACGACGGAGAACTTGCCCTCCAGCCCCTTGGTGATGTCGCGCTTGCCGCACAGATCCATGACCAGCGGCGCCACCGCCAGCTCGACCGACTGGATGTCGGCGGGATCGAGATCGTTCTCCGTCGCGATCTGGATGCAGGCATCGATGGTCGGATGGTTGACGATGCCGCAAGGAAACGGCTTGTAGGTATTGACGAGCAGATCGAATTCCGTGCCGAGCCCGCCGGTGATCTTCGACAGGTCGAATTCGGCCGCGGTGACCGCGGCGAAGCCGCGCGGACCTTCGAGCCCGTGCCGGCCACCGGTAAAGCCTTCTCTTGACATCAGCGCCGCGCCATAGCCGTTCTGCGCCGCCTTGGCCGGATTGAGCGCCTTGCCCATGGCGCCGAACATCTCGCGGATGCCGGCGGCCTGGGTTGCGGCGAGGCCGATTGCCCAGACCATCTGCTGCTTGTCGAGCCCGATCAGCTTGCCGATGGCAGCCGTCGCGCCGAAAATGCCGCAGCTGCCGGTACTGTGCCAGCCGGCCGCGTAATGGGCGGGATAGGTTGCATTGCCGACCCGCGACGCCGTCTCGAAGCCGAGGATGAAGGCATGGACGAAGTCGCGGCCGGAAACCTCGTTCGCCGAGGCGTAGGCGAACAGCGCCGAGGCGACCGGCGAGCTGGCATGGATGTAGTTCTTCGGCAGGGTGTCGTCGAAATCGTGCACATGGGAGGATACGCCGTTGACCAGCGCCGCATGCAGCGGATCCGCCTGTTCGCGCCGGCCGAGAATGCGCGCGCTGGCCGGGCCGAAGAAGGGGGAGAAGGCCCGGATCGCGATCTCGACCGCTTCCTCGCCGGCACCGCCGAGGGCGCAGCCCAGAATGTTCACCAGCGCCCGCCGCGCCTCATGCACCACCTTGTCGGGAATGTCCTCGAACTGGCTGGAAACCAGGTATTCGGCGAGAATCTCAGTTGTCTGCGTCTGCATGCATGTACCCGATTTTGGCGGCGCGTCAGCCGGAAAGCTTTACTCCCGCGATCTGCTCGCTGGCCCTGGCAAGGGCGGTGTGATCGGCGCCCGGCTCCAGCATGGCCAGCCCCGAGGCCCACATTTCGCGGCACAGGGCCGAAAAGGGCGTGGCCATTCCCGCCTTCCTGCCGATGTCGAGCGCGATCGAGAGATCCTTGACCATGAGTTGCAGCGAGAAGCCGGAATCGTATTTCCCCGACAGGACGAACTGCTTGAACTTCTTCTGCGTGCTGTTGTTCATGCCGGTGGAGGCATTGAGGATGTCGACCATCGCTTCCGGCGACAGGCCGAATGCCTTGCCCATCAGCAGCGCCTCGACGCCGATGAGAAAGCCGCCCGCGGAAACGAGATTGTTCAGCGCCTTCATCGCCTGGCCGGAGCCGATGCCGCCGGCCCGCATGACCTTGCCCATGGCTTCGAGAACCGGCGTCGCCCGGTCGATCAGGGACTCTTCGCCGCCCGCCATGATGGCAAGTTCCGCGGTGCGCGCCCGCGCCACCCCGCCGGAAACCGGCGCGTCGATCATGCCGATGCCCGATTGCGCCAGCCGTTCCGCGAGGCGCTGGGTGATCGCCGGTATTCCGGAGGTCATGTCGATGACCAGGGCGCCGGGCGCCAGGACCGAGGCGATGCCGCCTTCCTGGAACAGCACGCTCTCCACGGCCGCGCTGTCCGGCAGCATGGTGATCACCATCTCGCAGCCGGCGAGGTCCGCCAGCGCCGGCGCCGCCCTGCACCCCGTCTCGGCCTCGAGTTGCGTCAGGCGCTCGGTGCGTGTGTCATGGGCGAACACTTCATGGCCGGCGCGCGCCAGCGCCGCGGCCATCGGCCAGCCCATCATGCCGATTCCGACAAATCCGATCCGCACGCTCATTGCCCGCCATTCGTTTTCTGTGGATGTTCGCGCAGGATCTCGGTGGCGATCTTCAGCGTGTCCAGCGCCGCCGGCACACCGCAATAGACCGCCGCCTGCAGGATGATCTCCTTGATCTCGGCGGCGGTGACGCCATTGTTCAGGGCGCCGCGCAAGTGCAGCCGGACCTCGTTTGGCCGGTTCAGCGCGGTCAGCATGGCAAGGTTCAGGATGGAACGGGTCTTGCGGTCGAGGCCGGGCCGGTTCCATAGTTCGCCCCAGCACCATTCGGTGACGAACTTCTGGAAATCGGCGGTGAAATCGTCGGCATTGTTCAGGGACTTGTTGACATACTCCTCCCCCAGCACCTCGCGACGTACCTTCAGGCCTTTCTGGAACAGCGGAGAAGTGAATTCTGGTCGTTCATGCATTGGCGGGTCCCCTTCCTCCTGTGTTTCGAGTGCTAATACATTCACTCTTGACAGTCAATCATATTGTCTGACACACAGTTCGGATCGGGGAGGACGAAATGCGCGCGCCAGAGCCGTTCGAACTGTACGCAATCCGCTATGCCGTGCATGAGGGTCGCATGGCGGCGGACAATTTCATCGGCGCCGATCCGCACGACCGGGGCTCGAATCTCGACTATTTCGTCTGGCTGGCCCGCAGGGGCGAGGAGACGGTGCTGGTCGATACCGGCTTCGGTCCGGAGGCGGCGGAGAAACGCGGGCGGACCCTCCTGCGCCGGCCTTCCGAGGGCCTGGCGCTGCTGGGCGTGCGCCCCGCCGACATCCGCACCGTCATCCTGACGCATCTGCACTACGACCATGCCGGCGGCCTCGATGACTACCCGCAGGCCTGCTTCCACCTGCAGGAGCGGGAGGCAAGCCACGCCACCGGGCCATGCATGTGCCACGCGCATCTGCGCGCCGCCTACGATGTCGAGGACACGGTCCGCTTTGTCCGCCGCCTGTACGACGACAAGGTGCAGTTCCATCGCGGCGAGTCGGAGCTGCTGCCGGGAATGACCCTGCACCGGATCGGCGGCCATACGGCAGGGCTGCAGGTAGTGCGCGTCTGGACACGCCGCGGCTGGGTGGTGCTGGCCTCCGATGCCACGCATCTCTACGCGAACATGCAGAGCGGCATGCCGTTTCCCGTCGTGCACAATGTCGCCGACATGCTCGAGGGCTTTCGCACCCTGGCGCGGCTCGCCGATTCGCCCGACCATATCGTGCCGGGGCACGATCCGCTGGTGACGCGGCTCTATCCGGCAGTATCGAAGGAGCTCGACACCATCGCCGTGCGGCTCGACGTTCCTCCCGCGGTGCCGGGCAAATGAGCCCACCCGGAAAGGAAGCGCCGTCGCGCGCGCTCGCCGCCTTTGCCGCCGGATGGCCGGGCGAGGGGATTGCGCCATCGGCGCTGCATGAAGCCAGGCGCTCGCTCGTCAATTTTTTCGGCTGCGCTCTCGGCGCCAGCGCCGATCCCGACATTGACCGGCTCGCGCGGCTGCTGGCTCAGGTCGCCGGACGCGGCCGGGCAGCGGTCATCGGCAGGGCGGAGAGGCTCGATCCGCTGAATGCCGCGCTGGTCAATGCCGCGGCCGGCAACCTGTTCGATTTCGACGACACCCATCCGGAGACCATTCTCCACCCGACGGCGCCGGTCGCACCGGCGCTGCTGGCGCTCGCGGCGCTGCGCAGGGTGAGCGGCCTTGCCCTGCTGCAGGCGCTGGTGATCGGGGTCGAGGTCGAGTGCCGGCTGGCAAATGCCGTTTCGCCCGGCCATTACCGCCGCGGCTGGCATATCACGTCGAGCTGCGGCGTCTTCGGGGCTGCCGCCGCCTCGGCGCGGCTGCTCGGCCTCGATGCGGACGCAACCCTGCGTGCGCTCGGCATCGCCGCCTCCCAGGCGTCCGGTCTGGTCGAAGCGCTGGGGACAAGCGCCAAGAGCGTCGGCGTCGGCAATTCGGCGCGGAACGGCGTGCTGGCTGCCCTGCTGGCGGCCGCGGGGGCGACGGCGCCGGAATGCCCGCTCGAAGGGCGCTACGGCTTTCTCGCCATCGCCGCGGACGCCGCACGGCTGGACCGCCTGACGGATGGCCTCGGCGAGAGCTGGGAGATCCTGACCAATACCTACAAGCCGTATCCGTGCGGCGTGGTGCTCAACCCGGTGGTGGAGGCCTGCCTCGGCCTGTATCGGGAGCAGCCGGACATTGCCGGCCGCATCGCCGGCATCGAGGTGCGCGGCAATTCGCTGCTGAAGGAACGGACCGACCGGCCCCCCGTCCGTACCGGTCGCGAGGCCCAGGTCAGCGCCCGACACACGGTCGCCGTCGCGCTGCTGTCGGGCGCCGCCGGGATCCCGCAATATCAGGACGCGGTGGTACAGGACGAGACCGTGCGCCAGCTTGGCGCCAGGGTCAGGGTGATCGCCGACGATTCCTTCGCCGTGGACGCCGCCGAGATCCGCATCGTGACGGATTCCGGCGAGCCGATCGTCCGCCGCGTCGATCATGCCAGAGGCGGGCCGCACCGGCCGCTGGCCGATGCCGATCTCGAGGACAAGCTCGCCGAGCTCGCTGCCTGGGCCACCCCGTGGCTCGATCCGGCTGCGCTCGCCGCCCGTCTGTGGCGCCTGGAGGACGAGGAGGATGTCGGCACTTTTCTGGAAACGGTTCGCCGGCAGTAACCGCACCGGCCCGCGAAAGGTCGCCGGGATCTATTCCTCGCTTCTGCCTTCCGCCATTTCCATGAGCTTGCGCTCGGCGCGGCTCACCCGGTGATAGAAGGCATTGCCGCCCGCCTCGAGCACGTAGTGCATGTTCCTGTACGGGAAGCTCAGCCCCGCCTGATGGAAGTACATCGCCTTGCCCACCTTCGGGTGGCGTTCGCCCTTCAACACGGCGTCGGCAGCCGCCATCACGTCGGGCAGGGCAGCGGAACTCATCTGGCGCGACATGATTCCGGGCGCGAACTGCCCCTTCTGCGCCACCACTTCGCACACCGTGTCGGGGAACTGGTCGGACTGGACGCGGTTCATCACCACCGTGCCGACGGCGATCATGCCCTCGCGGCTGGAGCGGTGCGATTCGAAATACATTGCGCGCGCCATGCATTCGCGATCGTCGGCGCCATGGGAAAACGAGGGGGCAACGGTCGCGGCGAAATCGTCGAGCAGGCCGGATCGGGTGGTGCAGGCCGAAACGGCAAGGGCCAGAAACACCGGCATGACAGACACGATCCTGGCAGACACGATAGGCAATTCTCCGGGCGGCCCCCGCCGCTGCCGCCATGAACCGGCAGAGTGGGGCGAAAAGGTGGCCGCCGGCGGCCGGTTCGGGGCCAGGTAGCCTCGCACCCTCATGGTTTCCGCCTGGTTAACGGCCACCTGCCTCACGGCCCGTTGACCAGCGTCAGGACAAGCTGCCGGACATTGCCGCCCTCGCTCATCTCGATGCCGTCGAACTCGCGGCTTCGCCGCCGCTGCTCCTGCGAGAGCGCTCCCAGCTGCTTTTCCAGCACCTGGCGGATCTTGCGGCAGTTGGGGTCGTCCGGAACGGAAAGGCCCGTCGAGAAGGCTTCGATCTGCCGGACCATGTCGAGGATGATCTCGCCGTGCACGCGCTCATGCGCCTCGATGCCGGCGGCGAAGCGCTCCCAGGACCGGCGTACATCCGGCGCCAGCTTGCCCTTCACCCGCGGCAGGCGGTAGGTGATGGTCAGGCTCGGACTGGCGCGCGTCAGCCGGCAGGAATTGTCCGGCTGGCGGCGATAGTCGCGGCTCCACAGCAGCTTGAAATCCGTATAGGCAATGACGCGCTTGCTGCCGAGCTTCGGCCCGTTCCGGCCGATCGACTGATACAGCTCGATACCCGTACTGCCCCAGACATCGTAATATTCGATGCGTTCCTGCGGCTCCCAGCCGCTCCCGGCGAGGGCGCCGGCGGCGGGGAAGGCAAGCAGGAGCACAAGTACCAGTTTCTTCATGGGCTCTCCGGTCCGGGTGCGGCACATTGATGACGCAGGCCGCCGGCCGGCGCAAGCCCGGGCCTGTCCCTACCCACCCCCCGTCATCCGGGGACCTCCCCATCCTGATCTAGTGAAGGGTCATCCATTCGCGCGCCTCGCGCAGCGCCCGGGCGATCTCCGCCTTGGTCATTCGCGCCGCGAGCCGGCTGCGCAGCCGCGCCGCGCGCTCCGAGCCGCGGATGGCGGCAATGTTGAGCCATTTGTGCGCCGCGACGCGGTCGACCTCGCAGTCCTTGCCGGTCGCATACATCACGCCGAGCTGCAGCAGGATGTCGGCTTCGGCGGCCCTGTCCGGGGTGGTGGCGCCCTCCTGTCTGATCTGTGCCATGTTCCCTGTCCTTTTCCCTGTCGTTCCGGAGCTGTTTGCCGCTCCGTTTGATGCCCGAAGCATGCCGCACAGGGTTGAATCCGGCGTTAAACGGCGTGATTAACGCCGGGCAAATGAAACAAAAACAATGCGTTAAGGTGACGTTTCGTTAACGGCCGAAGTGCCTGCATCCGCAGGGGGATCGGGGAAAGCGGCCCTGTCGCCGCCTGACGCGCCGGTAAGGCTCTGCTAACCACGGAGTGAAGACCGGAGCGCGGCCTTTTCGCCCTGCCGGCATATGGGAGGCTAGCGGCCGCGGGCGTCGCGCATCCCTGCCACCGCCGCATTGATCTCTCCGCCCAGGATGAAGATCAGCGACATCAGATAGAGGAAGACGATCGCGGCCATGATCGAGGCAAGCCCGGCATAGGTGGCGGTGTAGGCGGAGAAGTGCTCGATATAGAAGGCGAAGGCGAAGGAGCCCGCCACCCAGGCGCCCAGGGTGACGGCGATGCCGGGCAGGATCTGCCGCAGCGTGCGCTTGCCGTCCGGCAGCCAGACATGCACCGCGAAAAGGGTGACGACGATGACGGCGGCGGCGACGAGATAGCGCAGGACGGCGCTGGAATCGATATTGTGGGCGAGCCAGGGGGCATGCCGCTCGGAAAAGGACGCGACCAGAGGCGCCAGCACGATCAGGATGCTGACCGCCAGGAAGCAGGGGGTGGCGATCAGGATGAAGACGAGGCTCTGCAGGCGGCGGAAGAGAAAGCTGCGGGTCTCGCTGACGCGATAGGCACGGTTGAGCGCGGTGCGCAGCGCCTCGACGCCGTTGGACGCAAAGAAGGCCGCCGCCGCCAGGCTGAAGGCGAGATAGCCGCTGCGCGGGCCGGTGAGCACCTTGTGCACCTCTTCGGCGATCGGCGCGGCAATCTGGTCGGGCCAGGTGTCGAAGATCAGCTCGACGGCCGCCGAGGACAGCGCGCCGGCGCCGAGAAATCCGGCGAGATTGGTGACGAAGATGAGAAAGGGAAACAGCGCGGTGAGCGCGCTGATGGCAAGGTGACTCGCCATGGCCCATCCGTCATCATTGTTGAAATGACCGACGGCGTCGAAGAGCACCGACTTTCCCCGTGCAAGAAGGGGCCGCATGAATTCTCCCTTTCCTTTCGCTGCCGACAGTAGAAATGGATCCGGCGGTGCTGGCAAGCATTGCCGGGCGATTGACGCGGGCGCGTTCTCCGCCGCACTATGACCTCCCGCAGAACCGGATCCTGCCGCGGATCGTTCCCGGCCGGCGGCTGCAACACCGAAAGTACGGGAAATCATGTCGACTCTCTTCGCCATCCTCGCCTTCATCGCCATGATCGCGGTCGTGGTCATCCTGGTCAGCGGCCTCGTCAATCTCGCGCGCGGCGGCTCTCCGCATACTTCCAACCGGCTGATGCAGGCGCGCGTGGCGATGCAGGCGGTGGCGATCGTGCTGCTGGTGATCGCGCTGTTCGTGCTCGGAGGGTTCTGAGATGGTGGTGCTGAACCGGATCTACACGCGCACCGGCGACGACGGGACGACGGCGCTGTCGACGGGCGAGCGCCGCCCGAAGCATGACCTGCGCGTCTGCGCCTACGGCACGGTCGACGAGGCCAATGCCTGCATAGGGCTGGCGCGCCTGCACACGGCGGCGGCCGATGCCGAGATCGACGCCATGCTCGCGCGCATCCAGAACGACCTCTTCGACCTC
>CAYLSN010000017.1:13796-21889 GCA_964386015.1 uncultured Rhizobiaceae bacterium | reverse complement strand
GCGACGTCTGTCCGATCAGGACGTTTTCCACAACGGTGCGCCGCCGGAAGATCCGCAGATTCTGGAAGGTCCGGGCAAGGCCGGCGCGGGCGATGCGGTGCGGCGGCTGACCGGCGATGGAGCGTCCCCTGGCCACGAACTCGCCCGCCGTCGGCTTGAGGAAGCCGGAAATCATGTTGACCAGCGTTGTCTTGCCGGATCCGTTCGGTCCGATCAGTCCGAGGATCTCGCCACCCTCGAGCACGAGGTCGACATGCTTCAGCGCGATCACCCCGCCGAAATGCTTGGCGGCGCCGCGGACTTCCAGGACATTGCCGGTCATGCCCGTCGGGCTCCGCGCCGGAAGAGGCCTGCCACCCAGCGGATCGTGGCCTCGTCGATAAGGCCGCGCGGGCGCATCAGCACGATGACGGTGACGAGAAATCCGAAGAAGACCATGCGGTATTCCTGCAGCGGGCGAATGAATTCGGGCAGAAGCGTCAGCAGCACGGCGCCGAAGACAGGGCCGAACAGCGTGCCGATGCCGCCCGCGCCGACGAACAGCACCGCCAGCATGGTCAGGTGGAAACTGAAATCGTTGGAAGTGATGAAGGAGATGTAGTTGGCATAGAGGCCGCCGCCAATCGCCGCAATCACGGCCGCCAGCGCGAAGGCAAGCATCTTGGCCGCCACCGGATCGATGCCCGAGGCCGAGGCCGCGGTCTCATCCTCCTCGATCGCCGCCAGCGCCAGACCGTAGCGGCTGCGTTCGACCGCGAACATCAGCACCATGATGAAGCCGAGGGTCAGGAAGACATGCCACGGCTCGGTAAGCACCCGGATGTAGCGGAAGCCCAGAACTCCGTCGGGGCCGATCATGGTGCCGCCGACATCGACCTGGTAGGTGAAGTTGAGGAAGAAGATGCGCACGCACTCCGAGAAGCCGAGCGTGGCAAGGGCGAGATAGATGCCGCGCACGCGCAGGCACGGCCACGACAGGGCCAGGCCGATGAAGAAGCAGGCGACGGCGGGCACGATCAGGGCCGGCAGGAGCGGCCAGCCATACATGCTGGTCAGCATGGCGGCGCCGTAGGCGCCGATCGCCCAGAACCCCACCTGCGACAGCGCGAACTGCCCGGTGGCCAGCGTCAGATAGACGCTCAGCGCCAGAATGGCGTTGAGACCGGTGACGGTGAGGATGGTGACGATATAGCTCATGGCAGTCAGTCCGGACGCTGGGCAGTCGAGCCGAACAGACCCTGCGGACGCACGAGCAGGATCAGGAACATGACGGCGAAGAGAATGGCCTGCTTGTAGGTGGCGGAAAGAAGATTGGCCGTCACCAGCTCGACGATGCCGACGACGATGCCGCCGACCATCGCGCCGTAGAGATTGCCGAGGCCGCCCATGACGATGACGACGAAACCGGTCAGGAGCAGGGGGGCACCGAGGAACGGGTTGATCGTGCCCTGCGCGACGCCGATGAGGGCGCCCGCCGCACCCGCCAGGGCGCTGGCGACGACGAAGGCAATGGTCTCGGTGCGCTCGACATTGATGCCGAGGAGCCGCGCGGCGGTCGGATTTTCCTCCACGACCCGGATTGCGCGGCCCGTGTCGGAACGCGTGATCCACAGGTGCAGGGCAAGCATGAGGACAACGGAAATGACGAAGATCACGACATAGACGCCGCGCACATAGATGTCGCCGGCATAGAAGGCGAGATTCTCGAGCGGCGACGGATAGGGCGTGTATTCGGGATAGAAGATCGGGACGCGCCGGGAGGCATGCAGCATCGCCTCCTCCAGCATGAGCGTGATGCCCACCGTCGCGACGAAGGGCGCCAGGTAGGAAGCGTTGCGCAGCGGCCGGAACACCAGCCTCTCGATCAGGAATCCGGTCGCCGCCCCGGTCAGCACGGCCGCGGCAAAGGACAGCAGCAGCACGGGATAGCTGTCGCCGCCGAGCAGCAATGTGACGGTCGCCCCGGCGAAGGCGGACACCATGATGGTCGCGCCGTGGGCGATGTTGAGGCGATGCAGTACGCCGAAAATGATCGTGAAGCCGATGGCCACGAGAGAATAGGTTCCTCCGAGGAGGAACCCGTTCAGCACATACTCCGCGAAACGCATGGAACTGGCAGGCGGCTATTCGAAGGCCTTGCCGTCCCAGACGACATATTTGCCGTCCCTGATGGTGAGCAGGAAGCCCTTCTTGACGGCATCGCCATTCTCGTCGAACGAGACCTCTTCGCCGGAAACGCTCTGGATGCGGACCTTGGCCAGGGCATCGCGGAACCTGGCACGATCCTCCTGCAGCGTCTCGGGCGTGTTCTTGATGCCGGAGGCTTCGATCGCGGCCTTGATCAGATAGATGGCCTCATAGCCGTTGACGCCGAACATGTTGATCTCGTTGCCGGTGCGATTGCGGTACTCCTCCGCCAGCTTCTGCACTTCCGGCGCGTCCGGCGAGTAGGAGCTTCCGACCACCATGCGTTCGACCGCGGCGCCGCCAAGCTTCGGGACTTCCGGAGCGATATTGCCGATGTTCCCCAGCCAGGCCTTCGGGCGGAAGCCGCGGCGGGCCGCCTCCTTCATCAGGTTGACGCCCGGCAGGACCGGGGTCGACACCGCGACCACGTCGGGACCGGCCCGGCGCAGCGACTCGACCTGCGAGGAATAGTCGGTATCCTTCTCGAGGCCTTCCGTCGAGACGATCATCCCGAAACCGGCATTCTCCAGCGCCGGGATCATCAGCCCCTTGGCAATCGCGGCATTGTAGGCATTGTCCTTGGCGACATAGATGCCGGCCGTCGAATAGCCGAGCTCTTTCAACGCGGCTGCGGCGCGGGCGATGGCCTGGGCCTCGACGAAGGCGTTGCGGAAGCCCCAGGGCGAGATGGCGCCGAGACCCGGCGCCGCCGACGACGGCGTGATCAGGACCACGCCGGAGCCGCGCTTGTCCAGCTCGTTGAGATAGTTGAAGGCCGCCTCGGTATTGTCGGAGCGGGAGGTGCCCTTGATCACCAGCACCTGGTCGTCCGCGACGAGCTTGTTGATCAGCGCGATGGTCGTCGCCGAATCGCCGCCCGGATCGTAGCCATTGGGATCCGGCGTCAGGGCAAGCCTGACCTGCTGTCCGTCGACGGTAACCCCGCCTGCGGCGTTGATCTCGTCGATCGCGATCTGCGACCCGATCAGAGCCTGGATGCCGTATGGCGCAGGCACGCCGGTCTGGGCCTCGATCGAACCGATGCGCACCGTGCCTTCCGACTGGAAGGCGTGAGCTCCGCCCGTGCCGGCGGCAATCGCGGTAACGGCCATCGCGGCGGCGGCCACGCCAGCGCGTAGAAATCGGGTAAGGCGATGAGCGGCGGATGCTGGCATTTCGGGTTCCTCCATCCTGGTTTCAAGGCCGGCTTCCGGCCGGCTCTGCGGGCGCCGGCCGCGCCTTGCTCCCCTCAGCACGAGCCGCGCTTCCTGCCCATCCATATAGTTTTCTATATGGAAACTAGGTTTCTTCTATCGCATGAAGAAACCGCGCCCGTCAAGCGTCTGCATGCGTGGCGATGCGCGAGAATGGAGGCATGGAAAGGCGCCCGCGACGGGGCGCCATGACCTGGAATCCTCGAGGGCCGGACTACTCGGCCAGCGCCTGTTCGAGAAGCTCGGCGAAGACCTTCTTGGCCTTTCCGGGATGCTTCACGGCCCGGGCTTCCTCGGCATTGACCGGCTCGCCGACGGCAATGAGGGCGACCATGCCCATGCCGTAATGCGGCGTGCACCGGATCCCGTACAGGCCCTCATGCTCCACCGTGAAGGTGATCTCCTGGTTGATCTTGCCCTTGAAGCCTTCGGCGCCCTCGGGCACCATGCCCTTCACCGTTTCGGCATTGTGACTCTTGTCGGTCGGAACGAACCGGATCGTGTCGCCCGGCTCGGCGCGGATGAAGGCAGGCTCGAAGACCATTGCGCCCGCCTCGCCCTTGTTCAGCATCTTCACTTCGTGCTCCGCGCCGTAGGCAGCACCGCCTGCCAGCAGAACCGCCGTCAGGGCGGCCATGACCAGCTTTTTCATCTTTCTCGTCCTTCTCATCTCTTTTCGCTCTGCTACGTGCCCCAGATAGGCAGGGAAGGGCGCAGCTGCATTGCGGAAGGACAAAGTTTCAGCGGGTTTCCGTTGCAGGCCGCTCCAGCGCACGAAGGAGTTCCGTGAGGAAGGCGGACCGTTGCAGCTCGAAACGCGGCGGCAACGGGCGGAGCGGATGGTCGCGCACGAACTGCAGCAACTCCTGGCAGTCGTCGCGTTTCTGATCGGCACGAAACCCGGGCAGAAGCTCGCGAAGCCTGTCCGCCAGCATTGCCGGCCCCTTCAGCGCGGCGAGGATGCTGTCCCAGCTGCGGTCCTTGAAATGCAGCTCGCGCGCCGCCTGCAGCACTGCGGCGGCCTCGGCATCGGAGATCGCCCCCGCCGCGAGCATCCGCTCGACGGTGACTTCCGCATCGACCAGCGCCAGCGACAACGCCGCATGTCCGAGTTCCGCCGGCGCGTGCAGCACGGCGACATCGGCATCCGCTGTCCGCGTCCCGTCGTGATATTCGCGGAAGATGCGGCCAATTCCGATCATGCCGAACGCCGCGCATTCGGCGGCGCGCAGCGCCCCCATGCTGGCGGCCCCCGCCACGACAATGCCGCGGCTGATGCAGAACAGGATCTCCTTGTGCCAGACCGAGGGCGCGGTTTCGAAGAAACCGTCGACGAGCCCGATGATCGCCGCCCCATCGCGCGCCGCGATCAGGAGATCGCCCTTGCGCGCCGGCGCCCTGATCTCGATGCCTTCGGGCCCCTTGCCGGGCGGCAGGCTCGGGCCGGCAAAGACGATCCGCTTCATTCCCGGCTTCCCTTCAGCGCCAGCAATCGGCGCAGGGCGTGATTGCCGAGCTTGATGACGCCTTCGCTGACCACCGTCTCCAGGTCCGGAATCAGGGCGCGCAGGACGACAAATTCGGCATCTGCCGGCGTCAGCGGAAACAGGTAGACGTCCTCTGCGGCGGAATGACGGGAGAGCTGGTCCGCCAGTGCGGCAAGCATGCGGCGATGGTCGCCCTGCAACCCTTGCGCGCCCTCCATGACCATTGAATCGACCGGGACCGGCGCGCCGCGGGTCGCAGGCAGGGCAGTCCGCCCGATGCGGTAGCTCGCCTCCACCAGATCCTCGCGCGAGCCGGCAATCTTGGTCAGGCGGGACTGCACCGCTTCCAGCAGCGCCGCCAGGGCCGCATCGGCCCCGAAGGGCCGGCAGGCAAAGCCCGCGGCGATGCCGACCGCCGCCTTGCGCGCCGAGTGGAACGGGCTTTCGACAAAGCAGCCGATCACCGGTACGGGAACCACCCCGGTGACCTCGAGAAAGCGGATATTCATGCCGGCATTGCGCACCGCCTCGACGGCCTGCACCAGTCCGGCATGGCGGCTCGAGGAGCAGTCGACCTCGCGGGAGCCGCTGGCGCCGACACCGACCAGGTCGACCATCGTCGTCGCGTCGTTCTCGATCAGTTCGCAGACGGCGTGCACCGCCGCATGCTCGATGCTCGCCCCTGCGGCAAGGCCGATGGTCGACATGAGAAAAGTCGTATGATCCCAGGACGAGTCGGACCGCATGTCCAGCCCGACCAGCTCATAGGGGGCAAAGACCCCTTCGCCTGTCCGCAGGGACATGCCGCGCACCCAGCTTCGCGTCCGCTCCTCGTCGATCTGTCTGCCTCTGCATCTCTGCATGCGGGAGAGCGGCACGATCCGCTGGCCCGATTGCCGCATTTCCCGGATCGAGGCATTGCGCTCGATCAGCGGCGCCGTCTGTTCGGCGATGGCTCCCTCGATGCATTCCATGACCGCCGAGATCCGCGCCTGCTCATGGGTCATGCCCTTGCCCTGCGAAACGGAAAGCCCGCGCGAATTCGGCCTGGCGGCGAACCAGACCGGGATGCCGACCCGATCGAGCCCGGTCAGGTCTCCGACACGCGTAATGCCGAACTCCGCCAGGAAGGCGGGATCGGCCCTGCCATCACGAAAGAATTTCGGGCCGGGCGAAGGGAATCGCTGCGGTAATGCAGACAGAATCATGCGGTCTCCCGTGTGACAACACGAACGAGAAGCCGTCAGACTGGAATACTATTCGGGAAATGCAAGGGGGGCGCGTCAAATCGCCCACAGGGCCCACTTCACCTATGGACCAGCCAGGCAGGCCCCCCGCCTGGCCAGTGCGCCGGCAAGCCGGCGCGGAGCACGCGATCAGTGGACCGAACCACCCTCCGGCATGGAGAAGAAGCGCGAAACATCGGCGGGCATGCTGTAGAAGCGCGACGTATCGGCCGGCATGCTGTAGAAGCGGGACACATCCCAGCCTTCGTCGGATGCCTTTACGGGCATGTTGTAGAAGCGGGAAACATCGGCGGGCATGCTGTAGAAACGCGACGTGTCCGCCGGCATGCTGTAGAAGCGGGAGACATCCCAGCCCTCATCCGCGCATTCCGCCGCAGCTTCTGCGGGCATGTTGTAGAAGCGGGACACATCCCAGCCTTCGCCCATCGCGCCGCTGCGAACCACTTCCTGAAGTTCGGCGGCGATCTCCTCGGCGGAACGGCCGGTCTCGGCGGCGAGCGCCTCGATCTGCTCCAGCGGGATGTGGATGACCTTTCTTGAATTCTCCTGACTCAGGACAATTCCGTCGACACAGTGACCTGACATCTATGCAAGCTCCTTTGGAAGCGTTCAGTTGCTCGCCGGATATCACAACCCGGCAATCCTAAGCCCCTTCAAGAAAAGTTCGCCGACTTTTTCGACCCGCGTTGGAGCCATTTTTATGATTTCCCCCGCCGGCTGGGATGGATACATTTCCTTGATCTTGCGTCCGTAGGCACGCGCCTCCGCCTCCTGTCCGAGCAATGCATGGCTTGCCGCCAGGAGACGGACTGCCGGTTCTGTATTCTTCATCCTGTTGCAAAGATCAATGGCCGTGTCATAGCGCTCGTTGCAGAAGGCGATGCTCGCCCCGGCCCACCAGTAGTGATCGGGCGGCATGGGATTGAGTTCGATGGCCCGTTCGAACTTCTGCCAGCCAAGTTCCGCCTCGCCGAGATGGCCGAGCGCATCGGCATGCTCGACCAGGAGATCCGCGCTGTTCGGGCTCAGCGCCTCCGCCTCGGCAAACTGCTCGGCCGCCTCGTCGAACCGGCGCTGGTACAGGTCGACGATCGCGCTGATCCAGAAGCCGATCGAGGCGCCGGAGTCGAGCACCATTGCGCGGCGGGCGAACTGCCTCGCCTTCAGCAGGAGTTCAGGATCGTTCCCGCCGCGAATGAGCCATTCGAGATAGAAGGTCTGCGCGATCCGGCCGAAGGGCAGCGCGAATTCCGGGTCCGCCCGCGTCGCCCGCCGGAAGATCTGGCGCGCCCGGCGCAGGCCCGGCAAGGTGCAGTCATGGAGGAGGTTCAGCCCCTGCAGATAGAGCCGATAAGCCTCGCCCTCGGCGGAAATGCGCTTGCCGCCCAGCATCTCGCGTTCGAGCTCGGCCGCAAGACTGCTCGAGATCTGCGCGGACAGCGCGCGAAAGGTCCGGATCAATTGCGGGGCGCTGACATCGTACTCCGCCGCCCAGACGACGCTTCCCTCCCGGCAGTCCGTCATCCGGATGGCCAGCGCCGGCTCCTTGCCGGGCTTGACGAATCCGCTGACGGTGTAGTCGGCCTGCAGGACGCTGTTGTCCTCCGGCATGCCGGAATGATGCAGGACCGAGTGCGAGGAATGCGGCGCCAGCACGTTGAAGGTGCGATAGCGCGCGAGATCATTGGCGATGTCCTCGATCAGGGCGGCGATCAGCGCGCTGTCGGCAAGCCTGGCAGGATCGGAAACCGGAAACAGTGCCACTCTCGGCTTGCCGGAACGCGACGGCGCCTGCTCCTGTGGCGCGGTGCCGAGATCGGTGAACTCATGCGCGGCGGACAGTACCCGGCGGGCCACCGCCTGGGTCTCCGCGCTCGGCTCGCTGCCGTAGACGCGCCGCGTCATCTGCTGCAGCGCCGCGTAGATCGGGGCGCCGAGGCCCTCGTTGACGACGAACA
>CAYLSN010000017.1:0-13786 GCA_964386015.1 uncultured Rhizobiaceae bacterium | reverse complement strand
CAGCGCCGCGTAGAGCTGGCGGGCCTCGACGAACATGCCGTTGCGGCCATAGGCCTCGATGAAAATCGAATAGCTGGACTCGCGCTCCGGCTCGAGGGCCAGCACCCGCTCGCAAAGACGCGCGAGATCTTCCGGCGCGGCCCTGCCATAGCGGGTCAGCTCGTAGAGCGTGGTCTCGACCTCGCGGAAATAGCGGTTGCGCAGGGCGGCGCGCTGGCCGAGCAGCCATTCGGAAAAGGCGGAGGTCGGCTCCTCGATCCCGGCAAGCAGTTCATCGCGGTAGAGCAGCAGATAGGCGGAAGAATCCGGCAGCTTCTCCGACAGGCCGAGGAAATGATACAGGTCGATGCGAGCGGCATCCTTGCCGAGCTCGATCGCTGCCGGTGTGCTGGTGACCAGCTCGCCCGTATCCGGCGCAAGCTTGCGCAGCCGCGAGAGCAGCTGGCGAAGATTGGTCAGCGCATCTCCATCGCGCCTCCCGTCCCAGAGCAGGTTCGCTGCTTCCACCCTCGTAATGCTCTGGCCGGACGCGCTGAGGACGAGCGCAAGCAGCATCAGCCCCTTGGCGGGGAATTTTCCTGCGGGAACCGAAGTGACCTCGGGGCGGCCAAGCAGCCGCACGGTCAGGCCTGGAAGTCCAGTCACGGGCGCGAATCCGCAAATGCTGCCGATTGAAACAATTATTGTTCCTGCGATTTGCGATTGCAACGGGAAAAACCCGGCGGATCTCCCGGCCGCCGGTTGCAGATCCTTCGCCGCCCCGCCGCCCGGGCCTTCCTGGCGGCGTTGTCCCCGGGCCGGGCCCGGGGACCGATGCCTTGCGCCAAGCCGTCAGTTGGCCGGCCCGTCGTCATAGGCGACCTTGTCGACCAGGATCGAGGCATCGCCACGCAGACGCGCGATCTCCGCCAGCGGCAGCGAATCGGGCTTCAGCGTCCCGAAGGAGGCGACGATTGCGGACGGGCGCGCACCCGGCGTCACCGGATACTCGTAGACCTGCTCGGCGTAGATTTCCTGCGCCGCGGGGCTTGCCAGATATTCCATCAGCCGAATGGCGTTGTCCCTGTTCGGCGCGTTCTTCGCCAGGGACATGCCGGAAATGTTGACGTGGGTGCCGCGGTCCTGCGCATTGGGGAAGAGCACCTTGATCGCCGCCGCCCAGTCCTTCTGCTCCGGCTCCTTCTCGTTGGTCATCATCAGGCCGACATAGTAGCTGTTGCCGAGCGCGACATCGCATTCGCCCGCAAAGATTGCCTTTGCCTGGTCCCTGTCGCCGCCCGCGGGCTTGCGCGCCAGATTGTCGCGCAAACCGATGAGCCATTCCTCGGCCTTTTCCGGGCCGTGATGCGCGATCATGGAGGCAATCAGCGCGATGTTGTAGTCATGCTGGCCGCTGCGGGTGCACAGCTTGCCTTTCCACTTCGGATCGGCGAGTTCCTCATAGGTGATGGCGTCCTGCTCAACCCGTTCCTTCGAGGCATAGACCACGCGTCCGCGCGTCGTCAGACCGAACCAGTGGCCTTGCGGATCCCGGAACCCGGCCGGGATGGCACCGTCGATCACCTCGCTCTGCAAGGGTGCGGTGACGCCTGCCTCCTTCGCCTGCATCAGGCGGCCGATATCGACGGTGAGAATCACGTCGGCCGGCGAATTCTCGCCCTCGGCGCTGATTCTCTCCACCAGCCCCTTGTCGAGAAACAGGAGGTTGGTCTTGACGCCGGTCTTTTCGGTGAAGTCCGCCAGCAGCGGCTCGATCAGTTGCGGCTGCCGGTAGGAATAGATGTTGACCTCCCCGTCGGCCAGCGCCGCGGTTGCGAAGGAGGCGACAGCGAGGCCGCCCAGGAACGTGCGAAGGGATATGCGCATCTTTGCCTGCCTTTCGTCTGAAATATGACTGAAAAAGTCATCTTATCGCTATACCAAGGCGGTTGGGGAAAAGAAAGTGGACAATCGCACTCATATACCTTAGAAAAATTCTAAGCCGGCTCCGGGGCCGCAAGGAGAAGCCGATGAGACTCACCCGCCAGACCAACTATGCAATCCGCATGCTGATGTACTGCGCCGCGAGCGGGGACGAGCTCAGCCGGGTGCCGGACATCGCCCGCGCCTATTCCGTCTCGGAGCTGTTTCTGTTCAAGATCCTGCAGCCGCTCGTGAATGCGGGCATCGTCGAGACCGTGCGCGGCCGCAATGGCGGCATCAAGCTGGCGCGTCCTGCAGCGGAGATCACCCTGCTCGACGTTGTCCTGGCGACGGAGGAGAGCTTCTCCATGGCGGAATGCTTCGATTCGCAGCATTCGGATTGCCCGCTGATCGACAATTGCTCGCTCAATGCTGCGCTGCGCGAGGCCCTGGGCGCATTTTTCGCGGTGCTGGGCAAGTACACGATCGAGGGCATTGTCCGCACCAAGCCCGACATCGCCGCCCTTCTCGGGCTCGAGCCGAAGGCGCAGAGCGCCCTGCTGCAATAGGCCACCCGGCCCGCCCGCTGATGGCACAGATCAAGGCCCATGAGGTCGACCGCTGGCTGGAGAGGCCCGATCCCGCCATCCGCATGGTCCTGGTCTATGGCCCGCATCGCGGACTGGTCGCCGAGCAGGCAGCAAGATATGCGCGGTCGACCGGGATCGCCCCGGACGATCCCTTCGCGGTCATACGGCTCGAGCCTGGCGCAATCGCCGGCGATCCCGGCAGGCTGATCGACGAACTTCTGTCTGTCCCGATGTTCGGCGGCAACCGGCTGGTCTGGATCCGCGATGCCGGCGGCGCCGGCAAGGAGGTCGCCGCGGCGCTGGAAACCCTTGCTTCGACCTTGCCCGAACAGTCCTTTCTGCTTGCCGAGGCCGGCGACCTGAAGAAGGGCGCCCCCTTGCGCAAGGCATTCGAGGATTCTCCGGCTGCAATGGCCCTGCCTTGCTACGATGACGATGTGCGCGCGCTCGACCGGCTGCTCGACGAGGCGCTGTCGGCGGCCGCGCAGGACATGACGCTTGCCGCGCGCCAGGCGCTCAGGACCATGATCAGCGGCGACCGGCTCGCCGCCCGCGCCGAGATCGAGAAGCTGCTGCTCTACTGTCACGGGCAGGAACGGATCGACGTCGAGGATGTGCTGGCTTCGGCAGGCGACATTTCCTCGCTTTCGCTGGACGGGATCTGCGACCTCGTGCTCGCCGGACAGCTGGCCGGGTTCGATCGCGCCTATGCAAGAGCGGTGGCTTCCGGAGTCCAGCCGCAGGCGATCCTCGCCTCGCTGTCGCGGCAGCTGCAGATGCTGCAACTTCTCCGCCACAAGGTGGAACATGCGGGAGTGTCGCCGCGCGACGCCGTCGCCGCCGCCCGGCCTCCCATATTCTTCAGCCGCCGGAACCAGGTGGCTGCGGCGCTGGCAGCGCTCGACGGCGCCAGCCTGACGCGCATGCTCGCACGGGTCCGGCAGGCAACGCTCGCCAGCCGGAGCGGAGGCGCGCTTGCCGCCGCAACGGTGCATCGCACCCTGCTGTCGCTCGGCCTCGAGATAGCGCGCGGCGAACGCCGGGCTTCCTAGGTCCTGCTCCATCCCGCGCCGGCGAGGATCCCTCAAGTCCAGGCCGGTCAGTTCCCTGCCCGCGCCTCCAGCCGGGCGAGGTTCGGCACGGTGATGCGGCGCGTGCCGGTCATGGCGATGATCTTGTCCCTGCGAAGGCGCGTGAGCTGGCGGCTGACCGTCTCGATGGTCAGGCCGAGAAAATCGGCAATATCCGCCCGCGTCAGCGGCAGGTCGAAGCTGGTACTGGCCTGGCCGGCTGCGGGCTGGACGCACCGGGCAATCATGAGCAGGAACGAGGCGATCTTTTCGCTGGCGGTCTTTCGGCCGAGCGCCACCATCCAGTCCCGCGCCTGGTCGAGTTCGTCCAGCGCCTGCCGGTAAAGCCGCCGCTCCAGTTCCGGCGACTCCAGCATCATGCGCTCGAAGGCCGGCTTCGGTACGATGCATACGGAAATCCCGGTAGCAGCTTCGGCATTCAGATTGCTCTCGGAGCGGAAGGGCCGGCCGAGAAAATCCGGCGCGAACTGCAGGCCGACAATCTGCTGGCGCCCGTCCGACAGGGTCTTGGTCAGTTTCACCACACCTGAAAGCAGGATGGCGAAATGATCGAATCGCTCCGCATCGCCCACCAGTTCCGCCCCGGATTCGAGGACAACCCGGTGCGAAACGCGGTCGAACGTCGCCAGTTGATCGTCATCCAGCGCGCCGCAGATTCCCTTGCGGCGCGCGTCACAAAGCACGCATTGCAGCGCAGGCTCTCGCCATCCCACGGATCTCAGGGCAATGCTCATGACACAGCTCCGGCAATTCGCGCACATTTCGGGAAACCGGCCCCACCCAGTCGGAATCCCGCATTTCCTCCCCTAGCGTACGCCTGGAACCGGAAGCTTTGCGCTGGCGCAAGGTTTCGGGCAAGTAACGGATCTGTTCCCGGCTGCCCTTCTGTTAGCTTCTTATCACATCCGGAAATGCTTTGTCGGAATTGGTGATGCGCTGCCACAAAGCTGCCCCTTTCCGCCCCCCTTCACGCCGCATTCGGAGTCGACCATCTGCGTGTTGCCTGAGACGGTTCGGTTCAGCATGGCTCCGTAAACCCCAAGCCCCCCGCCCACGGACCTGTTGAGCCGGACCACCTCCGGTGCGTCCCCGACCCGCCCGGGTCGCGAGGTCCGGTCAGGCAGGATTGCATACGATCCAGAAAGCGCCGGCGCTGACCTGTGTCAGCGTCGGTCTTTTCTGCTTGCCGAGGCGCGCCTGCAGATGGAGCCCGGCGCCTGGCTGCCTGCCTGTTTCCACTTCGATCTATACATTGGCGTCAGTGGAATGGCCAGGGTTTATCGCGTTCCAGCACCCCGATGCTTGCTCGCCAGGCTGCCTTCCCGGTATTGCAGGGATCAGGACGGCTGAACAACTTCGACGCGGCGTGTGACAACTGCGCCGCCGTCAGTCGGGGATGGTCACCACCGCCTGCCCGATCAGCTGGCCGCGCTCCGCTTGGTCATGTGCCTCCGCGATCTGCTCCAGGGGGAAGGTACCCCCGATCAGCGGATGAAAGCTCTTCGCCTGCAGCCAGTTTCCAAGATCGGAAATCGCATGCTGTTTGGCCTCGCGCGGCATTCCGAAGACGAGCACATGCCTGACGGAAACATTCTTGTAGAGCAGGGTCCTGAAAGGAAGGGTCGGCTCGGGCATCCTGTCGGAGGCGTATGCGGCGATCACGCCGTTGTCCTTGATGAGTTCGATCGACTGCCGGAAGTTTTCGCCCAGTGCAACCTCGATGATGCGGTCGACCTTGCCGCCCTGTGACAGGATCTTCTCGACTGCATTTTCCGTCTTGTAGTTCACGACCAGTCCCGCCCCGGCCTGCAAGGCGGCCTCGGCCTTCCTGTCGCCGCTCACGGTCGCGATGACTTCCGCCCCGCCGAGGCGGGCGATCTGTATGGCCGCATTGCCCACGGCGCCGGCTCCGCCAGTCACCAGAATGCGCTGCCCGGCGACCGGCCCGTCTGCGAACACGCACCGATGCGCGGTCAGGGCCGGAATGCCGAGGCAGGCTCCGGCCGTGAAATCGACATGGTCCGCCAGGGCGATTGCCTGTCCGGAAGGAACGGCGCAGAACCGGGCGGCCGTGCCGGAGTCTCCTTGCCACAGCGCCTCATGGACCCAGACCCGCTCGCCGATCCTCGCCGGAGAGACGCCTTCGCCCACCGCCACGATCTGCCCGGCGCCATCGAAATGCGGGATCCTCCTTGCATTCTCCGGCACCGGCTTCAGCCCGGAGCGCCACTTCAGGTCGATCGGGTTCACGCCGGAAGCCGAGATGCGCACCAGCACCTCGCCCGGCCCGGCCGCCGGCGGCGGCAGGTCTCCAATGCTCAGCACCTCACGAGCGCCGCCATTCCTCGAATAATATGCCGCAAGCATCCGTACCTGCCTTTCCCTGCTGCCTTCGCAGGCGGCGGCAGATGCCGCCGAACGAACTGGAAGCCCGGGGAACGTCAGGCGTGCAGTTTCGAATGCTGGCGCTGCATCTCGTCGAGCGCGGCATAAAGCAGCTGACGCACTTCCTGTTGCGCCGTCTCCAGCGAGATCCCGGTTGCCACGAGCTGGCGCAGAAGCTCCTTTGCCGTGCCGCGCCAGTAGGACGCCGCCTCGTCCCGCTGGTATTGCGAGAGCCCCCGGCTGACCTCCTCCACCAGATTGCGACGCCGATGTAACGGGAACGCTGCCACGCACACGCTCATGCTCCATCCCTTCCCAGCACTTGAACGGTTTCCGGGAGTGAGCATTGCAGAAACAAGACAAATTAAACGTTAACGGCCAATGGACCGGGCGATCCGGGTCCATGCCGGAACGATCAGGTAGTTGCCGACAGGCAGCAGCAGGCCCCCGAGCGCCAGCCCGAGCATGCCGCTCATGCCGGCCGAAGCAAGCCAGGCAATCGCGCCCTCGGCAGCAGGAACCATCTGCCCGGCGACATGCGCGAGTTCCTCGATCAGGTGGGCGGGCCAGGACAATCCCAGCACTTCGAGGCCGTGAATGACGATGGCGCCGCCTACCCACAGCATGGCGGCGGTTCCCACGGTCGACAGGACATGCATCACCACCGGCATTGCCTTGACGATGCCGATGCCGGCGGCGCGGGTCAGGCGCAGCCAGCCATTGCGGGCAAGGTGCAGCCCGACATCGTCAGCCTTCACGATCAGCGCGACGCCGCCATAGACCAGCGCCGTGATGCCGATTCCGACCACCGCCAGGGTTGCGGCCTGCATCCACAGGCTCCCGGGAGGAATGGAAGCAAGCGCGATGGTCATGATCTCGGCCGACAGGATGAAGTCGGTCTTGATCGCTCCGGCGGCCTTCTCTTCCTCGAGATGGGCCGGATCGCCGGTGCCGGGATTGTCGGCGGCATGGTGCGTGGGCATCAGCGCATGCAGCAATTTCTCCGCCCCTTCATAGCAAAGATAGGCGCCGCCGATCATCAGCAGGGGATAGATCGCCCAGGGCGCGAACAGGGCCAGCAGCATGGCCACCGGCAGGAGATAGAGGAGCTTGTTCTTCAACGATCCCTTGGCGATCCGCCAGATGATGGGCAGTTCGCGCGACGCATCGAATCCGTGGACATAGCGCGGCGTGACCGCCGCATCGTCGATGACGGCGCCGGCTGCCTTGGCGCCGGCCTTTGCCGCCTGGCCAACCACATCGTCCACCGTGGCCGCCGCCACCTTGGCAATCGCCGCGACATCGTCCAGCAGCGCCAGGAGTCCGCTCACGGCCGTCTCTCCGCGCCGGCGAGCCTGCCGGTACGACGTCGCTCCAAGGGCCCGGAGTCTGGCGCCATGCGTCTGCTCTCCCGTGCTGTCCGATTCATCCCGGCGCGGGCATTGTCGACGCGAAACTCTGCTCGCGCAAGACGCGGACTGCCGGAACCTTGTTGCCGCCGCCGCGTTGTGAAGCCGTCCGTTTCCAGAACATGGTTCCACACAGAGGAGTGCGCAGCATGGCCGTTACGCCCAAGGAAAGCCCCGCCGACGCCGGTCAGTTCACAGCTACAGGCAGCGGCAATGCGACCGATCTTGCCCGGCAGGTCCAGGTGCTCAAGGATGAGCTCGCCCGGCTGCGGTCGGAGATCGAGAGGTCGGCCCGACGCTCCGCCAGCGCCGCCCGCAATGTCGCGTCGGAGGGCGTCGAGGCGCTCAAGGCGACCGGCGGCGAGGCATATGAACGACTGCGCCATGGCGCCAGCGATCTCGAGCAGGAAGTGGCGAAACATATTCGGGAAAAGCCGATGACCTCGCTGGCGATTGCCGCGGGCATCGGTTTCATCCTGGCCCAGATGCTCCGGCGCTAGGCCCATGCTGAGAGGCCTGCTCGGGGCCGCATTGACGGGCGAGGCGCTGCAGATCGCAGGCCGCGCCCGACGCGCGGCCATCCTCCTCGCCTTTGCCGGCGTCATGCTGGCGATCGGCATCGGCTTCCTGATCGGGGCCGGGTACATCCTCGCCGCGCGACAATTCGGCAATCTCGAGGCCGCCACCGGGTTCGGGGCCGCGTTCGTCGTCATCGGCCTCGCGTGCCTGCTGGCCAACCGGATCGCCGCCGACCGCGCCAGACGCCGCCGCCAGGCGGAACGGGGGCCGGAACTGCGTGGCATCGCCGTGGCGGCTGCGTTGGCCGCCCTGCCCTCGCTGCTGCGCCATCCACGCGCGGTGCTGTCGTCGCTGGCGCTGCCCGCGGCGGGTCTGATCGCCCTGCGGATCGTGGCGGAAAACCGTCCGCGCCCGGGTAACCCGGAGGCGGAAACGTGAACGGAACCTGAGCACGATCGCGGAGGCAAGATCCCTCCGGATCCTGCTCAGGCAAGGATCCGGACATTGATGCCGCGCAGACCGGACGGGATCATGCCCTAGAGCAGATCCATCAGCACCGGGACAAGCGGCAGGTCGGCGGGCGGCATGGGCAGCTCGCGCATCTGCGCCGGGCGAACCCAGCGCAGTCTCTGGCCTTCCCGTGCCTCCGGGGTTCCCTCATAGCGCCGGCAGACGAACAGCGGCATCACGAGATGGAAGTCCGGATAGGCGTGGCTGGCAAAGCTCAGCGGTGCCAGGCAATCGGCCCTGGCGTGGACGCCGAGTTCCTCGGCGAGCTCGCGGATCACCGTTTCTTCAGGGGACTCGCCGGGCTCGACCTTGCCGCCGGGGAACTCCCACAACCCTGCCATGGGCTTGCCCTCGGGCCGCTGCGCCAGCAGCACGCGGCGGTCGCTGTCGACGAGCGCGCATGCGGCCACGAGAACGATGCGCTTCATGCCGACACCGCCGCCCCAGGCGGTCTGCGGTAGTGATAGCGATATACTTCCTCGAAGCCGAGCTGGCGATACAGGGCCAAAGCCCCTTCATTCTCCGCCTCGACCTGCAGCCAGGCCACGCGCGCCCCGCGCATGCGTGCCCACTTGATGGCGGAGAGCACGATGGCGCGGCCGAATCCCCTGCGCCGCAGGGTGGCCTGGGTTCCGACTTCGAACAGGCCGGCGAGCTCGCCGTCATGAACGCAGATGGTGGTGGCGACCGGCACGCCGCCGGATTCGTGCACGAAGAGTCCGGGCTCGGCGCGGATGGAGCTGATGACCTCCGACAGGCCCGGCCGGATCAGGCCGGAATGATCGCGCACCCGCATCATCGCCGAAATGAAGCGGTTGAGATCCTTCATCGGAATCTGATCGATGACATCGGTGAAATCGACCTTCTCCAGATCCAGCGACATGACCAGCACCTCGCCGAAGCGCGTCCAGCCCCGTGCGTCCAGATGCTCGGAAAGGGCGGTGCCGGCGAGGGGCGAGATGCGGAAGGTCAGGGGCCTGCCGAACGCCTCGAACCAGCGGCTGGCTGCCTCGATCCGCTCGTCGATCCGGCAGAGGTCGCCCGGGTCGAGGATCGCGACCGAATTCAGGCGCTTGGCCGGATGCCCGGCGGTCAGGCGCAGCACCCAGGTTCCGTCATAGCGAACCGAGCCCGCCGGCCAGGCGCGAAAGCCCGCCGCCTCGAAGCGGCGCACCAGCGAAAGCCTCAATGCGCTTTCCCGATCCGGCAACATCGCGCCTAGCTCCGGTAATCGCCGTTGATGGCAACATATTCCTTGGTGAGGTCGCAGGTCCAGACGGTGGCGCTGGCGTCTCCAAGTCCGATATCGACCCGGATGGCAATGCGGCTGTTCCGCATATAGGCCGAGACAGCCTCTTCCGAATAGTCCGGATCGCGCTCCCCCGCATGCGCCACACGGATGTCGCCGAACCAGATGGCGAGACGGTCACGGTCCGCGGGCTCGCCGGCCTTGCCTACCGCCATGACCACCCGGCCCCAATTGGCGTCCTCGCCGGCGATGGCCGTCTTGACCAGGGGCGAATTGGCGATGGAGAAAGCGATGCGCCGCGCCGACTGAGGCGAGACTGCGCCCTGTACCGTGATCTCGATCTCCTTGGTGGCGCCCTCTCCGTCGCACACGACCTGGCGGGCAAGATCGCCAAGCACCCGCTCCAGCGCCGCGCGCCACGGCAGGATGCGCGCATCGGCCGGATCGGTCAGCGGACGGGCAAGCCCGGCCTTTCCGGTGGCAAAGACCAGCAGCGTGTCGCTGGTGGACGTGTCGCTGTCGACCGTGATGGAATTGAAGCTGGGCTCCACCGCCCGGGCGAGCTCTGCCTGCAGTAGCTGCGCCGAGATCGGAGCATCCGTGACAACGAAGCTCAGCATGGTCGCCATGTCGGGCGCGATCATGCCGGCGCCCTTGGCGATGCCGGAGACCCGGCACCGGACTCCGTCCACCTCGCACTCAGCGCTGGCGAGCTTCGGATAGGTGTCGGTGGTCATGATCGCCTGCGCTGCCTCCAGCCAGCGGTCCGGACGAGCGCCCGCCACGCAATCGCCCAGTACCGCGGTGATGCGCGATGCATCGAGCGGCTCGCCAATGACCCCGGTCGAGGCCAGGAAGACCTGTTCCGGCCCGCAGCCGGCCAGGCCTGCCGCGGCCCGCGCCGTCTCCTCTACGGCTGCCTTGCCGCGCCTTCCGGTGAAGGCATTGGCCTTGCCGGAATTGACCACGAGCATGCGCGCCGTGCCGCCAGCAAGATTGGCGCGGCAGAAATCCACCGGCGCCGAGGGGCAACGCGAGCGCGTGAACACTCCTGCCACCGTCGTGCCCGGCTCGAAAAGCATGACCATGACGTCGGTTCGGCCGCGATACTTGATGCCCGCCTGCGCCGAACCCATTCGCACTCCCGCGATCACGGGCATTTCGGGATAGGTGTCGGGCGCAAGCGGAGAGCGCTTCGTCGTCATTCCAGGCTCCGTCACACGGCTTGAAATCGCTTGAAGTTGCCGGGACCGGCTCAGCGGCCGAGTCCCTCCATGCCCTTCTCCAGGGCCTCGTCGAGAATCTCGATCTTCGCCCCGGCGCGCGCCTTCTCGACGACCGAGCCGTAGGCGTCCCGGAACAGGATCGAGCGGATCTGCTCCTTGACATCCTCGAAGGCGGGCGGCTGTTGCGCGCGCCTGTCCTCCACCTTGATCACGTGCCAGCCGAACTGCGTCTGCACCGGCTCCTTCGTATAGGCGCCGACTTCCAGCGCAAAGGCGGCCTCCTCGAAGGGCTCGACCATCTGCCCCGGTCCGAAATAGCCGAGGTCGCCGCCATCGCCCTTTCCGGGATCGGTTGATTTCTCGACGGCCAGCTCGGCGAAATCCGCGCCGGCATCGAGCTGCTCGATAATGGCTTCGGCTTCCTCCTGCGTGCGCACGAGGATGTGACGTGCGCGCACCTCGTTCGAGGACGGAGTGTTGGCCAGCTCCTGGTCGTAGCGCTCGCGCAGCTTCTCGTCCGTCAGCATGGATGCCACTTCCTTTTCGACGAAGCTCGTGTGCAGCGTCCTCTGCCGCAGCAGCTCCATCCGGCGCTGGAACTGCGGCGTATCGGCAAGACCCGCCTCGGCTGCCTCCGCGGCAAGGAGCCGGATCTCGATCAGGAACGACAGCGCGGCGGCGCGGCGCTGCTCCTCGGGAAGGCCGACGAGCTGGCCGGAAAGATCGTTCAGCATCAGGTCGAGCTCGGCGGAGGTGATTTCCACGCCGTCTACCGTGGCCAGCACGTCTTCGTCTGCGGCCAGGGCGAGGCCGGGGACCGCCAGCATCATGGCGCCAAGTAGGGGGCCCGCTAGCCTGCGGACGAGGACTGCATGCATCTCGTTTCTCCGAATCTGTGCTCAATCGCCGGAAAATTACCGGCCCAACCGCATCGTCTACCCACAATCCGTTGCAAATAAGGCTTCCGGACCTCACCGCAGCGAAGTTGACATCAAACAGACCCCCTCTTATCTGTCCTCCAGGCACGCGTCCAGAACCCAATTCCGGACGCGGCGACGCATCCCGGCCCGACACCCATGCGGAAGGTAGCCGGCCCTGTCGGGAAGATCTGTATCGGAAGGGGTCATTCATGGTCAGCTTAGGCGCCCTCGCACGCAAGCTATTCGGCTCGGCGAATGACCGGCGCATACGCTCCTTCTCTCCGACCGTGGCGGCCATCGGCGAGCTGGAGCCCGAACTGGCGGCACTGCCGGACGAGGCCCTGCGGGCGAAGACCGGCGAATTCCGCGAGAAGCTGGCGCAGGGGGCTTCGCTCGACGACCTTCTGGTGCCGGCATTCGCGGTCGTGCGCGAGGCGGCGAAACGCACGCTCGGCCTGCGCCCTTTCGACGTGCAGCTGATCGGCGGCATCGTGCTGCATCGCGGCGGCATTGCCGAGATGCGCACCGGCGAGGGCAAGACCCTCGTGGCGACCCTGCCCGTCTACCTCAACGCACTGACCGGCACGGGCGTGCATGTCGTCACCGTCAACGATTATCTTGCCCAGCGCGATGCGTCATGGATGGGCAAGATCTACGAGTTTCTCGGTCTGACCGTCGGCGTCATCAAGCATGGGCTCACCGACGAGCAGCGCCATGCGGCCTATCGGTGCGACGTCACCTACGCCACCAATAACGAGCTCGGCTTCGACTATCTGCGCGACAACATGAAGTACGAGCGGTCGCAGATGGTTCAGCGCGGCCATCATTACGCCATCGTCGACGAGGTGGACTCGATCCTGATCGACGAGGCTCGCACGCCGCTGATCATTTCCGGCCCGCTGGACGACCGGTCCGAGCTCTACAACCGGATCGACGCGTTCATCCTCCAGCTCGCCAGGGAGGATTACGAGGTCGACGAGAAGCAGCGGACCGCCACCTTCACCGAAGGGGGCACGGAGAAGCTGGAGGGGCTGCTGCGCGAGGCAGGACTCCTGAAGGGCGAATCGCTGTACGATGTGGAGAACGTCGCCATCGTTCATCATGTCAACAATGCGCTGAAGGCGCATACGCTCTTCCAGCGCGACCGCGACTATATCGTCCGCAATGGCGAGATCGTGATCATCGACGAGTTCACCGGCCGCATGATGCCCGGCCGCCGCTATTCCGAAGGGCTGCACCAGGCGCTGGAAGCCAAGGAGCATGTCCCCATCCAGCCCGAGAACCAGACCCTGGCCTCGATCACCTTCCAGAATTACTTCCGCATGTACGAGAAGCTCGCCGGCATGACCGGCACGGCGGCGACCGAGGCGGAGGAGTTCGGCAACATCTACGGCCTCGAGGTCACCGAGATCCCCACCAATCTGCCGGTGCGCCGCATCGACGAGGACGATGAGGTCTATCGCACGGCCGAGGAGAAATACCGGGCCATTGTCCGCGAGATCAAGGCAGCGCACGAGCGCCGCCAGCCGATTCTGGTCGGCACGACTTCCATCGAGAAGTCGGAAATGCTGGCGGAGAGATTGCGGCGCGAGGGTATCCGCGACTTCGAGATCCTCAATGCGCGCCATCATGAGCGCGAGGCACAGATCGTGGCGCAGGCCGGCAAGCCGGGCGCGATCACCATTGCGACCAACATGGCCGGTCGCGGCACCGACATCCAGCTCGGCGGCAATGCCGAGATGCGCATTGCGGCCGAACTGGCGGACATGCCGCCCGGGCCGGAGCGCGACGCACGCGAGCGGGAGATCCGCGAGGACGTTCAGCGGCTGAAGGAGGAAGCGATCGCGGCCGGCGGCCTGTTCGTTCTTGCCACCGAGCGCCACGAGAGCCGACGCATCGACAACCAGCTTCGCGGCCGATCCGGACGCCAGGGCGATCGTGGTCGCTCCATGTTCTGCCTGTCGCGGGAAGACGACCTGATGCGC
>CAYLSN010000016.1:0-21942 GCA_964386015.1 uncultured Rhizobiaceae bacterium | reverse complement strand
AGACCGTTTCCGACATTCTCATCAATACGCATGAGACCGTCTATGTGGAGCGCGGCGGCCGCCTGGAGCAGTCCATCGTCCGGTTCAAGGACGAGGACCACCTGCTGCGCATCATTAACAAGATCGTGACGGCGGTCGGCCGGCGGGTGGATGAATCCTTCCCCATGGCGGATGCCCGCCTCGCCGACGGTTCCCGTGTCAATGTGGCGATCCGGCCCGTCGCGGTCGACGGACCGCTGGTGTCGATCCGCAAGTTTTCCAAGCGGCCGTTCTCGACCGACAAGCTGGTGGAATTCAACTCGATCCGGCCTGCCATGGTCGACCTGCTGGCGGCAGCGGTGAAGGGGCGCAAGTCGATCATCATTTCGGGCGGCACCGGCTCGGGCAAGACCACCCTCCTGAACGCGTTGTCGAATTTCATTCCGGAATATGAGCGGCTGCTGACCATCGAGGACGCGGCCGAACTGCAGCTGCAGCAGCCGCATGTCGGCCGCCTGGAGACGCGGCCGCCCAATATCGAGGGCAAGGGCGAGGTGCGCCAGCGCGACCTCGTCAAGAACGCGCTGCGCATGCGGCCGGACCGTGTCATTCTCGGCGAGGTGCGCGGCGAGGAGGCGTTCGACATGCTGCAGGCGATGAACACCGGCCATGAAGGGTCCATGGCCACGATTCATGCCAATTCGCCGCGCGAGGCCATTTCGCGCCTCGAACAGATGATCGGCATGGCCGGCCTGCCCATGACGCAGAGTTCGATCCGGCAGCAGATCGCCGCCGCCGTCGACCTGATCGTGCAGGTCCAGCGTCTCTCCGACGGTTCGCGCCGGGTTACGGCGATTTCGGAGATCACCGGGATCGAGGGAGATGTCGTGCAGATGCAGGACATCTTCGTCTTCCGCAAGGAAGGGCTCGGAGAGGACGGGAAGATTCTCGGAAACTTCTACGCGACCGGTATCCGCCCCCGCCTGCTCGACGATGTTGCCCCGCTCGGCATCCGGCTGACGGCGGATCATTTCGATCCCACCCGACCGCTGTGATCCGGACATGATGCCTCTGCCGGACATCGCGCCCTATCTGCCTTACGTGGTGGTCTTCATCGTCTGCTCGCTGGCGGTGCTGGCGATCGAGATCGCGGCCATGCGCATCCATGCGCGCAATTGGCGGGAACGCGCGGTCAACCGCCGCTTGCAGAAGAGCGCGCCATCCAAGTCGCCGGAAACGCTGCTGCTCGAACTGCGCAAGGAACGCGGCCTCGACGAATTCGGCAATTTCCGCTACTTCTCGAACCGGCTCAACCGGCTCTATGTCCAGTCCGGCTATACCTCCCGTCCCGCCTGGCTGTTCGTGCCGGGCATCTTCACCGCGCTGGCGCCGTGCCTCGCAATCTCGCTGGCGACCGGATCGATCCTGATGCCGGCCATCGTCGGCGGCGGCTTCTTCCTCGTGATGCCGTTGCTCATCCTTGTGCGCAAGCGGGCCAAGCGGCAGAAGGAATTCGCGGCACAATTGCCCGACGCACTCGACGTGATCGTCCGCTCCCTGCGGGCCGGACATCCGACGCCGGTCGCCATCGGCCTGGTGGCGCGCGAGATGCCCGATCCGATCGGCACGGAATTCGGCATCGTCTCGGATGAAATGACCTATGGCAAGCCGTTGCCCGAGGCCGTCAAAGGGCTGGTGGACCGGGTGGGCCTGGACGATCTGCGGCTGCTGGTCATCGCCATTTCCATCCAGTTCACCACCGGCGGCAATCTGTCGGACATCCTCAGCAACCTGTCCAACACGATCCGGGGCCGCGCCCTGCTGCGCGCCCGCGTCAAGGCCCTGTCGGCGGAGGGGCGCATGTCGGCGATCGTCCTGTCGCTGTTTCCCTTCGCCCTGTTCGCCATCATCAATTTCATGTCGCCGGACTATTACTGGTCCGTCATGCATGAGCCGGTCGTCTATTACGGCTTTGCCGGCGCGATCGTGCTGATGCTGATCGGCGACTACATCATGTACCGGATGATCACCTTCGAGGTCTGAGCTTGATCGATCTGAGCGAAATCCCGGTTCTCACGGCCGAGCTCATGCTGATGGGCGCGGCGGCGGCGATTTCCGCGATGGTGGGCCTGTGGCTCTACCTCACTCTGTCGAAGACCGTTGCCGCGGAAAGAACCATCCGCGAGAAGGTGCTGGAGAAGCATGCCGCCCAGCGGCGCAAGCAGGAAGACCGCTTCGCGCGCCGGGTCAGCAGATATTTCGAGAAGGCGCAGAGCGAAGCCGGCGACGTCGGGCTCGACCGCCTGCACCGTGCCGGATTCTACGGACGCCAGGCGCTGACCGTCTTCTATACGGTCAAGTATGTGCTGATCTGTGCTGCCTTCGCGGTTGCCTTCCTCTTCGCGACGGCGCTGCTGCCGCTGCCGCTGGCGGCTGTGGCAGGCCTTCTCGCGGCCGCGATCGCGTTCATCCTGCCCACTTTCTGGCTGGAGCATCGCGCCAGGAACAATCTGCGCGCCTATCGCCGCACCTTTCCCGATTTCATGGACATGATGATCGTCTGCGCCGATGCCGGACTGAGTCTTGAGGCCGCCATCGCCCGGGTTTCCCGCGAACTCGGCCAGAACTCGCCGGAACTCGGCCTGCATCTGGAGGTGATGACCCTGGAGATGCGCGCCGGGCGCACCATGCGCGAAGCGCTGCACGGGCTGGCGCGCCGCACCGGACTGCCCGAAGCCAAGACGCTGGCGGTGCTCTTCCAGCAGTCTGAGGAGCTGGGCACCAGCCTTGTCAGCGCCCTGCGCGTCTATAGCGAGGAAATGCGCCAGCGGCGGATCACCGCCGCGGAAGAACGCGCCAACGCGCTGCCGATCAAGATGCTGCTGCCGCTCGGCGGTTTCGTCTTCCCCGTCATCCTGATCGTCGTGCTGCTGCCCATCATGGTGCGCCTGACCAGCGTGCTCTGAGCCAGGCGCCCGCCGATCAGGCGGTGGCAAGCGCCACGGGCGCCGGCGACAGCGCCGGGACCACTTGCCGGAAGCCCTGGCGCCACTGCGACGACAGCTCGTCGCGGGTCATCATCTCGCCCAGCAGGCTGCCCTGCACTTCGGTACAGTTCAGGCGGCGATACTCCTCGAGCTGGTCGTCGCGTTCGATGCCCTCGGCAATGGTGCGGAAGCCGTAGCGGCCTGCCAGGCCGAACAGGTTCTCGAGTACCCCGGACCGCTCGTTCCTGCCCGCATGCTTGGCCGTCACCTTGCGGTGGACCTTCAGATAGTCGAGCGGCGCATCCGAGAGAACCCTCTCGCTGATCTCGCCCAGCCCGAAATTGTCGAGCACGATCGTGGATCCTGCATCGCGCAACTGGCAGATCGCGTCCTTGAGCGCCGTGGAAAATGGATGCTCCAGATAGACGCCGTGCACCTGCAGGCGAAGATCGCGCGGCGACAGCCCGGCATCGATGAATTGCCCGCGAATGTCGGCAAGGATCACCGGATCCATCAATTCGCGCGAGGTGACGTTGATCGCCAGCGACTTCGGCGACAACCCTGCCTCGCTCCAGGCCCGCAGATCCGTGCAGATGCAGCGGTGATAGCGGCGCGCGACCTCCCGCGCGAGGGAGAAGTCCAGCTGGTCCAGAGGAACCAGCAATGGATTCTCCAGCGAACCGTCCGGCATCGGTGCGCGCAGAAAGGCTTCGAAACCGGTAATTTCCAGCGTGCGGCCGTGAAAGACGGGTTGATAGCGAACCATGAGCTCGTCATGGTCCAGCGCATGCCTGACCCGCCGACGCGATTCAGCCAAGGGAAATTGAATAGGCTGCGTCCGCAGGAACCTGCAGAATTCTGGTTTGAGTTGCATGTTTGCCCCTGTAACGGAATGACATATCCCGGATTCTTCCCGTAGAAATAAAGTTCTTTACTTGTTCTTTTCTTGGCTTCTTGTTATTTTCGTCTGGCTTGTTGTGTTGGCTTTGCCCGGTTATGTCCCGAGCTTGTTTTGGCCGATACAAAATTCGGGCACTGCATGCGCAGCCCGACTCAGACACCTCCCATGAACCCCTTCAACTCTCCAATCTAGCCAGATTTTGCGCTCGTTCAAGCGCCGCGGGCGAATCTCCCCCGGTCAGCAGTGAAAAGAAATCCTCCGGATCCACAAAATCAAGGGTTGTGGCCCTTGCCCCGGTACAGCATGAGATGTGGCAATTTGACGCATACAGCGTCCGCCAGGGGCAGAGCGCGTGACCTGCGATCCTTTTATATACAAAATGATTCGTCTTGCGCGCTCAGGGATTTCAGTCCCGGATTCGCGTTCTCGAAACATCCTCGTTTTATCGGAAGTCTCACATGGACGGCACGTTTCCTTCACGCACTGCAAGCCGGCTCGCGCGAACCGTGGCCGCGTTCTCGATGCTGTTCGCCGCCGGCTGCACCACCGCCGCCATGGAGCCCGACGTGACCGGCGTCAACTACGCGCGGGTGCAGGTGCCGGCTGTTGCGGACCCGATGGAAGCGGCACGCAAGGCTTATGGCGAACAGAACTTCGCCCATGCGGCGCGCTATTACGAAATGGCGATGGCACGCGAAGGCGACAGCGGTGAAGCGCTGCTCGGCGCCGCCGCCTCCTATGACCGGATGTGGCGGTTCGACCTGTCCGAAGCCGCATATCGCCGCGCCGAGCCGCTGGTCGGCGGCACGGCCGAGTATCTCAACAATCGCGGCTATTCCTATCTGATGCAGGGGAAGTTCGACGCGGCCCGGCAACATTTCCTGCGGGCGCGCAAGATTGCGCCGAACGACCCTGTCGTGGCCGGCAATCTCAAATTGCTGGACCGGCTGAGCGGTCCGTCGCAGGCGGGCTGACCCGGTGACCGCGGCGATCTGGTACCAGGCCGCCATCCTGCTTCTGCTTCTGCACTGCGCGTGGACGGACCTGACCACATTCAGGATCGGCAACAACAGCGTGCTGGCGCTGCTGGCGGTCGTCGGGCTGTTCTGGCTGGCGGGCCTGCGCGAGCTTCACCTGACCGATCTGGTGCTGGCGGGCGGCATTTTCATCGCGGGGTTCGCCTTGTGGATGCTGCGTTTCATGGGCGGCGGCGATGTCAAGCTTCTTGCCGCCACGATGCTGGCGATCGGCAGCGAAAGCGCGCCGGTCTTCGCCTTTGTGCTGCTGGCGTGTGGAATTGTCCTCGGGGCATTTGCGAGGTACTGGATGATCGTCGACCTGTACGTGCCGCTGCCGAGCCAGATTCGCACCGCAATGTCGAAGCGGCGCGTGCCATATGCCGTCTGCATCGCCGTCGCGGCGGTCGCTGCCATGGCATCGGGGTGGAAATAGGCAGTGCCGCTTTCGTCCGGCACCCGGAGATTCCTGGTCGCAAAAGCGGAATTGTCGCCCGCGCCGGCTAGAGTTGCCGGAAATCTGCCAGAGCGGCCTCGAAGCGTGCGAGGTTCGTCTTCGTATAGGCGGGATAGTCGAATTCGAGCGTCGAGTGGATCTCCGACACCATGCTCCACATCGTCTCGCGCAACAGCGACGCGGCCTTCATCGCGGCGTATCTGCGGCGCAGCCCGTCGGTGACGACACGATCGAAATAGGCTTCCAGCAGCCATTCTTCCTGCTTCGCCGACATGCCGCTATTGGAAGCCATTCCGCCCAGATCGAACAGCGGCGAATTGAAACCGGCATAGTCCCAGTCCACCAGCCAGATGCGGTTGCCGTCATCGAGCAGATTGGCCGGCAGCAGATCGTTGTGACCGTAGACCAGATCGATCTCCCCCACGGCCCGCTCCAGCTCCTCCGCGACATCGAGGAAGCCGGATAGCCTTGCAATATGGGGACTGCCGCTCTCCTTCAGCGTCGCCGCATAGTCGCGGACCACATGAAATACCCAGAAGATCAGGGCAGGACCGCGCAGGTAACGCGGCATGTCCCGGTGCGCGCGCTGCAAGACCGGCAGGATGCGCTCCGCCTGGCGGATCACGTCTTTTTCGCCGAGCGGCCGGGCATCGAGATATTGCAGGACGAGCACGCCCGGTTCCGCATGCAGGACCTGCGGCGACACGCCGGCAAGGTAGGCCGCCCTGCTTGCGGCAAGCTCGTTGAAGCGCATGACGTGATGGAGGGGAATGTCCTCTCCGAGCCGGACGAAATATTTCTCGCCGCCGCACTCGACCAGGAAGTTCACATTGGTGATGCCGCCGGTGAGCGGGCGCACGAGGATAGGGCCCGGCCAGAACCTCATCCTGGCAATGCGCCGGGCAGCCCGGTCAGGCGCGGTGCCCTCGCCTGCCCCGCTCCCGTCCTGCCCGGAAAATGCCCGCCGGGAATGTGTCATCCGTGCCGTCCGCAGTTTCAGGCCCTGATCCGTTCCATCTTCGGATCGTACAGCGGCTCCAGGCAGACCGAACAGGGCACGCGCGTTCCCGCCACTTCGAGTTCGTAGCGGCCGGCAAGCACATAGCCGGCATCCAGCGGCGCGCCGGGCCGGCGCACATAACCCAGTCCGATCGGCTTGCCGATCGTGTGGCCGAAACCGCCGCTGCTCAGCCACCCTACCCGCTCGCCATCGCGGTAGATTGTCTCCCTGCCGAACAGCATCACGGCGGGATCGTCGACGACGAACGTCGCCAGCATGCGCCGTACCCCTTCGGCGCGCTGCCGTTCGAGCGCCTCCCTGCCGAGAAAGGGTGTGTTCTTCCGGAGCTTGACAGCCCAGGAAAGTCCGGCCTCCAGTGGCGTGAAATCCGGCCCGATATCGCTGCCCCAGGCCCGGTAGCCCTTCTCGAGGCGCAGGCTCTCGATGGCGCGGTAGCCGGCATTCGCCACTCCCTGCTCGCGCCCGGCCTCCATCAGCGCATCGTAGAGCGTCAGGCCGAACTCGACCGGGCAATGCAGCTCCCAGCCCAGCTCGCCGACATAGGTGATGCGCAATGCCAGCACAGGAGCGCCGGCGACGTGAATCTACCGCGCCTGGCCGAACGGAAAGGCGGTGCCGGAGAGATCCTCCTCCGCGACCTGCTGCAGGAGGCGGCGCGATTCGGGACCCATGACGCTGAGCACGCAATGGGCGGAGGTGACATCGACCAGGCTTGCATCGAGGTCCGCCGGAATATTGCGGCGGATCCAGTCGAAGTCGTGCGTGGCAAAGCCGGTGCCCGTCACGATGTAGAAGCGGTCGGGTGCGATCCGCGCGACAGTGAGGTCGCACTCGATGCCCCCGCTACGGTTGAGCATCTGCGTGTAGGTCAGCGACCCGACCGGACGGGCGACGTCATTTGCGCAGATCCAGGAAAGCGCCTGCTCCGCATCCTTCCCCACCATCAGGAACTTGGCGAAGGAGGTCTGGTCGAAGATCGCGACCCGCTCGCGCGCCGCCCTGTGCTCCCGGGCGACCGCCTCGAACCAGTTCGGGCGCCGGAAGGTCGGCCGGTCGACAGGCTCCTCCCCCGGACCGGCGAACCAGTTCGGCCGCTCCCAGCCGAGCTTCTCGCCGAAACACGCGCCCTGTGCCTTCAGGCGCTCATAGAGCGGCGAACGGCGCAGTGGCCTGCCGCTCCTGTTCTCCTCGTGCGGCCAGGCAATGGCATAATGCTTGCCGTAGGCCTCGAGCGTGCGCGCACGCACCCAGCGCGTATCCGCGGCATTGCTGCCGAAGCGGCGAATGTCCACCGGCCAGAGATCGCAAGGAGGCTCTCCGCCAGCCACCCATTCCGCCAGCGCCTTGCCGGCCCCGCCGCCCGAGGCTATGCCGAAAGCGTTGAAGCCCGCGCCGACGAAGAAACCACGCAGGCCGGGCGCTTCGCCGAGGATGAAATTGCCGTCGGGCGTGAAGGATTCCGGGCCGTTGATCAGCTGCTTCACCCCCGCATCCTGCAGTGCGGGGACGCGGCCCAGCGCCAGTTCCATGATCTGCTCGAAATGATCGAACCTCGGTTGCAACAGCTGGAACTCGAACTGCCGCGGCAGCCCGTCCACCGCCCAGGCGATCGGGTCCGGCTCGTAGCCTCCCATGACGAGGCCCCCCACTTCCTCCTTGTAGTAGGTCAGCCGGTCGGGGTCGCGCAGCGTCGGCAGGTCGGGCATCACTCCCGGAATCGGTTCCGTGATCAGGTACTGGTGCTCGACCGAGACCAGCGGAATGTTGACGCCCGCCATGCGGCCGACCTCGCGCGCCCATTGCCCGGCGCAGTTGATGACGACCTCGCATGCGATGCGGCCTCGGTCGGTCTCGACCGCCGTCACCTGCCCCCCCTTCACCTCGATGCCGGTAACTTCCGTATTCTCGAAGATGGCAACCCCGGCGCCGCGTGCGCCCTTGGCCAGCGACTGGGTGATGTCCGACGGGCTGGCCTGGCCATCCGTCGGCAGGAAGGCGGCGCCGACCAGATCGGAAATGTCCATCAGCGGCCAGAGATCGCGTGCCTCCCGAGGCGTCAGCAGATGCATTTCGAGGCCGAAGGAGCGGGCCATGGTCGCCTGGCGCCGCAGCTCGGTCCAGCGCTCCTGCGTGCAGGCGAGGCGAAGCCCGCCATTGCGCTTCCAGCCGGTGGCAAGCCCGGTCTCCTTTTCCAGCCTTTCGTACAGGGCGACGGATTCGCCGAGAAGCTGGGTGATGTTGGCGCTGGAGCGAAGCTGCCCGACGAGGCCAGCCGCATGCCAGGTGCTGCCGGAAGTAAGCTTGTTGCGCTCGAGGAGCACGACCTCCTTCCACCCCAGCCTGCCGAGATGGTAGGCAGTCGAAGTGCCGATGATGCCTCCGCCAATGATGACCGCCCGCGCATGAGCCGGAAAACCTGCCATGGATCTCCCCCGTACAGTCCCCGCGCGGCCATTGGTTTGCAGCCGGCACGGGAGAAAGGCATCATATTTCCCCGGACTTGTATAGCAATCCGTGACATTGATTCCACCAACCAGAGTAAGGGAACCCATCGTGAACCGGTCTGAATCAGAGGATCTGCTCGAATTTGCGGGCAAGCTGGCGGATATTGCGCGGCGCATCGCGCTGGAGCATTTCCGCAGCACGAGCCAGTTCGAGCGCAAGTCGGATGAAAGCCCCGTCACAATCGCGGACAAGGCGATCGAGAACGCCATGCGCAGCGCCATTGCCGAACGCTATCCGGCGCATGGCATCTATGGCGAGGAAGCCGGAAGGACGTCTGGCCAGGCCGGGACCTGGGTGCTGGATCCGATCGACGGCACCAAGAGCTTCATTACCGGAATACCGTTGTTCGGCGCGCTGATCGCCTTCCTGGAAACCGATACGCCGCAGATCGGCGTGATCGACATCCCCGCACTCGGCGAGCGCTGGGTCGGTTCGTCAGGAGGAACCTTCCTGAACGGACGCCCGGCGCGCGCAAGCGCATGCACGGAGCTCGCCGACGCACGGGTCAGCACGACTTCGCCAGAATTCTTCCGCTCCGAACAGGACTGGCTGCGGTTCGATCGCATGAGCCGAAGCGCCGCGATTCGCCGTTTCGGCGGTGACTGCTACCAGTATGGACTGCTGGCCTCGGGCCATCTCGACCTTGTCGTCGAGGATACGCTGCAGCCCTATGACTATCTTGCGCTGGTGCCGGTCATCGAGAATGCCGGCGGGGTGATCACCGACTGGGAAGGCAGGCGGCTCACGATCGACTCCGGCGAAAGGATCGTGGCCGCCGCCACGCCCCGACTGCATGAGCAGGCCCTGACCGCCCTCAGATCATGATGCGGTTCTTCCGCCGAAATCATGACCTCGATCCTTGGTCTTGCTGTCCCGGAAGGGGCCCTCTTTCCGGGATCATGCCCGCCGGGGCTGTCATCTCGGCGGCGGCCGGAAAGTCCTGAGACGCGATGTCACCGCTGCGGGCCGGGGTCGGCGCCGCCCATGTAGATGTCCATGATCTGCCGGTCGTCGCGCAGGTCGGCCTGCGTGCCCTCGAACCGTTTTTCGCCCGCCGCCAGAATGTAGATCCGGTCGGCGATGGGCATGGCCTCGCGGATGTTCTGTTCGACCATGAGAATGCCGATGCCCTGCTGCGTCAGCGCGGTAATCCGTTCCAGGGTGTCGATGACCATGGCCGGCGAGAGCCCTGCCGAGGGCTCGTCGAGCAGGATGAAGCGCGGCTCGGAGACCAGAGCGCGCGCCAGCGCCAGCATGGCCTGCTCCCCCCCTGAGAGCGAGCCGGCGGCGACCCGCCTCCTCCTTGCCAGCGCGGGATACTGGCCGATGAGTTCGTCGATCCTGCGCTCGACCCTGCGGCGGTCGGGAATCGCATATCCGCCCATGCGCAGATTCTCGATCACGCTCAGCCGCGGGAACACTCCCCCGCCCTGCGGCATCAGCACCAACCCGTGCCGCACGATTTCGTGCACGGGCAGCTTCGACAGCACGGCGTCGCCGAGCCTGACCGTCCCGCTCCACACCGGCAGCGCGCCGGCTATCGCCTTGAGAAGGGTCGACTTGCCGCAGCCATTCGGGCCGAAGATGCAGGTGACCTTGCCCTCCTCGGCGGTGAGCGACACGCCATGGACGATCTCCTGCTTGCCGTAGCCCGTCACGACATTCTCTGCGACCAGCATGTTCATTGCGGCCGTCCCAGATAGGTTTGCATGACCTCGGAATTGCGGACAATGTCCTGAAACGAGCCCGTGGTGACGACCCTGCCGGAATCCATGACGATGATCCGGTCGCAAACCGTGCGCACCATTTCCATGTCATGCTCGATGATGAAGAAGGTGATGCCCTTTTCGCGCAGCCGGGCGATGGCCTCGAGTATGATCCTGCGAATGATGGGGTGAACGCCGGCGGTTACCTCGTCGAGCAGGACAAGCGACGCTTCGCGCATGACGGCGCGGCCGAATTCCAGCAGTTTCTGCTGGCCGCCGGACAGGTCGGAGGCCCTGTTCTGCGCCACTTCCTCGAGCCGCAACAGGGAAATCGTCTCCGCGGCTCTCTCGCGCGCGCCATGCCAATGGCCCTCCGCCGCGGCGGCAAGCAGGTTCTCGGTTACCGTCATGTTGTCGAACAGTGCCGGGATCTGGAAGGTGCGGGCAAGGCCGAGCCGGGCGATGGCGTGGGCGTTCATGCCGGCGATTTCGTGCCCGTCGAACCGGATCCTGCCGCTGTCGGGCTTCACCGTGCCGGCGATCAGGCTGAACAGGGTCGACTTGCCGGATCCGTTGGGTCCGATGAGCCCGACGATCTCCTGGCGCTGCACTTCGAGACTGACGCCGTTCGCCGCCCGGATGCCGCCGAACTGCTTGTGCAGGTCGATGACTTCCAGGATCGGACCGCCGGCGGAGGAATCGGGGCCGGTCACGTGCGCCCTCCTTCCCGCCCGAGCAGCTTGCCGGCGGCCTTTCCAAGCACGCTCGTCCTGCGCCGCGCAAAGAGGCCGGCAATTCCGTCAGGCAGGAACAGTACCACAAGAACGATGGCCGCTCCGAGCACGGCAATATAGAAGGCCGTGTCGCCCCAATGCATCCAGACCAGCCGGTTGACGACGAACAGCGAAACGCCGCCAATGGCGGGACCCCAGAGGCTGCCGAGGCCGCCAAGCAGCACCATCACCACCATCTGGTCGGTAATGTCGCCGCCGAAGACCGACCGCGGATTGATGAAGGTTACCCAGTAGGCGAAGATCGAGCCGAAAACGGAAGCGGTCACGGCGCTGAGGACAAAGGTCTGCAGCTTGATGCGGGCCGTATCGATGCCCATCGCCTCTGCTGCGGCCTCGTTGTCGCGCAGCGCCTTGACCTTGAGCCCGAAGCGGGAGCGCTCGAACAACGCCCAGGTCAGCAGGTAGGTGGCGGCGGCGACGCTGAACATCGCATAGTAGAAGAATCGTTCATTGAGAAAGGGCGGCAGGCCGATCCCGCCGGTGCCGCCGGTGAACTCGACCGCGGATGCGAACTGGATCAGCACTTCCGCGAAGGCCCAGGTGGCGATGGCGAAATAGGCGCCGCGCAGGCGCAGCGTCGGCGCGCCGATAATGGCGGCAAGCAGGCCCGTGACCAGCATCCCCGCCGGAATGGTGGCGAGAAAGGGAAGCCGGAACGGATCGTTCATCAGGAACGCGGTCGCGTAGGCGCCAAGGCCGAAAAAGGCCGAATGGCCGAAATTGATGTAGCCGGCATAGCCGCCGAGCATGTTCCAGGAACAGGCGAGCCCGGCCCACATCAGCGCGCCGGTCGCAATGCGCAGCCAGTAATTGTTGACCAGCCACGGCATGGAGGCAAGGAGCGCGAGGATGGCGCCGAGGAGAAGAAGGCCGAGAAACCGGGTCAGCGCTGCAGGCATGTCACAACCCCCGGCCCAGTATGCCCCTCGGTGCCACCAGCAGCACGAGGAACAGAATGGAGAAGATCGCCAGCATCGAATAGCTGGAGCCGATATAGGTCGCAACCAGCGCCTCGATGACGCCGAGCAGGAGCGCCGCCACCAGCGCACCGCCTACGGAGCCGAGCCCGGCCAGCACCGCGACGAAGAAGGCGAACAGCGTGTAGCGCAGGCCGATCTCAGGATTGACGGAATAGATGGCGCCCATCAGCACCCCGGCCATTGCGGTGATGCCGGCATATAGCCCGTAGACATTGGCGCTGAGGCGGCGGATGTTGACGCCCATCAGCGCCGCATGCTCGCGGCTCTCCGCCGTGGCGCGGATCGCCAGGCCGTAACGGGTGCGGTAGAGGAAAACGAACAGCCCGGCGGCGATCGCAAGGGCGAAGGAGGCCGCCGCCACGCGGATCATCGGCACCGTCACGGGGCCGATCGGCATGCTCTGGCCGCTGAGAAAGGTCGGCACGTTGCGCGTATTGAAGCCCCAGAAGGTCAGCATTCCGCCGCGCAGCAGGGTGAACAGGCCGAAGGTCAGCGCCAGCGCCATCAGTTCAGGCCGTGCCGTGCGGCTGTTGCGTACATTGTAGAGCACCGGGCCGATCAGATAGCCGATGGCGCCGAACAGCAGAAAGGCGGCGGGAATGGCGGCAAAGCCGTCGAGGCCCAGGGCCGAGGCGACGTAGTAGCCGAGATAGCCGCCCAGCACCACCCAGCCGCCCACCGCAAAGTCGATGACATGCAGCACTCCGAAGGAGAGCTGGAAGGCAATGGTGAAGGTCGCGATGACGCCTCCGATCAGAAGGCCGTTCAGGAGAGTCTGAAGTAGCAGGTCCAATGCGACAACCGTGTTTCGTGGCCGAGCGGAAAGCGTGCCGGCAGGGTGCCGGCACGGCGGATCAGCGCTGCTGCAACGGGATACGCCAGGGCGTGCATGCGGGCAGGCGTGCCGCCCGCATGCCGCGAACCCCGGCTAGTTCCATGACGGCAGCGGATAGACATAATCCGCAGCTGCCGCATCCTTCGGGCCGACCGCGACCGGCTTGCCGTCCTGGATCTGCACCAGTACCGGCACGGGTTGAATATTGTCGTGGTAATGGTCGCCGTCCTTCTCGAACCGGATCGGCCCGTAGAAGGTGACGATATCGGTGTCGGCGATCGCATCCTTGAGGGCCACCCGGTCCTCCGGGGTCAGGGGCGGCGCCTTGCCGAGCCGCTTGAGGGCATCGCCGAGGACCACGCCGCTGGCGGAGCAGGCAGCCGCGGTATAGTCCGGCTCTCCGCCCAGCTTCTTCGCGGCAAGCTCGGCATATTCCTGAGCCGTGCCGAAGACATCGTCGCGATAGGGCACAGTCGGCAGCCAGACGACGAGGCCAGTCGTGCCCTCCGCATCGGCGCCGAGCTCCTGCGCAAATGCCGGATTGGTGATGCCATAATGCATGATGAGCGCCTTCGGCCGATAATTCAGCGACTTCGACGTCTTGACAATGTTCATCAGCACTTCTTCATGCCCGCCGACGGCGAGAATGTCGGGATTGAGCGCGGCGATCTTCGAGATCACCGGCGTGAGGTCGCCTTCGGGCGGCACCAGCTCATAGGCGAGCAGCTCCAGCCCGGCTGCCGACACCCCGTCGCGGAAGCCTTCGCCGGTTTCCTTCGAGAATGGCTCGTTGACGCCGATGACGGCAACGCTGGCGGCGGCAGGGTTGGACACATCCTTCAGCACGCCGATGGACATGCCGGCAGTCGTGTCCACCGCCGGGATGATGCCGAAATTGAACTCCGGCCGCGCCTTCCAGACATTCGGCGACTCCGCCGAGCCGGAGATCATCGGCACCTGGTATTTCTGGCAGATCGGTTGCACGGCGATGGTCGAACCGCTGGTATAGGGCCCGAACAACGCATCGACCTCGTTCTGGACAATCAGCCGCTCGGCCGCATCGGCCCCCGTGGCCGGATTGCTCTGGTCGTCGCCATAGTACATCTCGACCATGTAGCGCTGGCCGCCGACTTCGACGCCACCCTGGGCATTGACGGTTTCCGCCCACAGGTCATAGCCGTGCTTGGTCAGGTTTCCGCCGAGGATGTTCTCGCCCGAAAGCGAGGTGATGACCCCTGCCCTGAACACCGGCGCCTGCGCTCGCGCGGTGCGCACATAAGGCATCGGCAGCGCCGTCGCTGCAATTGTCCCGGCGCCCAGCGCAATGACTTCACGACGTGAAAAACGTAGCTTGTGCTTACTCATAGCCGTCCTCCCCGGTTACGATCACGGGCCCCGCCGTTCCCCGGATCGCGGTCAGGCGACCCGCCCTCTGCCGGGCGCGGCAGGCACCTGTCCATTCAGTAGAGGATTTCGAAGGCTGTCAAGCACTTCCGCTGCAACGCGCCCGGCGCCGGGCGCGTCGAAGGCCGCGGCGACAACGCGCCGCGGCCATGCCGCATCGCGGTGAGGTCAGTCGGTGGCGCCGGTCTGCGTATCCGTGTCGGGTTCCGCCGGGATGGCAGGCTCTGTTGCCACGTCCGGCGCCGCCGGGGTTTCGATGGTGGTGTCCGGACCCTCCATCGTGACATTGGAAGGCGCATCGGAGCCGAACCAGCTGCCGCCGAAGAACACCAGCAGCAGCAGCACCACCGCGACCGCCGCCAGCACCGCGGCAATCGTTCCGCCGCCGCCGCCGCGACCGCCACCGTTTACATTGTTGATCGTCTCTCTTTCGTGTTCCATCTGCCTCTCCTTGCATGAGTAGGCGGTCAACGTGCCGCTCCCGTTCGGGTTCCCGACCTGGCGGCCCAAGGAGATCAAGAATTGTCGAAATCGTTAATATGACGGACGTTGACGTCCCTTCCGGGCCAGCATAGATGAAACCTGTCCCTACCTCGTGGAGCTTTCGGGAACAATGTCGCAGCCCATGTCCGCAGTCACGCGGCCGCCGGCCCATATTGCCGTTCTCCTTGCACTCGGCGCGGCGCATCTGCTCAACGACATGATGCAGTCGCTGATCCCCGCGATCTATCCGATCATCAAGGACAGCTTTGCGCTGGACTTCGTCCAGATCGGGATGATCACGCTGACATTCCAGATCGCAGGGTCCCTGTTCCAGCCGGTCGTGGGGATGGTGACCGACAGGCATCCCATGCCCTATGCCACCGTGGTCGGCATGGGCTTTACCCTCACCGGCCTTGTCTCCCTCGGCTATGCCTCGAACTATCCCATGATCCTGGCCGCCGCCGCCTGCATCGGCATCGGCTCGTCGATCTTCCACCCCGAGGCCACGCGGATGGTGCGCTACGCCGCCGGCGGCCGCCAGGGGTTGGGCCAGGGCGTCTTCCAGATTGGCGGGCAGACGGGCGGCGCGCTGGGCCCGCTGCTCGCGGCACTGATCATTGTGCCTCAGGGGCAGACCAGTCTTGCCTGGTTCGCCGCGGCGGCTCTTGTCGCGATGATGGTGCTGGGCTGGAGCGCCGGCCAGTACGGCCGGATCCGCGAACGTCTCGCGACCTCAAGCACGGGCACGACCGGGTTCGCGTCGCGGACGCGGCATTCTTCCGGCACCGTCCTCGCAGGCTTGCTCGTACTGAGCTTCCTGATGTTCATCAAGGTCATCTACCACGAGAGCTTCCGCTCCTTCTACACCTTCTATCTCATCGAGCGCTTTGGCGCATCCATCCCGGTTTCGCAGATCATGCTGTTCGCGTTCCTGGTCGCCGCGGCGGTGGGCGTGCTCGTCGGCGGCATCATCGGCGACAGGATCGGACGTTACCGGATCATCTGGATCTCCGTGCTCGGCCCGCTGCCGCTGACGCTGCTGTTGCCGCATGTCGGTTTCCTGTGGACCGGAATCCTGAGCATCATGATCAGCCTGATCATGGCCAGCGCCTTCGCATCGATCCTGATCTACGCGATGGAACTGGCGCCTGCCAGGGTCGGACTGATCGGCGGGCTGTTCTACGGCCTGAATTTCGGACTTGCAGGGATCGGCGCCGGACTTCTGGGCGCCCTCGCCGACACGATCGGCATCTACAATGTCTACACCATCTGCGCGTTCCTGCCGCTCGGCGGATTGCTTGCCTGGTTCCTGCCGCGGGTCGACGACCGGCCGCCGGCCTGATCCTGCGATCAGTTCCCGGCGACGGTGTCGGCGAGGGTGGCGACCAGGATCGCCTTGATGGTGTGCATCCGGTTCTCGGCCTGGTCGAACACTACCGAAGCTTCCGATTCGAAGACTTCCTCGCTGACCTCCATGCAGTCGATGCCGAACTTCCGGAAGATGGCCTCGCTGATCTCGGTCTCGCGATTATGGAATGCGGGCAGGCAGTGCATGAACTTCGCCTTCGGATTGCCCGTACCCGACATGATTTCGGAAGTAACGCGGTAGGGCTGCAGCAGGCGGATCCGTTCTTCCCAGACCGTTTCCGGCTCTCCCATCGATACCCATACATCCGTATAGACGAAGTCGCAGCCGCGCGCGGCTTCCATCGGGTCCTCGGTCACCAGGATCTTCGCCCCCGTCGATCCGGCAAGGTTGCGGGCCTGGTCGACCAGCTCCTCTTCCGGCCAGCACGCGCGGGGTGAGCCGAGGCGCACATCCATGCCCATCTGCGCCGCGCCGGACAGCAGCGAATTGCCCATATTGTTGCCGGCGTCGCCCAGGAAGCAGAAGCGGATCTGCGACAACGGTTTGCCGGAATGTTCCTGCATGGTCAGGAAATCGGCCAGCACCTGGGTCGGATGGAACTCGTCCGTCAGCCCGTTATAGACCGGAACGCCGGACCAGCGCGAAAGGATCTCCACATTCGCCTGCGCGAAGCCACGATATTCGATCGCGTCGTAGAGCCGCCCGAGCACACGCGCCGTGTCCTTCATCGACTCCTTCTTGCCGATCTGCGAACCGGTCGGGCCGAGATAGGTGACATGCGCTCCCTGATCGTAGGCGGCCACTTCGAAGCTGGTGCGCGTGCGGGTCGAATCCTTTTCGAAGATCAGTGCAATGTTCCGTCCCTTCAGGCGCTGGATTTCCCTGCCCGCCGCCTTCTCTTCCTTGAGCAGAACGGCCAGTCGAAGAAGATGGTGGATCTCCTGCTGCGTGAAGTCCAGCAGCGAGAGCAAGCTGCGGCCTTGCAGGTTGACGGACATAAGGCACTCCCCAGGCAATGATCTGCGAACAATCATGGCCCCGATGGGCCATGTGGAAAGGCATAGTTCTTGCACAGCAGGGGCCGGCAGGCAAACGGTCCCGAAAGACTGTCGTAAAGTTGAGGCGGCGCAGCGGCGCAACGGCGCCGCGGCCGTTCAGACGGCGGCTTGCTCCTGGCTGAAGGCGTTGCCCGGATTGGTGCCGCCCGCGAGCGATTCGCCGCCATCGGCCACCAGGGCGTGGCCGGTCATGTAGGAGGAGCGGTCGGAGACCATGAACAGGATGATCTCGGCAATCTCCTCCGCCGTGGCGAAGCGGCCCATCGGCACGACATTGGCGATCGACCGCTCCAGCACCTCGCGCCCGCCCATCTGCCTCGTATAGGGATCGTTGAAGGGTGTATCGACCCAGCCCGGACAGAGTGCATTGACCCGGATGCCGTAGCGGGCGACATCGAGGGCGATCTGCCGGGTCATGGTGATGCAGGCAGCCTTGCTGGTGATGTAGGCCGTCATCTCCCGGTCGAGAAAGACTCCGGAATTGGAGGAGGTGTTGAGGATCACGCCGCCGCCCTGCTGCTTCATCACGGCGATCGCCGCCTGGCAGCCGACGAACTGCGCATGCACGTTGATCGCCCAGGAGCGGTCCATCCCCGCCGCGTCCACCTGCTCGACGCTTCCTGCCACCTGCACGCCGGCATGATTGTGCAGGATGTCGAGCCGGCCATGCTCGCGCGCCACGGCGGCGATCGTCGCGCGGATGGCCTCGTCGTCGCGCACATCGAGCTGCATGGCCCGGGCCTCGCCGCCCTCCTCCCGGATCAGGCGCACGGTTTCCTTCGCCGCTGCCAGATCGAGATCGGTGACCACCACAAGGGCGCCCTCCCGCGCCATGATGCGTGAGCCGGCGCGGCCGATACCGGAACCGGCAGCAGTGACGAGCGCTGTCCTGCCCTGAAGAATCATGGATCCTCCTTCCTCGGCTCAATAGCGGCGGCGGAAGAGATTCCGCCGCACATAGACTTCCACGGCCTCCTCGATGAAGGCGGCAATCCGGTGCGCGCCATATTCGCGGCGCAGCACCTGCGCCCGCTCGCGCAGGGGAGCCGGGTCGGCAAGCCGGCCCGGCCGCAGCATCTCGTAGGTGTCGAGGATCAGTTCCTGCGGCACCGCCGCCAGTTCGGCAGCGCGCTCGAAATTCTCCGCCAGGGCTTCGCGCCCGTCGGCACGGGCAATCCTTGCCTGCAGCCGCAGCACCTCGGCGGAGATGCGAATGTCTTCCGCGCTCACCCGTCCCGCCAGCACCTCGTCCAGCGTGATCGCCGCCATCGGCTTGCCCGAAGCCGATCTGGCGCGTTCCGGCGCCCGTTCCGCCAGCGGATAGAGTTTGCGCGCATCCCCGTTCATCGCGACTGCCCCAAGCGCATCTCGACCTCGACAGGCTCGGCATCCGGCTCGATCAGCCCGGTCTCGATCGCGTAGAGCATCGCCACATGCACATGGTGCCGGGCTGCCAGCGACCTGCCGTCGACCGGCACGAGAATCGGTTCCGGACGTTCGCCATGCGCATATCGGGCGGCATTGCGACCCATGGCGCGGTAATGTTCCAGCGTCGTCACCGGAGCATTGGAGAAAAGTTCGAGGTTCATGTGCGGCAGCCGGTCGGCATGGTGGATTACTGCCGTCCCCTTCGCCTGGATGCCGATTCCGTAACCCGAACCGGACAGCCGTGCCGCCGTCAGCCCGAGGAAGGAAGTATCGGCAGTATGGCGCATGCGCACGATGCGGGGCGAGCCGCCGCCTTCGCGGATCCCGTCGGACAGGGCCAGCAGGACGTCGATCAGCTCGTGCCCGGCCGTCGTCCGGTTCAGCTCGACGCCGAAAGCCGGGCTGATGCCGATCACCACTTCATGCGGATCGGTGCCGCGCCTTGCCGGTCCCGCCGCGACCAGCCATGGCTGGAAGTCGGGATCGCGCTTCGCCTCCCGCTCCATTACCTTTTCGAGCGTCTCGACACCGCGGACCTGCCGCACCGCGTCCCAGCGCTGCGGCGACATCCGGTAGCCGGTACCGGGGCCGAGATAGCGGTTGGGATCGTTGACCGCGCTCACCACACGCCCATCGCGCAGAATGGCGGAAGTCTGCAGGTAATCGCCCGAGACACGCTGGCGCAGCATGAAGAGCAGGTTCTCCGCCTCCTGCCGGAAGCCTCGCGCGGCAAGGGCGCGCACGACATCGACCGCCGTCAGGCCGCGCTCGCGGATGGCGTCGCTGATGCGCGTCACCTCGCCTGGGCTGAAGGTCTCGGTCTCGTCCGAACCGGAGGCGGCGGCCACGGACTGCACCCATTCCGGCCGGACCTTGGCGAGACCCAGTTCCTCGAACACGGCCGCCACGGCCTCGATCGCCCGCAGCCGCAATCGCATCGCGTCTTCCTCCTTCAGCGGCGCCAGGCCGCCATCCGCCTCGAAATCCCGCTGCAGCGCCAGGAAGTCCTCGATCTCCTCGCCATTGATCAGCGAGGGGTTGAAGGAATTGTCGAATGCCTTGATCGAACCGAAGCCGGAACAGAGCAGATCCGAACCCGCCAGCAGATAGGGCGTGATCTTGGCTCCGACCCGGATCTCCGATTCGCTGACGCGCGTATCGTTGCCCGACGCGCATTCCAGTCCCAGCCAGACGGCGATCAGGTTTTCCGCCATCAGCTCGCGCATGCCGCCGGCCATGGAACAGGTGAGCGGCGCGCCGTCAATGCCTCCGTTCTGAGTCCCCTGCACGCCCATTGCCGCCTGCAGGCACAGGCAGCGCGCCTCGAGATAGAGGACGGACTTGCGCTCGTGGAACCCCATCAGCAGTTCCGCCGACGCGCCGGAGGTACAGCGGACCTTGATGCCGCGCGAGCCGTATGCCGCCGTCAGGAAGGCTTTCGACCACGGCGTATCGTCGCCGTCGACAAAGGCCGCCTCCGTGCCGTAGACGGAGACGGTCTCCGCATAGGAAGTGAAGCCGGCCATGCCGATCCGCAGCTCTTCGGCCTCCTCTATGGAGCACTGGAACAGGACGCCGCCGCGTCCGACGGCGCTGCCCACGGCGCAGGCGAGCGCGTTAGCCCAGGAATTGGAAGCGACGCGCATGGTCGTCTCGATCTCGTCGAAGCCGAGCGCCACGGCGATGGCGGCGTCGGCGGCAAGCTGCAGTGGGTCATCCTTTGCATTGGTCACATGCGCCTGGTTTCCCGGCGTGCTGCGCTGCCGCATCTTGGCGTAGGCAAAGGCGATCTCGAGCGACGACAAATGGCCGACCACCTCGGCCAGGCGGGCGGGGGTCAGCCCGCGCGCCAGCGCCTGCACCTCCTCGCGGGGCACACGGATATCGACCAGCATCCGGGCGATTTCGAGCGGGTCCATGGCCATGGCTGTTTCCGCCATGGCCGGATCGAGAAAATGCCTGGCTATGTACAGATCGAGAATGTCGAATTCCGGCTCGGTCCTGCCGTCGAGCTCGACGACGCGCCCATCCTCGATGCGGACGGACGGCCGCGGATCGTGAGGGCTGCGGAAGGTCGCGAACCCGGCTTCCGGGTTCTCGGCCGCGAACTGGTCGTGGCGCAGCTTGCGCCCGTCCCATTCGTGAAACCTTCTCCAGCGCCCGGCCATGTCGTCCCGGCCTCCTTCAGTACCAGCGCAGCCAGACGAGCTGCAGCACGATCAGCACGACGACCCCCCAGAAGATCAGCTCGCCCACCGAGAACCAGCGCCGCGTGCGGTTCAATCGCCAGAGCAGGGCCGTGATCGCGATCGCGGCGACGAGAGGTACGAAACTTGCCAGGCTCACGGCAGCCGCTCCCCGGTCCTGGCATCGAAGAAATGCAGCGCCTCGGCAGGGAAGCGCAGCCTGACCCTTGCCCCCCGGTCGAGATGGTCGCAATCCTTGCGGGTGCGTACCGTAACCGGCCCGCCGGGATTGGCGAAGATCAGCAGGGTTTCCGGCTCGACAGCCTCGCGCACGTCCAGCGTCAGTTCCAGGGCGCCGGCATCGCCTTCGCCGGCGAGCTCGACATCCTCGGGCCGGATTCCGAGCGTGACCGGCCCGTCCGGCCGCCCGACCGGGCAGGCTACCTCCCCGCAACGGAAGACGCCGCCCTCGACGACGCCATCGAGCGTGTTCATGGCCGGACGGCCCATGAATTCTGCGACGAAGCGGTTCGACGGCCGGCGATAGATGGCCCGCGGCTCGTCGAACTGCACCAGCCTGCCATCCTTCAGCACCGCAATGCGCGTCGCCAAAGTCATCGCCTCTTCCTGGTCGTGCGTGACGAAGACGAAGGTCTTGCCGAGCTGCCGGTGCAGGCGGTTGAGCTCCGTGCGCATGTGCAGGCGCAGCAGCGCGTCCAGGTTGGAAAGCGGCTCGTCCATCAGGCAGATCGCCGGCTCCCATACCAGCGCCCGCGCCACCGCGACCCGCTGCGCCTGGCCGCCCGACAGCTGGCCCGGGCGGCGGTGCAGAT
>CAYLSN010000015.1:0-22002 GCA_964386015.1 uncultured Rhizobiaceae bacterium | reverse complement strand
ATTGCCAGAGCTTTGAACTATTGCCGGACGGGACCTCGGTCCGCATCCAGCCGGAGGAGGGCGAAGAGCGCTTCAATGCCCAGGAATATTTCATGACCAATCCGAGCCTGTCGGGGCGCGGCGAAGCGCTGAAGATCCATCCGCCGAAGCGGATCGCCCAGCGCAAGCGCAGCAAGAAGTCCGCCGCGGCGGGATGAACTCCGTCTCGCAAGGCAGGTTGCCCGACCGCGAGCCGGTGGCGATCATCGACATTGGCTCGAACTCGGTGCGGCTTGTCATCTATGAGGGCGTTTCACGCTCGCCGACCGTGCTGTTCAACGAAAAGATGCTGGCCGGCCTCGGCCGCGGCATGCACTCGACCGGGCGTCTCGATCCGGAGGCGGTGGATCTCGCCATTGCCGAACTCCGGCGTTTCGGCGCGCTGTGCAGGCAGGCGCGGGCGCGGGACGTACATGTCATCGCCACCGCCGCGGCCAGAGATGCCGTCAATGGCCCACAATTCATCGCCCGCGCCGAGGAGGTTCTCGGCACCCGCATCCATGTGCTGAGCGGGCGGGAGGAAGCCCGGCACGCCGCGCGCGGCGTGCTCTCGGGTTTCGTACCGGCGGACGGCGTTGCCGGCGATCTTGGCGGCGGCAGCCTTGAACTGGTCCGCATCGATGCCAATGCGATCGGCGACAGCATCACGCTGCCGCTTGGCGGCCTGCGCCTGCAGGACCGTTCGGGAAATGATCCGGTGGAAGCACGGCGCATTGCCGCGGCGGAAGTAGCCCGCTGGCAGGCAGGAGGAGGCGGCCGTCCCTTCTATGCCATTGGCGGCACATGGCGAAATCTGGCGCGGCTGCACATGGCGGAAACGCGCTATCCGCTCAAGGTGATGCACCACTACGTGATGCAGCCGGAGGAGTCGCGCTCCTTCCTCGAGGCCGTCGCCTCCGGCGCGCCGATGGGCGGCATTGCCGAGATCTCGAAGAAGCGCCGCGCCCTCCTTCCCTATGGCGCGGCGGTATTGCTGGCGATCCTCGACCATATCCGGCCGTCGGAGATCGTCATTTCCGCCTTCGGCGTCCGCGAGGGTTATCTGTACGAATTATTGCCGCAGGAGGAACGGGAGCTTGATCCCCTGATAGCCGCCGCCGAGGAGCTGGCGCTGCTGCGTTCGCGCTCGGTCGTGCACGCCCGCGAACTTGCCGCCGCCACCGGCGTCGCATTCGCCGCGCTCGGCATCGACGAGACTGCGGATGAGGCCCGCTATCGCCGCGCCGCCTGCCTGCTCGCCGATATTGGCTGGCGCGCCCATCCGGATTATCGCGGCACGCAATCGCTCAACATCATCTCGCACGCCTCCTTTGTCGGCGTCGACCATCCCGGCCGCTGCTATCTGGCCATTGCGGCGGCCTTCCGGCATGAAGGCCTGCGGGCGAAGATCGCGCGCGAGCTGCAGCAGCTGACGCCGCCGCGCCTGCTGAAACGCGCCCGCATCCTTGCCGGGCTGATGCGGGTGTTCTATCTGCTCTCCGCCTCCATGCCGGGAGTGCTGCCGCGTCTCGAATGGCAGCAGGGCGAAGTGCTGCGCCTCGTGCTGCCGGAGGACCTCGCCGACCTCAATGGCGAGCGGCCCAGGGGCCGGCTCGACCAGCTCGCCGCGCTGGTGGAACGCAAGATGGAACTGGCGGTCGGCCGGGGCTAGTACGCGGCCGGGCGACCGGGTTCCGCAGGGCGGTTTGCCCTCAGCGATCCAGCAGGCCGCGGTCCTGCAGCGCCTGCTCGATTTCCTGCGGTATTTCCGGATCGTCGATCGTCGACGGCATGGTCCAGGCCGCCCCGTCGGCGATCTTCTGCATCAGGCCGCGAAGAATCTTGCCGGAGCGGGTCTTCGGCAGACGCTGGACCCGCACGGCGGTGCGGAAGGCCGCGACCGGCCCGATCTTCTGCCGCACCAGCTCGACAAGCTCCTGCTCGATGATTTCCGGATCGCCCTGTGCCCTGGCATTGGTCACATAGAAACCGAGCGGCAGCTGGCCCTTGAGCTCGTCGGCGACGCCGACCACCGCGCATTCGGCAATGGCCGGATGCGAGGCGATGACTTCTTCCATCGCGCCTGTCGACAGCCTGTGCCCGGCGACATTGATGATGTCGTCCGTGCGGGCCATGACGAACACATAGCCGTCCGCGTCGATCAGACCGGCATCGGACGTGTCGTAATAGCCGGGAAACCGTTCGAAATAGGTCTGGCGATAGCGTTCCGGCGCATTCCACAACAGGGAGAAGCAGGAGGGAGGCAGGGGCAGCCGCACCGCAATGTTCCCCATCGCGCCAACCGGCACTTCCACCCCGTCATCGTCCAGCACCCGCACCTCATAGCCTGGCATCGGCTTGCCGGGACTGCCGGGCCGGACCGGAAATATGCCGAGCCCGACCGGATTCCCGGTAATGGGCCAGCCGGTTTCCGTCTGCCACCAATGATCGATCACCGGCACTGCCAGCATTTCGCCGGCCCATCGCACCGTATCCGGGTCCGAACGCTCGCCGGCGAGAAACAATGTGCGGAAATTCGACAGGTCGGCCTTTCTGATCAGCTCTCCCTGCGGATCCTCACGGCGAATGGCGCGCAGGGCCGTCGGCGCGCAGAACAGCGCCACGACCCCATGATCGGCGATCACCCGCCAGAAGGCGCCTGCATCGGGAGTGCCGACAGGCTTGCCCTCGTAGACCACGGTGGCCGACCCGTTGAGCAGCGGCGCATAGCAGATATAGCTGTGGCCGACCACCCATCCCACATCCGACGCGGCCCAGAAGGTCTCGCCGGGGCGGACGCCGTAATGATGCTCCATGCTCCAGCGCAGGGCGACCATGTGGCCGCCATTGTCGCGCACCACCCCTTTCGGTTTGCCGGTGGTTCCGGAAGTATGGAGAATGTAGAGCGGATCGGTCGCCGCCACTTCGACGCAGGGCGCCAGGCGTCCGGCCGTCTTCGCCGCGGCGACTTCCGTGGCAAGATCGAAATCCCGCCCGGCAACCATGTCGCAGCGCAGCACGTCCCGCTGCAGGATGAGGCAGGCGCCGGGCTTGTTCTGCGCCGTCTCGATGGCCTGGTCGAGCAGCGGCTTGTAGGCGATGACGCGGCTGGTCTCGATGCCGCAGGAAGCCGACACGATCAGTTTCGGCGCGACATCGTCGATGCGGACCGCGAGTTCGCGTGCAGCGAAGCCCCCGAACACCACCGTATGCACGGCGCCGATGCGCGCGCAGGCGAGCATGGCGAAAATGGCTTCCGGGACCATCGGCATGTAGATGATCACGCGATCGCCCTTGCCGGCGCCGCGATCCTGGAGCACCTGCGCCAGTGCCGCCACTTCGTTGCGCAGTTCCGCGAATGTGTAGCGCCGGACGCTCTGCGTCACCGGGCTGTCGTACACCAGGGCCAGCCGGTCGCCGTGACCGGCCTCGACATGCCGGTCGACGCAGTTCCAGCAGGTATTGCAGGTGGCGCCGTCGAACCATCGCCCCATCGGGCCGGCCTCCGGATTGAAGGCGCGGGCCGGCGGGGTGATCCAGTCAATGGCGGCGGCGGCTTCCAGCCAGTACTTTTCCGGATCTGCCTGCCAGTCCGCATAGGCCTTTTCGTAGCTCACGGTCATCCCTCAGCACGTATAGTTCAGGGCCAGCCGGCCGCCGTCGACATAGATGGTCTCGCCGGTGATGTAGCTTGCCTTGTCGCTCGCCAGGAACGCCACCACTTCGCCGACTTCCCGCGCGGCGCCGACACGTCCGAGCGGCGTGCGCGACAGGACCCGCTTCAAGGCGGATGGGTCGGCATTGACGCCCGCCATCATGTCGGTATCGATGGAGCCGGGACCGACTGCATTGACCCGGATGCCATGCGGAGCCAAAGCCAGCGCCGCCGCCTTGGTCAGCTGCATGACACCGCCCTTCGAGGCGCAATAGGCCGGGATCGACGGGATGGAGACGACCGCATTGATGGACGACATGTTGACGATCGAGCCGCGGATCCCGCCCTCGATCATGGACCGCGCCGCGCGCTGCATCGCGCAGAACATCCCCACCAGATTGACGTCGAGCACGCGCCGGAAATCGTCGAGGCTGTAGGAGAGGAAGTCGCCAGGCAGGGCTATGCCGGCATTGTTCACCAGAATGCCGACCGGCCCGGCTTCCCGCTCGATGCGGTCGAACATCGCCGCGATCTGCGCCGGATCGCCAATGTCGCAGCCGATCGCCCAGGCGTCCGCGCCGAGCTCCGCAGCCGCCGCCTTCGCCTTCTCCTCGTTGATGTCGGACAAGACGACCTTGCAGCCGCTGTCATTCAGTGCCTGGGCGCAGGCGAGTCCAATGCCCTGCGCGGCGCCCGTAACCAGCGCGATCTTCCTGCTCATGGGATCTCCTGTGCTGCCAGCCTGTAATCCTCGATCGCCTGCCATTCGGTGGTATATCCGTTGGCGACATCTTCAACAACCGCCTGACGGGCGCGGCGAATAGTACCTTGCGCCGGACGGATGTGCGTGCCCGTATCTGTACCCTATGCGTCATATACCGGAATGGATGAGCTGATGAAGGACCTGAAGACCTCTGCCCTCGACATGGTAGCCGCCGCCCGCGCCCGCATTCGCGAAGTGGACGCCGGCGAGGCCGTCGAAATGCACAAGGATCCGAATGTGGTTTTCGTCGATCTGCGCGATGTGCGCGAGCGGCAGCGCACTGGCTATGTGCCGGGGAGCTTTCACTGTCCGCGCGGCATGCTCGAATTCTGGGTCGATCCGAAAAGCCCGTATTTCAAGCCGATATTCGGCGAGGACAAGACCTTCGTCTTCTACTGTCAGTCCGGCTGGCGTTCGGCGCTCTCGGTGGCAACACTCCAGGACATGGGGTTCGAGGCCGCCCACCTGAAGGACGGCTTCTCGTCCTGGGAAAAATCCGGCGGGCCGGTGGAGCGACCCGAACCCAGGGAGTGAGGCGGCAGGACGGACTCCCTCCCCCACCGCCAGTCTCGACCTCATGGCGAGGGAAGGCGCACTGTCCGCGCCTCAGCCACGCAGCCTTTCGTTCTCCGGATCGAACGGGCTTTCGGCGATCACCGTCGCCTTGTGATCCCTGCCGAGAATGACGATGTCCAGTTCGGTGCCCTCGGCGGCGAATTCCGGTCGAACCATGCCCAGCGCCAGCGACTTGCCTGTGCGCCAGCCATAGCCGCCATGCGTCGCCCGGCCAACGAGCTTGCCGTCCTTGCGGATCGGCTCGTTGCCGCGTGCGTCGCAATCCGTCACGCCATGCACTTCCAGGGTGACAAAGCTCCAGTTCAGCCCCTGTTCGCGCTGACGCAACAGCGCTTCGCGGCCGATGAACTCGCCCTTGTCCGGATGGACGAACCGGTCGAGACCGCTTTCCCAGGCCGTATATTCGATCGACAGTTCGCGCGGGATGAGGCGGTAACTCTTCTCGATGGCCATCGAGGTCATGGCGCGGATGCCGAAGGGCCGCAGGCCGAATTCCTCCCCCGCCGCCATCAACGCGTCGAAAATCGCATTCTGCATGGTGATGGGATGATGCAGCTCCCAGCCGAGCTCGCCGACGAAATTGACCCGCATCGCATGCGCCGTGGCCAACCCGACGGTAATCTCCCGGCTCGAAAGCCAGGGAAAATCGGCATTGGCGAGGCTGACACGGGTAAGCTTCGCCAGAATGTCGCGGCTCCGCGGCCCGGCCAGAACCAGCACGCCATATTGCTGCGTGATCGGACGCAGCACGACGGAACCGTCATTCGGCGCCAGCTTGAACAATATGTCGTGGTCGTGCGTTTCATAGGCGCCGGCCGAGACCAGGTAGAATCTCCCCGGCTTCCATTCGCAGACCGTGAACTCCGACCTGACGCCGCCGCGCGGCGTCAGCAGATGGCATAGCGCCACCCTGCCCTGCTTCTTCGGTATGCGGTTGGCGAGGATCGAATCCAGCCATTGCCGCGCTCCCGGTCCGGAGACCTCCATCTTGGCAAAGGCGGTCATGTCGAGCAGTCCGGCATGCCGGTGCACGTGCAGCACCTCATTGCCGACATGCTCGAAATAATTGGAGCGGCGGAAAGACCATTTCTCGACGATGCGCCCGTCGTCGAGCGCCGGGGCGTGGTTGTGCTTCAGCAGCACGTCGGCGCCGGGATCGAGTTCTTCGGCCGAAACCTCGTAGCCCTGCGGCGCAAACCAGTTGGCCCGCTCCCAGCCATGCACGCTGCCGAAGACGGCGCCAAGATTCTTCAGCCGTTCGTAGCAGGGCGACGTCTTCAACGGCCGCCCCGCCGGGCGCTCTTCGTCCGGATAGTGGACGGTGAAGACATTGGCATAGGCCTCTTCGTTCTTGGCGCGCAGCCAGGCTTCGGTGGCATAGGCGCCGAAGCGGCGCGGATCGACGCCCATCATGTCGATGGTCGGCTCGCCCTCGACGATCCATTCGGCCAGCTGCCACCCGGCGCCGCCGGCGGCCGTGATGCCGAAGGAATGTCCTTCATTGAGCCAGAAATTGCGCAGACCCGGCGCCGGCCCGATGATGGGACTGCCGTCGGGCGTATAGGCGATGGCGCCATTGTAGACCTTCTTGATGCCGACCTCGCCGAAGGCCGGCACGCGCGCAATCGCAGTCTCGACATGCGGCATCAGCCGGTCGAGATCCTCCTGGAACAGCTCGTATTCGCTGTCGTCGGACGGACCGTCGAGATAGCAGCAGGGCGCCCCCTTCTCGTAGGGCCCGAGCAGCAGACCGCCATTCTCCTCGCGCATGTACCAGGAAGAATCGCTCTCGCGCAGCACGCCCATTTCCGGCAGGCCCTGGCGCTTGCGCTCGAGAATCGCCGGATGCGGCTCCGTGACGATGTACTGGTGCTCGACCGGGATCACCGGAACATCCAGCCCGACCAGGCGCCCGGTCCGCCTGGCAAAGCTGCCGGTGGCGCAGATGACGTGCTCGCAGGTGACATCGCCCTTGTCGGTGCGCACCAGCCATTCGCCCGAGGACGTGCGCTCGATTCCGGTCACGGTGGTGTTGCGCTGGATGGTGGCGCCACGGTCCCGCGCGCCCTTGGCCAGCGCCTGGGTCAGATCGGCGGGCTGGATGTAGCCGTCGCCCGGATGCTGGATGGCGCCGATCAGCCCGTCCGTGACGCAGAGCGGCCAGACTTCCTTCACTTCGGCCGGGGTCAGCAGCCTGACCGGAACTCCGATGGTCTCGGCTACTCCCGCATAATAGTGATATTCGTCCATGCGGTCGCGCGTGCGCGCCAGCCGGATATTGCTGACCTGCGCGAAGCCGACATTCATCCCGGTCTCTTCCTGCAGCTCCTGATAGAAGCTGACCGAGTACTTGTGGATCTGCCCGACCGAATAGCTCAGATTGAACAGGGGCAGGAGGCCGGCAGCGTGCCAGGTCGATCCCGACGTCAGCTCCTTGCGCTCGATGAGCAGCACGTCTGACCATCCCTTCCTGGCCAGATGGTAGAGTGTGGAGACTCCGACGACTCCTCCCCCGATCACCACCGCCCGCGCATGTGATTTCATCTGTTTCGTCTCCCAGGTGGCGTCACGATATCTGCCGCAACATAGGCACTGGTCCCCGCGGGGCTGCTCCTGTTTGCGACATCGACAGGAGCCAGCAGCGACCTTGCCCTCCGGTCCCGGCCGGCGGCGCCTGCCTGCTGTCATTCTCTTAGCATTGATCCCGTCGAATCAGTTATGAGGGAGGCATTGGAGGGGACCGTGAAGTGAATGACGAGCTGCAATTGCGCGCCCGGCCGCTCAGGATGATCGCTCCCCTGGCGGTACTTGCGCTCTTCCTCTGCCTGCTGGCGGCGATTCTCTATTTTCCGGCGCCGCTGCCGCTTGGCCCGCATTATCCGGAACTGGGCGTCTGGCTGGACGCGGCGCATCGGATCGCGGCTGGCCAGCTGCCTGGCCTCGACTTTTCCGCCCCGGCCGGTCCGCTCGGCTACCAACTGTTCGAACTGGTGCAGCGCTGGCTGCCGCAGGCCCATCCGCTGCTGGCAGCGCAATGGTCGGTGCTGGCTGTCACCGCCCCGCTGATGGCGCTGCTCGTGATCGATGTCGCGCCGCGATCGCGCGTCATTGCCTGGGGCCTGCTGCTGCCCTTCCTCCTGTTCAGCACCCTGCCCTTCAATCTCGCGCCGGCGCTGCCCGGACCCGGCATGGATGCATACGGCATTCACGGCCGTCAGGCGGCGCATCTTGTCTTCATGGTTGCGGCGGCGCTGATCTTCATGCGCAATCCGCTGCTGCTGGCGCTGGTGCTGGGCCTTTCGCTCACTGCGCTGTTCCTGCTCAAGCTCGGAGCCTTTGCCGCCGGGACGGTGGTGCTGGTCCATGCCATGCTCGCCGGCCGCATGCGCTGGAGCGTCCTGTTCGGCCTGCTGGTCATCTTCTATGGTCTGCTCGGCTGGGCGGAATATTCGCTCGGCTTCGTTTCCGCATATCTGCAGGACGCGATCCTGGTGTGGAAGGACAGCGCACCTGGCGTGATCGCCGCCGGCAAGGCCGCGTTGCACGCCCATGCGGCGCTGTTGGCGGCGGTGCTGCTGCTGTTGCTGCTGGTGCTCTGGTTCAGCCGCCGCCGGCTCTCCTACATCTATAGCGAGAACGTCACCTATCTCGGTCGCAGGCGGGCGATCCATGCAATCTTCGACACCCCCGCCGCATGGATCGTGGCGCTGGCGCTGGCCTTCCTCGTGCTCGGGAGCGTCACGCCCGCGGGCCATGCCCAACTGGTACTCTGGCCGGGCGTGCTGCTGGCGCTACGCAAGCTGGACAGATTCGAGGGCGGACGCCGGTTCGCCATTGCGACGCTGTGCGCGGCGATCGTGCTGCCGGGCCTCATGCAATTGCTCGAACGTGCCGCCGCGACCATCGCCGCAGCGCCCGACCAGGTCGTCCTGCAGACGGAACGGCTCGGCGCATTCGGCCTTGTCAGCGCAGAAGCCGGCCTCGTCGCCGAGGCAGAACGTCTCGGCCAGCATTTCCAGCGTCATCGCCGCGCCTGGCTCGCGCTGGCGGAAGAGGGGGCGAGGCTGGAGCCCGGACGGGCCGACCCGCTCGTCTGGATGCGCGAACTGGACAGGCTCGTCAGCGCCATCGAGGCATGGGAACGGGAGCAGGACCGCCGGCTCGCCACGCTGCATCTCGCCGACCGCAGCAATCCGCTGCCGGCGCTGCTCGCTCGCGAACCCCTGCGTTTCGCCCGGATCGGCGCGGAGGTCGGGCAGGATTTCACGCGCGAATCGCCGCACTGGCTGCAATCGCTTCAGGAAGCAGATGCGATCCTGCTGCCGCACTGTCCGGAAACCGCAAAACGGCTGGCCATGCGCGCGCGGCTGATGCCGGCTCTGGAAGGCCGCCAGGCAATTGCCATCACGCCCTGCTTTACCCTGATGCTGCGGCGGGAACCCGCCGAAACCTCCAGGGTCCGGCATTCTCCGGACTCAGGCTGAGCCTCGTGCCAGCCTCCCGCCGACCAGCGCTGCGTCATGCGTTCGCCTGACGCGCCCTTTGTCCGACATGGCCGGCGCCCGATCGGAACCAGCGATTTGTCACGCGGATGTCTGTCGACGGGACTATTTCTTGCCGGTGATGCGGCGGATTTCCTCTTTTACAAGCCGCTCGACCATGGAAGGGAGGTTGCTGTCCAGCCACTCCTTCAGCATGGGCCGCATCATTTCCTGCGCCATCTTCTCGAAGCTGCGACGGCGGGTTTCCTCCACGGCCGCGCTCAGCTCGCCGAACGCGGCGGTTACCTGCCGGCTTGTCTCCTCGGAGACCAGTTCGGCATGCGGCGCGGCTTCTTCCGCAGTGGCGGCAGGCCGGGCGGGCGCCGGCGGCGTGTGCACGGCCTCCGGTTGCTGGACTTCCGGCTTGCGGTTCTGCACTGGCGCCGCAGACTCCATTTCAGACTCCTTCCGGGCCGTTCCGCCCTTCACTACCACTTCCGGCCCGGCAGGCTGGCGGGCTTCTTCAGATCGCGATCTTGCAGCAAGATCGTCGTTGGCGACCGCCTTCACTCCGGCTGGCGGCTGGGTCGGGTCGCTGTCCTCGATGATCCTGCGTATCGAGGCCAGTATTTCCTCCATTGAAGGTTCTTCTTGTATACGCGTTGCTTGTGACATTTCTTCCCGCCGCCAGCAGAATCCGTCCATCATGCCCGGCAATCTGCCGTCACTTGCCGAATCATGTCACAATGGTAGCTGACTATCGCCAGTGCGAGAATCCCTCCGCTCCGATTTCCTTCATTTTCTGCGGTGGGGATCCGCCGGCGCGAAGGCCGGCGGGTTGAAACGGCTCTCAGCGCCCGTCCGGCGTCCGCAGCCCGTACCACTTGTCGCGGACGGCATGATAGTGCTCGCGCGGATCGTGAAGCCGGACCTTGAGCCCGAGCTGGGCAGCCGACAGCCTGCCTGTCGCCGAGGCAATGGCGAAGCTCGCCACGACGCCGTCGCGCTCGGCCGCCGCCAGGGCGACCTGCGCGTCGATCACGTCGGCCTGTGCGTTCAGCACGTCCAGCGTCGTGCGCTGGCCGACATCGCGCTCCGCCATGACGCCTTCGAGCGCCAGTCTTGCCGCGGCAACGAGCTGGCGATTCGCCTGGATATTGCGCTGCGCCGCCTCATACTGCGTCCAGGCAGACGCGACCGCCGCCCGCACCTGGTCGCGGCTGACATCGACATTGATGCGCGCCTGGCCGAGAGACTCCTTGGACTGGCGAACAATGCTCGAGGCGAGCCCGCCCTGATAGATCGGCACGGTCAGCGTCGCGCCGATGGTGGCATTGGTGCCGCCGCCATCTCCGACGGCGCCGGGCGAAGTGTGCTGATGCGTCAGCGCCACGCCCATCTCGGCGCTGAGCTTGGGCAGCAGCGCACCTTCGGCCGACTTGACGCGATATCCCGACGCATCGACGGCATGCAGGGTAGCCTTGATGGCCGGATGCTCCGAAAGACCCCGGGCATAGGCAGCTTCCAGGCTCGGTGGAATCAGCTTTGTCAGCGGCTTGGCCGGATCGAGCCTGCCCGGATTGACGCCGACGATCTGCCGGTACAGCGCCTCGGCGGACGTCACCTGAGCCCGCGCCGCGGTGAGCTGGGCCTGCGCTGCCGAATAGGAAGCTTCCGCCTGCGCCACGTCCGTGCGCGTCCCCTCGCCGACCTCGAACCGCGACTTCGCGGCCCGGACCTGCTCGCTGAGGAATTCGAGATTCTGCTGGCGAAGCGCCGCGATCTGCCGGAACAGGATGACATCCATGTAGGCAGTGGCAGCGTCGAACAGCGTGTTCTGCTCCGTATTGCGCAGGTTCTCGCGCGCTGCACGGACAGCCGCCTCGGCAGCGCGGACATTGTTGCGGGTCTGGAAGCCGTCGAACAGGGTCTGCGACAGGAAGACGCCGAACGACCCCGCCGTCAGCGTGCGGCTGACCTGGCCGGATGTGGTGTTGCTGTGGCTGAGCGTGCCGCGACCGACAATGACCGGGCGCATGCCGGACTTGGCGATCGGCACGTCCTCGTCCGTGACACGGACGCCGGCTCGCGCCGAATTCAGGTTGGCATTGTTTTCATAGGCCTTCGCGAGTGCCCCGAAAATGGATTCGGCCGAGGCAGGACCTGCAAGCAGCAGTGCCATTCCTGCGGCCGCGAACATAACCGCTACACGATACATTGGCGGTCCCTTCAAGGATCGATCACTCAGAGCTGCCGTTATTCAACAACTGGACACCGATTGCCAGCCTCGCGGCGGCAGTTCCGTGTCCATTTTCGAATGTTTTTCCGGCAGCGTTGCCGGAACTCCCCACTTTTCCCCCAGCCGGCCTGTCGTGGACGGCGTCAGAATGCGAAGCTGCGTTCCCGCACGAAACCGGGAAGCAGCGGAATCGACGCGTTGAAGGCGCGATAGGAAGACAGCGTGCCGTCGGACAGGGTCCACAATGTCGCCATGCCGGTATTGCCCGCGCCGACCACCGCGATGAGCCTTCCTCCTTCGCGCAGCTGGCGAAACAGCGCCTCGGGCACTTCCTCGACCGAACCGTTGAACAGGATCACGTCGTATGGCGCCTCGGCGGCATGACCTTCCGCGAGCGGGCCTTCCACCACCGAGGCCGCAGCGTAGCCGAGGCGCGACAGATTGGCGCGCGCCGCGCTGGCGAGGGCAGGATCGCTTTCCACGGCGATCACCGAGCCGGCGAGACAGGATAGCACCGCGGTCGAGTAGCCGGTCGCACAGCCAATCTCGAGCACGACATCGTCCTCGCCGATCCGGGCAAGCTCGATCAGCCGCGCCAGCACATGCGGCTTGATCAGGAAGCGGCGAACATCGCCGCCGCCGACGGCAAGGTCACGGTCGGAATAGGCGAAGGGACGCAGCTCTTCCGGGACGAACTCCTCGCGCGGCACCTGGCTCATGGCGGCGAGGACCTTGTACGCCGTGACACCCGTGGTGCGCAGCTGGCCATCGACCATCTTCTCACGCTGCTCTGCGAAATCGACCGCCATCAACCAACCTGCTTCGCGCCGGCGCACCGCCGCCTCAACATTGGAACCGCGAATGGAGGCCTCGCCCGGAATCGAACCGGGGTGCAAGGATTTGCAGTCCTCTGCGTAACCACTCCGCCACGAGGCCATGCGCGGTTCTTTGATCGGCAGTTGCAATAGGTTACCCGCACTGGGCCGTCAAGCGCAGAATGCTCGTCTGGCAAAAGATCCCCTGCCCTTGCAGACCCCGAGGCGCGCTCGCCAGGCTGCAGTGAAGGCGGGCGGTCGCGGATCTTGACTACCCTTCCTTTCCGCGGGTCAGCCCTGTTTGCGGCGCGGCTTCCTTCGCCGGCCATTGGCGTAGACGATCATGCGGCGGCGCAGCCGGCGAATGATGGCGATATCCACCGACAGCACCAGAAGTCCGAGCGGAATCATCCAGAAGCCCAGCACCGGCAGGAAACCGAGCATGCCGAAGAAGACCAGGTTGACGCCAATGGCGATTCGCGCCAGCCGCGATTGCGGCAGCGGAAATTCCCGCCCGAACAGCCGGAACTTGCGCACCCGCTCCCGGGCGCCGGGCATATTACTCAGCTGCTCTTCCATCGCCCCTGGCCATAGCGTCTCCCTGAGCCATCCGGCTACAGTATGGATATGCGGAGGGTCAATTGCCAGTTTGCCCACATGCAGGGCATTTCTTTGCCAAAGGCACTTGGCAAGCCGGAGGTGGGTTTGCTATAGGCACGCCAACCCGCAGGCACTGCGCTGTTCCCCGGTAGCTCAGCGGTAGAGCAACCGGCTGTTAACCGGTTGGTCGCTGGTTCGAATCCGGCCCGGGGAGCCACTTTTTCAAGGACTTGACGCAATCACCGTCGCCGGTCAGTCGCTCCCATTTGCCGGTGGGTTCGCGCAATTGCGGCTCGCAGCGCAAGCGTCATCGAATCCGGGATCGGGTCTGCCTGCAAGCCTATATCGGTACCGAAAGGACGGTGCGAAGTCCGGGCTCGTTGTTCTCACTGGAGATCGTGCCGTTCAGCCGGTCAACCAGCGCATGGATCACGCGCGAGCCGAATCCCGTACCTTTCGGTCCTCCGCTACTGGCGACGCCCCGTCCCCGGTCCGCCACCGTCAGGCTTAAATTGCCCTGCGCCGGCTCCAGAGAGAGCATGATTGGCCCAGGCTCCCCTCCATACGCATATTTGATGGAGTTCGTCAGTAGCTCGTTGACGATCAGTCCGATACTGATGGTCCGCTCCGGATCGATCCAGATCGGCTTGAGATCGAGGCTCAGATGCTGCCGCCATCGCGGATCAAGCGTGCTGGCGAGTTCCCCTACCAGCTCATTCAGATAGCGGCCGAGATCGACGGTCTGCACATCGTTTTCCTGATAAAGCCTGCGATGCACGAGCCCTACGGCGCGCAGACGCTGCTCGGCAGCGGCCAGCTGCTCCTGCACCATCGTTTCGGCATTGCGGGCCTGCATGCGGAGAAAGGCCGACACGATCGAAAGACTGTTCTGGACGCGGTGATTGACCTCCTTGAGCAGGAAGTCCTTTTGCTGGATCAGGCTCTCGTTCTTCTTGAGCGTCGACAGAAGGTCCTGGTTGAGACGATTGATGCGCCGGTTGTTCCAGGCTTCCAGCATCCGCTTGGAGAGGCGGATGGCCGACTCCTTCTCTGCATCGAGCCATTCCTCCGAACGCCCTGACACCTGCTGGGCCCAGGTCTCGAAGGAAGCTCGCGGTGTGAGAGCCATTCGCTCCTCATCCCTGGCGGCCTCCTTGTGCGGGTGCCCCGCCCAATAGAGCGTCTGCAGTCTTTCGGCACGGAACCACAGGAGCGTGCACGCCACCTCGGTGTCCATCGTCACCGCGACCATGCCACTCGCGATATCCTTGCAGCTTGCCGCCTCCGGCATGTCCGCCGAGAGCTTGCTGCTTGCAAAGGGCTGAGGCCGTCCGGAATTCCGTACGAAACTGGCCATTGCACGAACCCTCCCGGGCCCGGGACAGACGCCGGTTCGAAACACTTCATCGCCCTGAACCGCTGCGAAACCGTCGGCGCGGAGAAGGTAGCGCAGGTCGGTCGCAACGCCTCCCAGGAACGAGTGCAGGTTCGCATCGGACCCGAGCCGGTTCACGATCAGGTCCTCTTGCGCCCGCAGCCTTACGCGCTCCCGGTTGAGATCACCTTCCTCCCGCATCTTTATCTGCCTGGCAACTGCGGAAGCGATCATCTGACATATGAGCCGCGTCGCCAGCGAAAGCACGCGCGACTCGTGGTGATGGCAGGCCACCATTCCCCACAGAGCACCATCCTTGACGATCGACATGGAAGCGGAGGCCTTCACCCCCATGTTCTTCAGATACTGGATGTGCACTGGCGACACGCTGCGAAGTGTCGAGTCACTCAGGTCCAGCCCCGACAGGTCCTCACGGTAGCTTGCGATGGGCACTGGCGTGTAGCTCACATCGGGGATAATGCGTACACGGTTCCGCTGATAGAGAGCGCGCGCCTGCCTCGGAATATCCGAACCCGGAAAGTGGTGATTCATGAAACTGCTGGAACCGTCGGTGATGCTCTCACCGATCACCACCCCCGCCTCATCATCGATGAAGCGGTAGACCATGACCCGGCCGAACCCCGTGAGTTCCTGGAAGATCCTTGCCGTCTGGTTCGCGAGATCGGCAAGGGTGATCGACCTGCCCAACCTGGTCCCGAAGCTCTCCAGCTTCGCCAGGAACGTTGCGCCGAACTGCGATCCCGCCTCTGCCTCCGTCAGCTCGAATACGGAATATTCGCCGCTTCGAAAGGCGATGACATCGTGGAGCTTGCCCTTCCAGTCTGCCTGTTCCAGCACGACAAAGCCGTGCTGCGGCAGCTCCTGTTGCCTGAAGCTGCCGGGATCGAGGCCGAACATATCCTGTATGCGCCCACCGCGTATTCTCCCTTCTTGCCTGCCGCACCCTGCACTGCCAATGATGAGGCCGTCGGCATCTGCAACGATCATGACCCCATGCGGCTGGATCGACCCGGGAACATGGATCGGTTCCAGGTCGCAATTGGCTATATTTGTCACGACCCGTTCCGACATCGGCGCCGTTCCCCTCACTTTTCGTCTGTCGCAGTTTCGGCCATTTTGGATGGGACTTAAACCATTATTCGCTCTGCCTGGGATCTGCCCGGGGTTCCCGCAAACCTTTCCCGCGGGTAAGCTGCTTTCCGCATTGCCCTTTCTTCACGATCTTGGTGGCTGATGGATTCTGCCCTTCTGGAAATGCCTGTTTCACTCTCGCGCAGCGGACGCATCCGGCAGGCAACAAGCACATCGCATGATCATCTGGATCGGACGATCATGCGGCATGATCCGTTCGGCGACGTTGCCCGCTACTGCCAATTTCTCAAGATGCAGTACTGTTTTCACGCCTCCTTGCAGCCGATCCACCATGCCATTGGCCGGGATCGACGGCTCGTCACCCTCCGGTGTACATCCCGTCTCGGTCTGATCGAGCAGGATCTCTCGGACCTCGGTTCTGTCCCCGACAGCAATGCGCCGGCACTCATCGAACCGTTCGAGCTGCAGAGCCTGCCGCGGGCCCTGGGCTGGCTTTACGTCGCCGAAGGTTCCAACCTCGGCGCGGCCTTTCTCCTGAAGGCAGCGGCCAGGCTCGGTCTTTCACAGGATTTCGGCGCCCGGCATCTTGCCGCGCCCGAGGGAGGTCGCGGCCTGCACTGGCGCAATTTCACGGTTGCGCTGGACGCCATCGACCTTGAGCCAGCAGAGGAAGATCAGGTCGTGGCGGGAGCCAGAGAAGCGTTTCTGACCGTGCGCGGCCTCGTTGGCTATTTCTTCGGCCAGGCAAGCTGAACCCTGCCTCCACTGCAGGATGGCTGCAGGTTCCGCTTGACCGGGGAAGGGCTTTTCGGCGATGCCATGGGCGTGGAGTCGGCATAGGCCCGATCGGTGGATGTCTCCCGCAGCAGGAACACATGCGCCAACCGGCTGTTGGTTCCATGCAACGCACTCGGAAATGGGGAAATCATGTCCAGCAAACCATTCAAGCACGAAGCCGGCATGGCGCCTGCCCTGTCGGACGACACGCTGCTCGTCGCCGGCGGCCGCAGTCCGGCGGACTTCGACGGCGCGGTCAACACGCCGGTGGTGCGCACATCCACCGTCATCTCCAGCACACTCGCCGAATATGAGCAGCGGGAGGGCGATGCGAGGCGCATGTCCTACGGCAGGCACGGCACGGCAACGACGAGGTCCTTCGAGGAGGCGATCGCCCTGCTCGAACATGGCGAGACGACCTGCGTCCTCCCCTCGGGGCTGAGCGCAGACATATTCGGCGTGCTGCCCTTCGTCGCCGCCGGCGATCACATCCTGGTGCCGGACAATGTCTACTGGCCGATGCGCCGCTTCTGCGAGAACCGCCTGACCGTCCTCGGCGTGGAAACCAGCTATTACGATCCCGGCGACCTCGCTTCGCTGGAGGCCGCCATTCGGCCGCGGACCCGGCTGATCTATGTCGAATCTCCGGGTTCCCTCACCTTCGAGATGACGGACGTCCCGGCACTGGTCGCCATCGCGCGCCGCCACGGCCTGCTCGTCGCCATGGACAATACCTGGGCAACTCCACTCTATTTCAAGCCGCTCGATTTCGGCGTCGACATCTCCATCCAGGCCGCGACCAAGTATATTGTCGGCCATTCCGACGTGCTGATCGGCACGGTGACCGCCAATGCGCGCTGCGCGGCGCAGCTGCGCCAGGCCCACCGCGACTTCGGCATGACTACCAGTCCGGACGACATCTATCTCGCGCTGCGCGGATTGCGCACCATGGCCGTGCGGCTCGAGCGCCAATGGCACAACGGCCTCATCCTTGCCGAGTGGCTTGCCGCCAGGCCCGAGGTCGAGGCAGTGTTCCATCCGGCGCGTCCGGAGGACAAGGGTCATGCCATCTGGAAACGGGACTTTTCCGGCGCCAGCGGCCTGTTCGGCTTCGTGCTGCGCCCCTTCCCGGCAGAGAAGGTCGCCGCCTTTGTCGACAGCCTGAAACTGTTCGGCATCGGCGCGTCCTGGGGCGGGTACGAGAGCCTGATCATGCCCATGAAGCCGTCAGCGCACCGTTCCGTGATGGCCTGGCCGTGGCAGGGCGCGGCACTGCGCATTCATGCCGGGCTGGAAGATCCCGGCGATCTCCTCGCCGATCTCGAGCAGGGGCTTGCACGGCTCGGCGCCTGAGCAGGCAGATCGGCACGAGGACCGCGGCCGGCGCGTGAGGTAACGAATGCCAACGGAAGGAGGCAGGCGGATGAGCGTCAAGCGGATGGACAATGTCGGCATCGTCGTCGAGGATCTCGGCGGGGCGGTCGAATTCTTTGCCGAACTCGGACTGCGACTCGAAGGCCGCGCCGTCATCGAAGGCGAGTGGGCAAGCCGCGTGACCGGCGTGGCGGATCAGCGCGTCGAGATTGCCATGATGCGCACCCCCGACGGGCACGGGCGGCTGGAACTTTCCTGCTTCCTGCATCCGCCGGCGATCGCCGACCACCGGCAGGCGCCGGTCAACGCACTCGGATATTTGCGGGTGATGTTCGCAGTGCACGATCTCGACGATACGCTGCGGCGGCTGGGGAGAATGGGCGCCAGCCTGGTCGGTGAAGTCGTCCGCTACGAGGACAGCTATCGTCTTTGCTACATTCGCGGCCCGGAGGGGATCCTGATCGGCCTGGCGGAAGAGTTGCACTAGCTCAGGATCGTAATCCTGTTGATTGGGCAGCCGATCCGTTTCGCTGTCTTCCGGGAATCGTGATCCGCCTTCCTATGGTTCCTCGGGCGGGCGAACCTCGCCTTCCGCTTCGCCGCTGACCAGCGGCACGAAGCGGACGGCGCCCAGATCTTCTTCTTCGAACCGGTTGGCAGCGACCCGGACAATGCGCAGCAGCCTCTGCACGCCGTCCGGCTCCCCGACCGGGATGATGAGGCGGCCGCCGATCTCCAGCTGCTCCTGCAGCTGCAGAGGCACTGACTGGCTCGCCGCCGCGACCACGATGGCGTCGAACGGCGCCTTTTCCGGCCAGCCGCGCGTTCCGTCACCGATGCGCGCCAGGACATTGCGATAGCCCAGCGACCGCAGGCGTTCCTCGGCCTGCCGCGCCAGCTCCGCGTGCCGCTCGACGGTAAAGACCTCGGCCACGAGCTCGGCAAGTACCGCCGCCGCATAGCCGGAACCCGTGCCGATCTCGAGTACCCGGTCGGTCTCGCGCAGTTCGGCAGCTTCAGCCATCTTCGCGACGACATAGGGCTGGGAAATGGTCTGGCCGGCGCCGATCGGAAGCGGCTGGTCCGAATAGGCCGCCCCGGCATGTTCCGCCTCGACGAATGCCTCCCGCGGCACGCGGCGCATCGCCGCCAGCACCCGCTCGTCGCGAATGTCGCGCGCCGCGAGCTGCTGCTCCACCATCTGCTGTCTGGCACGTTCCGGCATGTCTTCCCCTTTCGCGCGTGAACCGGCGTCACCCGCAAACCGGGTTTTCTGCGCCGGCTAATCCAGCGGTTTCAGCCCGGCCTCGATCTCGGCCCGCCGCGCCTCGAGAAATGGCGGCAGCGACAATGTCTCGCCCATGGTCTCCATCGGCTCATCCACCGCGAACCCCGGCGTGTCGCTGGCGATCTCGAAGAGAACGCCGCCCGGTTCGCGGAAATACAGGGAGCGGAAGTAATAGCGCTCGACTTCCCCCGACGAGGGGATGCGGAAGCCCTTGACGTGCCGCGCCCATGCGCCGATGGCGGCGGCATCGGGTACGCGGAAGGCGACATGGTGCACACCGCCGGCGCCCTGCCGCGCCGGTGGCAGGCCTGGCTGCACGGCCACATGCAACTCAGCGGCCGGGCCGCCCGCGCCCATCTCGAAGACATGCACCTCGCCCTCGCCATCCGGACTGGCATGGCTGCGGACCTGCCGCAGATTCATGACCTGGACGAGCACAGCCGCCGTGGGTGCCAGATCCGGCACGGAAATGGTGATCGGGCCAAGCCCGAGGATCTGGTGTTCGGCTGGCACCGGACTCTTCTCCCAGGGTTGCGGCTTGTCCGGCCGGTCCGCGGTCAGGCGCAACCGCTGGCCCTCGGGATCCTCGAAATCCAGCGTCGCCCTGCCGTCCACTTCCCGGATCGCGCCTACGTTCAACCCGTGCCCGCGAAGCCGCCCGACCCAGTAATCGAGACTGGCTTCGGCGACCCGCAGGCCGGTGCAGCTGATGGAACGAGTACCGCGGATCTCGGGTGGAAGCGGCCAGTCGAAGAAGGTGATGTCCGTTCCGGGCGAGCCAGCGCCATCGGCATAGAAGAGATGATAGGCTGAAACATCGTCCTGATTGACCGTTTTCTTCACGCGCCGCAGCCCGAGGACCTGCGTATAGAAGCGGTTATTGGCGGATGCCGTGGCGGTAATCGCCGTCAGATGATGAATGCCGGAGAGCGGAGCTGGACTCATGAGGAACATCCTTTCGCTGCCTGGCCATCCGCCCCAGGCCGGCGCCCGGGCATGTTGGCACGACCGTCGAGCCGGCGCAACCACGTCGCCTGCGTCGGCAGCAGGGGTGAGCCGAGCCTGTGCGCATGCGCTGAAATCTGCTTTTCGGGCCAGGGACAGCCTGATAGAGCCACTGATGCTGAAGCAAATTCATTTCAGCATGAATGGCTCCATCTGCAAGGCGCACGGGTCCCGGGGTTCATGGCATTGTCCGAAGAGCGTATCGTCCAGCCCGCCGCGTCGATGGCGGCCATGCTCACAGCGAGCCTTTCCATCGCGCTCGGCGCGTCACTGGCCAAGTTCCAGATGTTTCCGCTTGTCGGAGCCGAAGGCGCAACGGGCCTGCGCGGGCTGAGCGCCGCCCTGCTGCTGCTTGTCTTCGTCCGGCCATGGCGAGGCCTTCCCGCGCGCGACAAACTCATTGGCTATGCTGCCTATGGCTGCACGATTGCCATCATGAACCTCCTTTTCTACATGGCGCTGCAGAGGATTCCCTTCGGCCTTGCCGTAGCGATCGAGTTTATCGGGCCGCTCGCCGTGACGGTCTTCTCCTCCCGCCGCGCCATCGACTTCGCCTGGATCGCGCTTGCAGCTGCGGGGCTGCTACTGCTGCTGCCAATCCGCGAGCATTCAGGCAGCCTCGATCCTGCCGGCATCGGCTTCGCGCTCGGTTCCGCCTTCTGCTGGGCGATCTACATCATCCTCGGCAAGCGTCTGTCAGCCGGAAACGGGCTGGAGGCAGTGAGCTACGCCATGCTCTTTTCCGCGCTGGTTACCGTGCCCTACGGCCTCGCCCATGCCGGAGCCGGACTTTTGGGCTGGCAGGCGCTGGCCCTGGGACTGTCCGTCGGCGCCCTGTCGAGCGCCCTGCCGTACTGCCTGCAGATGTATGCGCTGCGGCGCATGCCCAAGAATGTGTTCAGCCTGACCCTGAGCATGGAGCCGGCCATCAGCGCGCTTGCCGGAATGGCCCTGCTCGGAGAGTTCCTGAGCTTGTCCCAATGGGTCGCCGTGGCATGCATCGTGATCGCATCTTTCGGCGCCACGCGCGCGGCAAGTTGATCTTCGCGTACACTCCCTGTCGACACCTTTTCGATTTGATTTCAACTGAAACATGAATTTACAACTCCACTTTTAATACAGAGACCGATTTCCCGGCACCACGTGCGGCACTGGCTTTGTTGCATTGCACAAGACCATTTGCACTCACACAGCTTGAAACTTGTGATTTAATCGGTATCGTTTCATGAATGGACGTACCCCGGCGGGGTCATGTTGATGGAGGACTCCTGATGAACATCAACGTCTCCCGGCGGACGTTCCTGAGGGGCGTCGGCGTGGGTGTCGGTGGCACGACACTCTCCGCCCTCGGCTTCGACGGAATCGAATCCGCCCACGCTGCCGCAGTGAAGGCATTCCGGCTCACCAGTACCAAAGAGGCTCGCAGCACCTGCCCATATTGCGCAGTGAGCTGCGGCATGATGGTCTTCTCGGCTGAGAGCAGGACCGAGCCCGGCAAGCTCGAAGTCGTCCACATCGAGGGCGACGCCGACCATCCGGTCAATCGCGGCACGCTGTGCCCGAAAGGCGCCGCGGCGATCGACTATGTGCGCGCCAGGGCCCGGGTGAAGCAACCGATGTACCGCAAGCCCGGCGGCGACCGTTTCGAGGAAGTCTGCTGGGACTTCTCCATCGATCGCATCGCCCGTCTGATGAAGGACGTTCGCGACGCCAACTTCATCGAACGCAACAGCGACGGCGTCCTCGTCAATCGCTGGCCGACCATGGGCTTCCTGTCCGGCAGTTCCTGCACCAACGAGACCGGATGGATGACGTGGAAGACCACACGCGGACTGGGGATCCTGCAGCTCGAAAACCAGGCGAGGATCTGACACGGACCGACGGTGTCCAGTTTGGGCCCAACTTTTGGTCGCGGTGCAATGA
>CAYLSN010000014.1:0-22073 GCA_964386015.1 uncultured Rhizobiaceae bacterium | reverse complement strand
TCAATCCGCGCCTGCCGGCGGCTTGCGGCGCGCGCGGCGTCATGGGCTATCGCGTCTTCGACGTGATCATGGCGGCGCTGGCGCAGGCAATCCCTGACCGGGTCATCGCCGGATGCGAAGGCGGGCCGACCCTGTTCTCGATCGGCGGCATGCACAGGGGCGCGCAATATACGCTGACGGAAGTGATGGTCGGCACCTGGGGTGCCCGCCGGGAACTCGACGGCCTCGAAGGCGTGTCCAATCCGGCCGCCAATCTTTCCAACCAGCCCGTCGAACTGATCGAGGCGGAATATCCGCTGGAGATCGTGCGTTACGGCTTTGTGCGCGACAGCGGCGGACCCGGCAGGCGGCGCGGCGGACTTGCCTTCGAGCGGGAGTTCCGCCTGCGCGAGGGAACCGCGACCTTTACCGCACGTTCGGACCGGCGCGATCACCCGCCCTACGGGCTGGGGGGCGGCCTGCCGGGACGGCCATCCGCCAACTACTTCCTGCGCAATGGCGAGGCGCAAGTGTTGCCCGCCATGCCGATGCAGAGCTACATCATGCGCCAGGGCGATTCCTTCCACCATGTTTCGGCCGGTGGCGGCGGTTTCGGCCGGCCGGAAGAGCGCGAGCCGGAGCGGGTGCTGGACGACGTGCGCGAGGGACTGGTCAGCATCGAGGCGGCGCGCCGGGATTACCGCGTTGTCATCGATCCCGGCCAGGACGCGGTCGACCTCGAGGCGACGCGGCAGCTGCGCGCGGCAGGATAGGGCGGATGCAACCGGATCTCGTCATTCGCGGCGGGCTGGTCTTCGACGGCAGCGGCGCGCCGCCGCAAACCCTGGACATTGCCGTTATCGGCGACAGGATCGCGGCAATCGGCCGGGACATTCCGCAAGGTCGCAGGGAGATCGACGCTGCCGGCCTCTATGTCGCGCCCGGCTTCATAGACATTCACAGCCATTCCGACTTCACCCTGCTGATCGATCCGCGGGCGATGAGCTCGATCCACCAGGGCGTCACCCTCGAAGTCATCGGCAATTGCGGCTTCGGCTGCTTTCCGATCCGCGATCCGGCCCTGTCGGCCGGCAGCATCTATGGCTACGACGCTGCTTTCGGCATGGACTGGCACTCTACCGCCGGCTATCTGGCGCGGCTGGAACAGGCCGGGCCGGCGGTGAATGTGCTGACCCTGACGCCCAATGCCCAGCTCCGCCTCGCCACGGTCGGCATGTCCGGCGCCCCGGCGCGCGAGGACGAGGTGCGGGCGATGTCGCGCCTGCTCGAACAATCCTTCGACGAAGGGTCCTGGGGGTATTCCACCGGCCTCGAATATCCCGCCGAAGCGGGCGCCAGCCGCGAGGAGATCGGCGAGCTGTGCCGCTGCGCCAGCCGTCACGGCCGGATCTACGCGACCCACACGCGCTATCGCGACGAAGGCTCGGTCGAGGCGGTGGAGGAGGCGCTGGAGACGGCGCGGCGCGCGCAGGTGAAGCTGCAGATCTCGCATCTCCTGCCACGCTCCGGCCACGACGACGGGCTGCGCTGCATGGAGCTGGTCGACCGCGCCGTGGCGTCGGGGCAGGATGTCGCCTACGACATGCATACCCGCCTGCACGGGCTCACCTATCTTTCGGCCGCATTGCCCGGCTGGGCGCGGCCGGGAACGGCGGACGAAATCCGGGCGCGGCTGGCAAGCGCGGATGCGCGGCGGCGGATGCGCGAATTCCGCTCGATCATCACGGCAAGCGGCGACTTTTCGCGCGTGATCCTGCTCGACCATCCGCGCTGGCCCGACTATTCGCGGCGGACGCTCGCCGAGATCGCTGCCCTGCGCGGCCAGGATCCGTATGACACGCTGTACGACCTGATCGCCGAGATTGCCGACGATCTGACATCGGCAATGGTGCTGATTGCCGCCTACAGCCAGCAGCAGCAGGACGAGGTGTTCAGCCATCCGCTCTGCATGCCGGCGTCCGACGCTACGGCCCTGGCGACCGACGGACCGCTGGCCGGCAGGATGTTTCACGGCGCCTATAGCTGGGCGGCGCTGTTCTTCCGCCGCATGGTGCGCGAAACCGGAAGGCTGACCGCGGAAGAGGCAATCCGCAAGATGACCGGCCAGCCTGCAGAAGTGCTCGGCCTCTCCGGTCGCGGCAGGCTGGCGGCGGGCAATTTCGCCGATATCGCCATCTTCGATCCGGACGCCTTCACCGACCGGGCGACCCTTTTCGAGCCCTCCGTCCCTGCAAGCGGCATGATGCATGTACTGGTCAACGGTGTGCTGACGCTGAGCCATGGCAGGCTGACGGGCGAGCGCCGGGGGGCCGTGCTGCGGCCACGATGAGGTGCCGCCGCCGGCGGCAACAGGGAAGGATCTACTCCTCGGTCTCCACCGCCAGGCGCGATTCGCGCAGGAGGCCATGTTCCTCGAGGACAGGATAGGCGATCCAGGTCAGCAGCGAATTGATCTGCTTGAGATCGCGGATCGTGTCGAGGTGCAGCGAGCTCGTCTCGATGCTCTTGCGCGCGCCTTCGCGCAGGCGCTCGAAATGGCGCTGGCTGTAGTCGCGTTCGATCTCGCGCATGCGGTCCTTTTCCCGCACCAGCTCCAGCGCCGTGTTGATGTCGCGCGTGATCAGTACGTTGAAGGCAAGACGGGCATTGTTGAGCACGGTCGCATGCAGGCTGGACAATTCGCGCCAGCCCTCGGGCGTGAAGTTGAGGCCTCGGTCCATCTTCTTCTTCACATGTGCGAGCATGTTGCGCGTGATGATGTCGCCGACCTGCTCCAGCCGGACGCAGGCCTCCAGAAGTTCGATCGTCCGCTGCTTCTCGTCCTCTGTCATATGCTCCGGCGGGATCCGGGCAAGATAGAACTTGATGGCGGCGTGCCTGCGGTCGACCCGGTCGTCGAGCCCGGCGAGCTCCTGCATGCGCTCAGGGTCGGGCGCCTCATACAGCTCCATGATCATCTTGAGCATGACCTCGATCGTGTCGCAGACGCTGACAACGGCACGGGTCACATTGGCGAGGGCGTGCGAAGGGGCATTGAGGGCAGACGGGTCGAGCGCGCTCGTCTCCCGGCTCTCGGGTGGGCCGGCCAGGCTGGTCTGGGAGCGCAGCAGCGAAGTCAGCATGCGCGTGACCAGTCCTGCCAGCGGCATGCCCGCCAGCACAAGGATTGCGTTGAACGCGATATGGGCATGGACGATCTGCTCCGGCGCGCTGTCGCCCAGCAACTGGCGCGGCAGGGGAAATTCCGTCAGCAGTGCGAGTCCGATCAGCGCCCCGATGCCGCGCAGGACGAGATTGCCCAGCGGGACAATGCGGCTCGCGACCGGCATGGTGCGCGACAGCAGCGCCGCGATCAGGCCGCCGCCGAGATTTGCGCCCAGAACCATGACGACGCCCAGCTCACCCGGCACGATATGGCGCGAGGCCAGCGCCACGACCAGGAGGATGAAGGCGACACTCGAGTGGAAAAGCCAGGTGATGACCGCCGCGATGAGAAAGGCGGTGACGTAGTCGTCGGAAAGATACTCGATGATGATCGGCAGGATGCTGCTTTCGCGGAGCGGCTCGGAAGCATTGCCGATCATCTGCAGCGACAGCAGCAGCAGGCCGATGCCGACAAGTATGCGGCCGAACTGGCGCCATGCCCGCCGCTCCGTCGCCAGGAAGATGCTGGTGCCGACGAGGATCGCCACCGGGATCAGCATGGACAGGTCGAAGGAGAGCAGCTTGACGACGAAAGAGGAACCGAGATCGGCGCCGAGCGCCGCGATCAGTCCCGACGCCGATCCGACCATGCCGGAGCCGACAAATGCGCCGACAAGCAGGGCAACGGCGGTAGAGCTCTGGAAGGCGACGGCAAGCGCGGTGCCTGCGGCGGCCGCTGCCAGCGGATTGGCCAGCAGGCTGCGCAGCTTCCGCCGCAGGATTTCGCCATAGGCGCGTTCGACGCCGGTGCGAACCATGCGTGTCGCCCACAAGAGGAGCGCGACCGCCCCGGCCAGATGAACGAGGACGACCGTTCCGCTCACCGCCGCGCTTCCGCTGCGTCCATCAGTGCCGCAACGCGCCTGTGGCGGAGGATGTCATGCATGGACCTCATGAAGCCTTGCCGGAATCATTGACAGGACTGCCAATGCTGACCGCAAATTCGCGCCGATGGCAAGGACTTCGGCAGTGACGGGAGGGCGAGGCCCTCCCGTCATGTCGGGCTCAGCGGACGATATAAACGATCTGGCGCGACTGCGGCTCGATCAGCACCGGCTGGCCGTTGATGTAGGCATACCGGTATTCGTAGTCGGGTATCTGGACGAGCTCGACCGTATCGGGGACACCCGCCCCGACCACGACCTCGCCCTCGAGATAGACCGGCTCCACCTGATGTTCGACGACATATTCGCGGACAACCGGGTCCGGATCGGCGATGGCTCCTTCGGCAATGCCGCCTGTCGCCGCACCGGCGACGCCACCGACCGCGGCGCCGAGAGGCCCGGCCACCAGGGCACCGACGACCGCGCCCGTGGCAGCGCCGGCAACCGCGCCGGCGCCGCCAGCGTCCTGTTCATAGGTGACGACCGGCACGAGATCGGGCTGGCGTTCGGTGACGATGATCTGCGTGCCGGAATTGTCGATCACCAGATAGTCCGAATAGGCCCAGCCCTCGACGCCCGCCGCGGACACCTGACACCACCTGGAATTTTCCAGGCAACCGGTCAGGCTGCCACTGCCCTGGGCGGCGATCGTGCCGACAACCGGATATTGCGGGCCAGGGCCGGCGCGGACATTCAGGTCCGTCACGGCGGTGATCTGGGTCTGCGCCAGGGCGGGCGAAACGAGAAGGGCCGCCGCACAGGCGGACAAGGCGAGGATCTTGTGCATGGATTTCAGTTCTCCGTTTGGCTTGATGGATGCCGAACGGACGGCGTCGGCGGATGTTCCCGCCATCGCCGGAAAGCCGGGATCAGCGACCCTGACGGCGCCGGCGCGCCAGCTCATAGGCAACGGCGCCGAGAACTGCCGCGGCAATGAGGATGAGGGCGAGGACATTCACCGCAGGGGTGAGGCCGGTGCGCACCTTGGTGGCGATGAAGACGGTGAGCGGGGTCTCGAAGCCGCGCACGAACAGGGTGGTGTTGTAGTTCTCGATCGACTGCAGCGCCGCAAGTCCGGCCGAGGCAAGGATGGCAGGCCGCAGGAAGGGCAGCAGCACGCGCCGGAAGACCATCGCCTTCGACGCACCGAGACCGAGCGCGGCCTCTTCCTGTGTCCGGTCGAACCGCTGCAGCCGCGCAGTGACCATCAGCATCACATAGCAGATGATGAAGGAGGACTGGGCGATGACGATCAGGAACTTGCCGCCGCCGACGCCGAGCTGACGCCACAGGATGAGGGTCGAGATGCCGACGACGACTCCCGGCATGAGCAGCGGCGACACCATGAGGGCATAGGCGATGTTGCGCGCCCGGGCATGCAGGGAAGTCAGAACCAGCGCGGCCGCTGTCCCCGTCGGCACCGATACGACAACCACCGCCGCGGCGATGACGATCGACAGCCAGAACGCGCGCCACATCGCCGCGTCCGCCCACATGGCGGCGAACCAGTCGAAGGTCGTGCCCTGCCAGGGGATGATGGTCGGGAAGCGGCTGGAGTTGAATGCCGCCGCGCCCATGATGATCAGCGGCGCGAGCAGGTAGAACGCGAAGAACAGCAGATAAACGCCGAAAACTATTCGGAAAATTCGGTCGGCGGCGATCATTTCGCCACTTCCGCCAGATTGACCCGGGCAATGCGCAGCGTCACCATCACCACGGCGAGACACAGGACAAGCAGTACCAGCGCGTAGGCGGCGCCGCGGTTCCAGTCGCCGCCTTCGAAGAACCAGTTGTAGATGATCTCGGTGAACCAGCGGCTGCCCGGCGAGCCGAGAAGGGCGGGCACCACATAGGATCCGGCGGCAAGCATGAAGGTAAAGACGAAGCCGGTCGCGATGCCGGCGCGGGCATGCGGGATGACGATGCGCGCGTGGATGCGCCAGGGCGAGGCGCCGAGATCGCGCGCCGCTTCGAGCTGCGCCTTTTCCAGGCTCTCGATCGAGTTGTAGATCGGCAGCAGCATGAAGAGGATGTAGGCATAGACCATGGCCGCCAGCACGCCGCCGTCGCCCTGCCAGCGGATCGGCTGGTCGATGATCCCTGTCTGCAGCAGCACCGCGTTCAACGGACCGCGGAAGGCGAGGATGATGAACCAGGCGAGGGTGCGCAGCACCTCGTTGATGAGGAACGGAATGAAGATCAGGGTCAGCGCCAGGGTGAGTTGGCGCGCAGTCGCGTGCTGGGCCATCCAGAAGGCGATCGGATAGCAGACGATGAAGGTGACCAGGGTCACGAGCGCGCTCGCCCAGACCGTCTTGAGGAAGATCGCGCGGTGGACCTGCTCGCCCCAGAGATAGAGGATGTTGTCGAGCGAGTAGACATCCTGCGGCCCGCCGATCGCCGCGGGCGGCAGATTTGGCCGCAGCGCGAACTCGATCATCATCGCGCTCGGCGCCAGCACCATGCCGGCGAGCCATAGCGCCACCAGCAGGGTGAAGATGCCGGCAAGCCCGGTGCCGAAACGGTGAAACAGCTCAGCCATCGCCCAGTACCAGCGCCTCGTCCGGCTCGAATGCGAACCGCACCTCGCCGGATGGAACTGCATCCCGGCCGAGCCGGGAGCCCGGGATTGCAGCGACCAGCGGCGAGCCATCGACGAAGCGGCCATGCACCAGCGCATAGGCGCCTTCGAAATCGACGCGCTCGACATTGGCCGACAGCGCATTCGCCCCGTCGGCGCCCGGATGAAGGGCTTCCGGGCGGATGAAGAGCGTACCCTGCGCGCCTTGACGGGCTCCGGCGCCGGCGCGTCCGCGCAAGAGCCCCATGGCGGTCTCGATGCCGACTATGCTGCCATCGACGCTGACGATGCGCCCGGCAATTGCATTGGTCTCGCCGACGAAGCGCGCGACGAACTGCGTCGCCGGATCGGTGTACAGGGTCTGCGGCGGCGCCACCTGCTGCAGCACGCCTTCGCTCATCACGGCGACGCGATCCGACATGGCCAGCGCCTCGGACTGGTCGTGGGTAATGTAGATGAAGGTGATGCCGGTGCGCTTCTGCAGGGCGCGAAGTTCGGCGCGCATGTGCTGGCGCAGTTTCAGATCCAGTGCCGAGAGCGGTTCGTCGAGCAGCAGCACACCCGGCTCGACCGCCAGCGCCCGGGCAATGGCGACGCGCTGGCGCTGTCCGCCGGAAAGCTCGTTCGGCAGGCGCTCGCCATAGCCCTCGAGCGCGACCAGTTTCAGCAGCTCCTCCGCCTTGCGCTTGCGTTCGGGCTTGGGCACGCCCCGGGCCTCGAGGCCGAAGGCGACATTCTCCCACACCGTCATCAGCGGGAACAGCGCCAGCGACTGGAAGATCATCGCGGTAGGCCGGGCATTGGGTCCGAGACCCCTCATGTCCTTGCCGCCGATGAGCACCCGTCCTTCCGTCGGCTCGAGGAAGCCGGCGATCATGCGCAGGACCGTGGTCTTGCCGCATCCTGACGGGCCGAGAATCGAGAAGAACTCTCCGGCCTCGATGCGCAGCGACAGGTCCCGCACGGCGCGGGTCCTGCCGAAGCTCATCCCGACGCCTTCAAGTTCGACCGATTGCGACATGCAGGCTCCAGCGTGAGCGGGGGCGGGCGACGCCGCCCCCTTTGGACGGCATCAGGCGGACAGGAAGCGGTCCTGATACTCATTGCGCTTGGTGATGTACCAGCTCTCCTGGATCGGCCACCACCACAGCTTCTCCAGCGCATCGCCCGGATAGGCGGCGGCGAAGAAGTCGCGCGCCTCCTGCGAGATGAGCTGATCCGAACCCACGGCAGTCGAGTTGATCGAGGTCGCATTGGTGTACATCGCCCCGGCCTCCGGGGTGAGGAACCAGTTGATGAACTCGTATGCCTCGTCGATATTGGCGGCGCCGACCGGCATGGATAGTCCCTCCATCCAGGCAAGCGCCCCTTCCTTCGGCGCGATATAGCCGACCGGCAGCCCCTCGCGCGCCAGCGTCGCGGCGGTCGAATCCCAGGTCTGGCCGATCGCGGCGCCGTTGACGCGGAACGCGCCCTGCGCCTCGTTCTCGTTCGCCCAGAACTGGATGATGTTGCCCTTGCGCCGGATCGCCTCCTCGACGATGACGTCGAAGACCTCGATCTGCGCCTCGGGGGTCTTGTAGGCATCGAGCAGTGGGCGCGGCAGCTTGCCCTCGGCCTCCATCCACAGGCCGAGCCCGACCAGCGCCGAATGGGCGCGCACCGTCGCCTTGCCGGCGGCCGCCTCGCCCCAGATATCGCCATAGGAGGCGGTGCCGTATTCGAGCGGCATCTGCTCCTTGTCGAAGGCGATCGCCTCCGTGCCCCAGTCCGTGGGCACCTGGTAGCGCTTGCCGTCGACCACGGCGCCCAGATTGACCGAACTGGTCCAGGCCGAAGGCAGGACGCGGTCAACCTTGATCTTCGCCTCGTCGAGCGGCTGGATCAGCCCATACTCGACGTAGTTCGGCACCCGGTCGACCGTCGGCCAGATCAGGTCGAATCCGCCGCCATTATTGGCACGCATCTGGTTGAGCAGCTCGTCATTCGTGCCATATGGCGTGTAGTTCGCCTTGATGCCGGTGGCTTCGGTGAAGGCGTTCAGGATGTCGTCGTTCAGATATCCCGCCCAGGCAAAGATATTGACCGTCGGCGCCTGCGCCAGTGCACGCCGCGAGACATACGGCATGGCCAGCGCGACGCCGGCCGTTGCGGCGGCGCCTTTCAGAAGGCCGCGGCGATGAATGGGTCTCATTCTGCTTCTCCCCTGTTGGCTGTCGCCATTGGATTGGAACATTGCAAAGACGGTTGCGGGACGCCGCCAGCGCGGCATCGCGTCCGTTCTAAGAAAGACCAAACGCCGTGCTCTGTAAAGAGCACCGCCATGAGTAGCCCGCGAGACAAAAAAGGGCCGGCCTGCCTTGAATGGCAAGCCGGCCAGGTTCGAGGGAGGAGAGATCAGGTAATGGGCTGGCGCTGCGAGCTGTGCCAGGGCAGGGCGATGCGCTCTGCAATATCGACCGCATAGAACAGGATCGTTCCCATCACGCCGAGCAGCACCAGCGAGACGAACACGCGCGTGGTATCGAACTGACCCTGGGCCGTGAGGACCAGGAAGCCGAGGCCGCGGCCGCCGGCGACGAATTCGCCGACGATCGCCCCCACCAGCGCGAAGGAGATGCCGACCTTCATGCCCGAGAACAGCGAAGGCAAGGCGTTCGGGATCCGGATCTTGTAGATGATGTCGAACTCGGATGCGCGCGTCGCCTTGGCAAGATTCAGCATGTCGGGCTCGACGGAACGCAGGCCCATGACCGTGTTGATGACGATCGGAAAGATTGCCAGCATCACCGCGACGGCGAGCTGCGACATGGCACCGGTGCCCAGCCAGATGACGAAGAGCGGCGCCAGCGCCACTTTCGGCACCGAGTTGATCGCGATCAGCAGCGTATAGATGGTGCGCTCGAGGAACTTCCACTGCACGATGCCCACCGCCATCAGCACGCCGAGCACGACGGAGATGAGGAAGGCGACCCCGGTCGTCGTCAGCGTGTACAGCATGTTGCGGATGAAGACCCAGGGGCTGAGGATGAACGCCTGCCAGATCGCGGACGGGGCCGGCAGGATGATCGCGGGCGGATGGAACAGGCGCGTTCCGACCTCCCACAGAAGGATCGTGCCGAAGAGCACGAGAATGATGTCGAGCGCGCGGTTGTCCTGAAACCGCCTGGCAAGGCCGCCGTTCATTCCTTGATCACTCCCAGTTGGGCGAAGTGCCGCCGGATACGCTGGGTGTAGACGCCGAACGCATCGCTCTCGCGCACGGAAAGCGGGCGGGGGCGGGGCAGGTCCACTTCGAAGACATCGACGATGCGGCCCGGGCTGTGCGACATCATCACCACCCGGTCGGCGAGGAATACTGCCTCGGAAATCGAGTGCGTGATGAAGATCACGGTCTTGCCGGTATCCTGCCAGATCCGCGACAGCTCGACATTGAGGTCGTCCCGGGTCATCGCGTCAAGCGCGCCGAACGGCTCGTCCATCAGCAGCAGATCCGGGTCGCACAGGAGCGCGCGGCAGATCGACGCCCGCTGGCGCATGCCGCCGGAAAGCTCCCAGGGGTGGCGATTCTCGAAGCCCTTCAGGCCGAAGCGCTCGAGAAGCTGGAGCGCGCGCTCGCGGAAGGCGTTGCGGCCGTGGCCGAGGAATTCCGCCTGCAGCAGCACATTGTCGAGAATGGTGCGCCAGTCCAGGAGGACGTCGCGCTGGAACACGACGCCCATCCTATCGGGCGGCCCGTCCAGCGGGCGGCCCGAGACCGAAATCTGCCCGGTCGAGATCTCCTCGAGCCCGGCGACGCACTTGAGCAGGGTGCTCTTGCCGCAACCGCTCGGGCCGACAATGCTGAGAAATTCGCCGGGCCTGATGTCGAGGTTGATATCGCTCAGCGCGACGACAGGACCCGCCTTGGAAGGGTAGGTCTTGCCGGCGCCGGCGATGCTCACATAGGCATCCGCTCCCGAAGCGATATGGTCGCGCGCGCCCATTATTCGGAGATCAGCTCATTGGTGAAGTAGTTGCTGACATCCCACCCGGCAGGAACGATGCCGGCAAGTTCCATTCCCCGCAGCGCCGCCTCCCAGTCCTCGGTCGCCTGCCAGCCGATCGGCTTGCCCTCGGTCGCCGGGGTGTCGAAATATTCGACAGTCAGCTCGATCTGCTTGCGCAGCACTTCACGGTCGAGATTGGCCTCCGGCCGCTCGGCGATCATCGCGTCGACGCCGAGCTCCGGGTTCTCCGCGAGCGCCGCCCAGGCGCGCTGCTGCACCTCGACCAGCTTGCGAAGCGCGTCGGCGCGGTTCTTGAGCGTATCCTCGTTGACCACGAGTCCGTAGCTCGGGAAGTAGAGTTCGGCCATGTCCGAGGTCAGGCACTTGGACGGGCGCGACTTCTCGGCGATCGGCAGGGCGGAGCCGACCGTGGACATCATGCCGTCGACGCGGCCGGAGGTGTAGGTGCCCCACAGCGCCGCGGCATCGACGAATTCGATGGTGGTGTTGTTGCGGTCGAGACCGCCGGCGGCGAGGAAACTGTCGATATACGGCGCCCACGGGCTCGCGGCGAAGACCACGATCGATTTGCCCTTGAGGTCCTCGATCTTCTCGATCGGCGAATCCTTGTCGACCAGCACGCACAGATCCGTGCGGCGGTCCCAGCCGGCAATGCCGATCACCTTGGCGCCGCTCTCACGCGCGGAAGGGATCAGTCCGAGCTGGATCTGGCCGACATCCACCTGTCCGGCATTGACGAGCTGCAGCGTATTGCCCGATCCGCGGCCGTCCTGGACGTCGACATCGAGGCCGGCTTCCTTGAACCAGCCATTATGCTTGGCCAGGTGCATGGCGGCATGGCTGCCCCAGGGGGAGAAGTCCAGGCGAACGGTGAGCTGCTCATCGGCCAGTACCGGAGCCGAGAACACCATCAGGGCCGCAGCAGCTGCGGCGGATTTCAGCAGGTTGCGTTTGTTCATCTTCCTCCCCTTTCATGCGGGATTGGCGGGTTCATGCCAAGGCTTCACGACATTCCTATCTAACCGATGGTACAATAGCAGTCAATAGTCGGGCAATAGCGATACAAATTATGACGAAAAATCAGCTACTTGCGGCTATGAAAAAAACTCTTCCGAAATCGGTCGTTCAATGCTATCTATTAGACCAAACAGTTCAATAAGGTGGTCAGATGACAGCAGCAGCGATCAGATCCGCGAGAATCGGCGTCGACATCGGAGGCACCTTCACCGACCTCGTCATGATCGAGGGCGACGGACGCCTGCATCATGCCAAGGTATCGTCGACCCCTTCGGCGCCGGAGGAGGCCGTGGTCACCGGTATTTCCACCCTGATCGCCGAAGCCGGCATCCGGCCGGGCGACGTCCGGGAAATCGTCCACGGCACCACGGTCGGCTCCAACACGCTGCTGCAGAAGGTTGGCGTTCGTGCCGGCCTGATCACCACCAGGGGCTTCCGGGACGTGCTGGAGATCGGCCGCCTGCGGACGCCCAACATGTTCGACCTGCAATGGGAGAAGCCGGAGCCGCTGGTGCCGCGCCGCTACCGGCTGGAAGTGGAGGAGCGGATCGCCGCCGACGGCAGCGTGATCGTGCCCCTTTCCGAAGAGGACGTGCTCGCCGCCGCAGCCAGGCTGGTGGAAGCCGGGGTGGAATCGGTCGCCATCTGCTTCATCAACAGCTACCGCAATCCGGCCCACGAACTCCGTGCCGAGGAACTGATTCGCGCCCGGTTCCCGCAGCTGCAGGTCACGACATCCGTCTCGGTCCTGCCCGAGGCGAAGGAGTATGAGCGCACCAGCACCACCGTGGTCAACGCCTATGTCGGACCGGTGCTGGCGGCATATCTGAACCGGCTGCAGGCCGGGATCCGCACCATCGGCATCGAGGCGCCGCTCCTCGTCAGCAATTCGAACGGCGCGCTCGCTACTGCCGAGACCGCCTGCGAGAAGCCGGTCTTCTTCATCTCGTCGGGCCGGGCCGCGGGCGCGGTCGGCGGTCAGCGCCTGGGCGAGGCGCTGAAGCAGGCCAATATGGTGATCTTCGACATGGGCGGCACCACGGCTTCTGCCTGTCTCGTCAATGAGGGCGAACTGACCCGCGTCAGCGAATACGAGTTCCGGGCCGGAATCTCGACGCCTTCCCGCTTCATCAAGGCCGGCGGCTACATGATGAGCGTGCCGACCGTCGACGTGGCAGAAGTCGGCAGCGGCGCCGGCTCGATCGCGGCGCTGGACAGCGCCGGGCTGATCAGGGTCGGTCCGGTATCGGCAGGCGCGGTGCCGGGGCCCGTATGCTACGGCCTTGGTGGCGACCGGGCGACGGTGACCGACGCCAATCTCGTGCTCGGCTACCTGCCGGAGCAGCTTGCCGGCGGCGCGCGCCATCTCGACAAGGCCGCCGCAGCCGCGGCGATCGCCGGGCAGATCGGCGACAGGCTTGGCCTCGAGGCATATGAGGCGGCGTACGGTATCCGCGAGGTGGTGAATGCCAACATGGCGCGGGCGATCCGATCGGTGACCGTGGAACGCGGTGTCGATCCGCGCGACTACACGCTGGTCGCCATTGGCGGTTCCGGGCCGGTGCATGCCGCCGCCATCGCGGCGCTTCTGTCGATGGACAGGCTCCTGATCCCGGCAACCCCGGGCGTCTTCACCGCCATGGGCATGCTCGCCGGCGACATCGAATGCTATTTCACCGCCCCGGTCGGCAGCGTGGTCGAGGAGGTGGATCCCGGCAATCTCGCCGCCGTGACCCGGCAATTGCGCGAGCAGGCGATCGAGAGGCTGCGCGCCGAAGGCCTCGAAGGAGACGCGATGGAACTGCTGCCGGAGGCGAACATGCGCTTCCGCGGCCAGGAAATGTCCCTGGCGATTCCGTTCGCCGAACCGTTCGACCCGGCGAAGGTGCGCCAGGATTTCCTCGACACCTATCGCTCCATCTACAGCTATGTCTCCTCCGACGCCGTCGAGGTGGTCGGCATCCGCATGACCGGGCGCGGCCTGCGCCAGGGCCGGCTCGATTTCCGCAAGCTGTCTGCCGCCAATGGCGAGGAAGCCGGCCCGACATCGCGACGCGAGGTCTATTTCGGCAAGGATACGGGCTGGATCGAGACTCCGGTCTATGACCGCGTTCATGCGCCGCGGCGGCTGACCGGACCGGTCATCCTGGAATCGAACGATTCGACCGTCGTCGTGCCGCCGCGAGCCACCGTCGAACGTGACGACTGCCTCAATCTGCACATCCGACTCTCGTAGGGAGCATCCTCCATGACTGAGAAGTCCGAACTCGATCCGATCACCTTCGCCGTCCTGAAGAGCGCGGTGGAATCCATCGTCGATGAAATGGCCTATACGGTGATGCGGACGGCGCGCTCGCCGATCGTGCGCGACGTGCTCGACTATTCGACGACCATGACCGACGCGAAGGGCAGGATCCTTGCCCAGGCCAAGACCGTGGCGCTGCATCTCGGGGCGGTGCCCGACGCGATGGAAGCGCTCCTGGCGCGTTTCTCGGGCAATATCCATCCGGGCGACGTCATCATCTTCAACGACCCGTATGAAGGCGGCATGCATCTGCCGGACATCTTCATGTTCAAGCCGATTTTCCATCGGGACGAGCATATCGGCTTCTCGGTCGTGATCTGTCATCATTGCGATGTCGGCGGGCGCGTGCCCGGCTCGAATGCCAGCGATTCCACCGAGATCTTCCAGGAAGGTCTGCGCCTGCCGCCGCTGAAGCTGTATGAGCGGGGCGTGCGCAACGATGTCGTCTTCGAGATCATCGGACGCAATGTCCGCCTGCCGGATCTGGTCATCGGCGACCTCGAGGCGCAGCTTGCCACGTGCGCGCTCGGCGAGCGCGAACTGCTGCGCATGGTCGACAAGTATGGTCCCGAGACCTTCAACCAGTTCCTGAACGATTTCCTCGACTATGGCGAGCGCCTGACCCGCAACGAGATCGCCAGGTGGCCGGAAGGCAGCTACGAGTTCACCGATTACATCGACGGCGACGGCTTCGATCCTTCGCCCATTCCGATCAAGGTCACCATCACGGTCAAGGGCGGCCATCTGACCGTGGACTTCGACGGCAGCTCGCCGCAGGTGCGCGGCGCCATCAATTCCACCCTGTCCTTCGTCAAGTCGGCGACCTATCTTGCCATACGATGCACGCTCGACAGCGAGGTCCCCAACAATTCCGGCGTCTACCGGGCCATCGACGTCAAGGCGCCGAAGGGCAGCTTCCTCAATCCGCATTTCCCGGCGCCGGTGGCGGCGCGTGCTCTTACCGGCTATCGCGTCGTCGACACCGTGCTCGGAGCGCTGTCGCAGATCGTGCCGGATCGCGTCGCTGCGGCAGGAGAGGGCGGCAATTCCGTGGTCTGCATCGGCGGCTACGACAAGGAGACTCGCGAACCCTTCGTCATGGTCGACATGATCAATGGCGCGCTCGGCGCCCGTGCTGCCAGGGATGGCATCGATGCCGTGACCAACCCGTCGCAGAACATGTCGAACATGCCGGTCGAACTCATGGAGTCGACCTATCCGATCCGGATCGAGGAATACTCCCTGCGGCCCGACTCGTGCGGCGCCGGCAGGCAGCGCGGCGGCCTCAGCGTCATCCGGCAATATCGCCTGCTGGCCGACGAGGCGATCCTGCAGCTTCGCACCGACCGGTACAACCATCAGCCCTACGGCCTGTTCGGCGGCAGACCCGGTGCGCCGTCCCGCAACTATCTCAGCGTGAACGGCAGCGCGCGCGAACTGCTCGACAGCAAGGTCACGCGCACCATCCGCAAGGGCGACGTGATCCGGCACGAGCAGGCCGGCGGCGGCGGCTACGGTGACCCGCTGCAGCGCCCGCTCGAGGCAGTGCTGGAAGATGTCCTCGACGGCAAGATCACCGAAGGGTTCGCGCGCGAGCACTATCTCGTTGCCATTCGCGACGGCCAGATCGACCGCCAGGCAACGGCGGAGCTGCGCGCCCGCGTTCCGGCAATGGCGTGAAGGCGCCGATCTTGATCGGCGGGCGCCTGGCGGATATGAACCTGTCGTCTCGCCGGCCGGGCGCCGGCAGATGCGGATGTGTCCGTCAGGCGGGACGACAGTGGAAACGGGGCAGAGCATAATGCGCAGACGGCCCGCTGTCCGGGATCCGATCCGGACCCAGGAAAAGATCCTGGCGGCGGCACAGGTCGAATTCGCCCGGCGCGGCTATGACGGCGCCCGCGTGGATGCCATCGTCGCGCGCGCCCGCGTCAGCAAGAACCTCCTCTATCATTATTTCCGGGGCAAGGAGGACCTCTATGTCCGCAGCCTCGAGAGGGTCTACGAGATCCTGCGGCGTCGTCAGGGCGATGTGGTGGTGGAGGGGCTGGATCCGCTGAATGCCATGATTCGCCTGTGCGAGAACACGTTCCGCGTCTTCGTGGAGGAGCCGGACGTGATCGTCATGCTCAACACCGAGAACCTGCATCGCGCCCGCCACATCGGCAAGTCGACAATCATCCGCAGCATGTATGACAAGCTATCGGAAAATCTGCGGCGGATCCTGCGCGAGGGCGAAAAGCAGGGCGTTTTCCGCAAGGGTGTGGATCCGGTCGAGCTGTATATCTCGATCTCCGGGCTCGGCTATTTCTACCTGTCGAACCAGCATACGCTGTCGATGCTGTTCAATCGCAAGCTCGCTTCGCCGGAATGGATCGCCCATCGCCAGGCCCATCTGGTCGACATGGTGATCAGCTATCTGACGCGCGAACCGCAGCCTGGCGACTGGACACCCGAACTTGCGCGCTGAGTTCCGGCAGATTTCATGACAATGGAGAACAGCATGCCGGGGATCAGCGTCGGCCGCATCGTCGGGACCGCGTTCGGGCCGATGCTGTGGGGCACGACCTATGTCGTCTTCACGCAGACCCTGCCGGTGGATTACCCGTTGCTGGTGTCCGCCCTGCGCACCTTGCCAGCCGGCCTGATCATGGCGTTCATGCTTCGCGCCCTGCCGTCAATGGCGATCCTGCCGCAGATGGTGCTGGTGTCGCTGGCCAATATCGGGCTGTTCTCGGCGCTGCTGCTGGTCAGTGCGGCGCGGCTGCCTGGCGGGGTGACGGCGACCCTGGTCGCCTGCCAGCCATTGCTGGTCTCGCTGCTGGCGTGGCCGCTGATGCGGCAGCGGCCGACATTCGCCCAGATCGCGCTGGCATTTGTCGGCATGGCAGGGGTCGGCCTCATGGTCCTGAATGGCGGGCTGGCGTTCGACCCGGTCGGTGTCCTTGCCGGAATCGGCGCCGCGATTTCGATGGCCCTGGGCATCGTGCTGACCGATCACTGGCGCGGCCTGGCGCCGCCCATGCACATGACGGCCTGGCAATTGCTGATCTCCGGCGTCGTGCTGCTGCCGGTGGCCCTCGTCGTCGAAGGCCTGCCGGCAACCTGGGACACGAACAACAGCATCGGCCTTGCCTGGCTCGCCTTGTTCGCGACCGGGCTCGGCTACTGGCTGTGGGTACGCGGCCTGCAGACTGTCGGTAACCGCGTGGCGGTGCTGGCCTTTCTCAGCCCGACCGTGGCGCTGATCATTGGCTGGGTCTTCCTGCAGGAGACCCTGACGCCGCGCCAGCTTTTCGGCGTCCTCCTGGTAATGGCCTCGATCGTCCTGTCGCTGAAGGCTTCGGGATGGGCGAAAGCCAGGCAGGCGGCCGTTTCGCCGTGAAGGGCCTTACACCCGCACCGCCTGCTCCACCCGGGCTTCCTCGCCGAAGAACTCCAGATAGCGGCGAATGGCCTCGGGATCCCCGGTCGCCTTCTGCGGATTGTCGGACAGCTTGACGGCGGGCCGGCCATTGGCTTCGGTCACCTTGCACACCAGCGAGATCGGGTCGAGCGCGTTGCCGCCATCCGGCTCGCACCCGGAAAAATCATTGGTGAGGTTGGTGCCCCAGCCGAAGCTCATCCGTACCCTTCCGGCAAAGTGCGTATAGGTGCCAATGATCGCGTCGACATCGAGCGCATCGGAGAAGATGAGGAGTTTCTCGCGCGGGTCGCGCCCTTTTTGCTGCCACCATTGCAGGATGCGCTCGCCGCCTTCGATCGGCGGCGCGCTGTCGGGGCGGAAGCCCGTCCAGTCGGCAACCCAGTCGGGCGCATGGCGCAGGAAGGCAGCGGTGCCGAACGTGTCGGGCAGCACGATGAGCAGGTTGCCGCCATATAATGTGTTCCAGTCCGACAGGACGCGATACGGGGCCTGCTGCAATTCTTCCGGCGTACGCGCCAGGGCCGCATAGACCATGGGCAGCTCATGCGCGTTGGTGCCAAGCGCCTCCAGATCCGTATCCATGGCCAGCAGCACGTTGGAAGTGCCGATGAAGGCATTGCCGATCCCCTCCTTCAGCGCCTCGACGCACCAGCGCTGCCAAAGGAAGGAATGGCGGCGGCGCGTGCCGAAATCGGAGATGACGATGCCGGGATGCAGCTTCAGGCGCTCGACCTTCTCCCACATCTTCGCCTTTGCCCGCGCATAGAGCACGTCGAGCGCGAACTGCCCGAACTTGCGCATCGCGGCGCGCGAGCGCAGCTCGTTGATGATGGCGAGCGCCGGGATTTCCCACATGGTCGTGTGCATCCACGGCCCGTGGAAACGGAGCGTGAACTGCCCGTCCTCCTCCGCCAGCTCGTATTCGGGCAACTGGAATTTCTCGAACCAGGCGAGAAATTCGGGCAGGAAGATCTGCTTGCGGCCGTAGAAGGTATTGCCCGCCAGCCAGATCATTTCCTTCTTGCTCGGACGCAGGGTGCGGGCATGATCGAGCTGTTCGCGCAGCTCGCCCACCGAAATCTCGTCCGCCAGGCGAATCGAGCGCGTGCGGTTGATCAGGGTGAACGTTGCCGACACATCCGGGTGCAGGCTCCAGATCATCTGCAGCATCAGCAGCTTGTAGAAGTCCGTATCCAGGAGACTGCGGATGATCGGGTCCAGTTTCCAGGTGTGATTGTAGACCCGTGTGGCAATGTCGGTCCTGGTCATCTGGGCGGTCCCGTTCAGAGAAGGCGGACGCCGGCGTCGCGCATGCGGCCGGTCATGATGTCGACGGAGCCGCCGAGATCGATGCCGCGGCAGGCGGACAAGTCGACGCTGACCTCAAATCCCAGCCGGACGGCATCGAGCGCCGAATAGGCGACACAGAAATCCGTGGCGAGGCCGGCAAGGGTCAGGCGCCGGATGCCGCGCTCCTTCAGATAGCCTGCGAGCCCGGTCGGGGTGGCGCGGTCGTTCTCGAAGAAAGCGGAGTAGCTGTCGATGGCGGGGCGAAATCCCTTGCGGATGACGAGCTCCGCACGGGTCCATTGCAGCCCGGGATGGAACGCGGCGCCCGGCGTGCCCTGCACGCAATGATCCGGCCACAGCGTCTGCTGGCCGTAGGGCATGGCGATTTCCTCGAACGGGGCGCGGCCGGGATGGCTGGATGCGAAGCTGGAATGACCGGCCGGATGCCAGTCCTGCGTCAGGATCACATGCTCGAAGCGTCCGATCAGACCGTTGATCGCCGGCACGACCTCGTCGCCACCCGGCACGGCAAGCGCGCCGCCCGGGCAGAAATCGTTCTGGACATCGATGACGACGAGCGCCTGATCGGACATGACTGCTTCCTTCCCTTCGCTCCGGGAAACTTCAACATTGCAGGAGCCTGGTCAAGGGCCGCCGCCGGCGCGTCAGGATTCCAGCTCCTCGCGCAGGATCTCGAGCTCCAGCCACTCCTCCTCCATCCGCTCCAGATCGGCGCGCTTTTCCTCCAGCTGTGCGGCGAGTCGGCCGAAAGCGGCGGCATCGGACGAATAGAGCGCCGGATCGGCCATGCGCGCCTCCAGCGCCGCAATCTCGCGGCGGACCGCCTCGATCTCGCCCGGCAGCTTCTCCAGCGCAAATTTCTGCTTGAAGGACAGCTTGCGCGGTCTCGCCTCGGGAACGGGGCGCGGCCCGGAAGCCGGCCGCACCGGACGGGCGGACTTCTCCTTCACGGCGGCATCCTTGCCATCGGCCAGCCGTCGTTGCGCCTGCATGTCGGACCAGCCGCCGGCATAGATGTGCCAGCGTCCGTCCTCGCCGGGCGCGATGGTGCTCGTCACGGTGCGGTCGAGGAAATCGCGGTCATGGCTGACCAGCAGCACCGTGCCGGCATAGGAGGCGACGATTTCCTCCAGGAGATCCAGCGTCTCCATGTCGAGGTCGTTGGTCGGCTCGTCCAGGACGAGCACGTTCGATTCCTCGGCAAAGATCTTCGAGAGAACCAGCCTCGCCCGCTCGCCGCCCGACAGCTCGCGCACCGGGGTGCGCGCCTGTTCCGGCAGGAAAAGATGATCCTTCAGCCACGAGACGACGTGGCGATAGCCGCCGCCGACGCGGATCTGGTCGCTGCCGCCGGCGAGATATTCCTGCAGGGTGAGATCGGGCTGCAGGCTGGTTCGCCGCTGGTCGAAGACGGCCAGCTGCAGATTGGCGCCATGCCGAATGCGTCCGGCATCGGGTTCGATTTCGCCGATGAGAAGCTTGAGCAGGGTAGTCTTGCCGGCGCCGTTCGGGCCGACAATGCCGATACGGTCGCCGCGCCGGATACGGATGGAAAAATCGCGCACGACCGTCCGCCCGTCCCAGGACTTGCCGATCCGCTCCGCCTCGATGACCAGCCTGCCGCTGTCGCGCCCCTCGCTCGCGGCCAGGGCGGCAGCGCCCTGGGGCAGATCACGGTTGCGATAGGCCTCGCGCATGCTGCGCAGCTCGGCCAGCCGCCGGACATTGCGCTTACGCCGTGCCGTGACCCCGTAACGCACCCAGTCTTCCTCCGCGGCGATGCGGCGGGCAAGCTTGTCGGCGTCGCGCCGCTCCTGCTCCAGCATCTCGTCGCGCCAGGCCTCGAAATGCGCGAAACCGCGCGGCAGCCGTTGGGTGACGCCCCGGTCCAGCCAGACGGTGGTCCGGCTCAGATTTTCCAGGAAGCGGCGATCATGCGAGATCACCACGATGGCGGCGCGCATCCGGGCAAGCTCTTCCTCCAGCCACTCGATGGCGGCAATGTCGAGATGGTTGGTCGGTTCGTCGAGCAGAAGGATGTCGGGAGAGGGGGCAAGCACCCGCGCCAGCGCCGCCCGCCGCGCCTCGCCGCCGGACAGGCCGGACGGAGCAGCTTCCGGATCGAGGCCAAGCTGGCGCAGGAGGTATTCTGCCCTGTGCGGATCGTCTGCCGGACCGAGTTCTGCCGCCACCCAGGCGCCGATGGTGGCATGGCCGCCAGGATCCGGGTCCTGCTCCAGGTAGCGGACCGTCGCGTCCGGCTGGCGGAACACGGTCCCGGACTGCGGCTCGACCAGTCCTGCCGCGATGCGCAGCAGCGTCGACTTGCCGGAGCCGTTGCGCCCGACCAGTGCGATGCGGTCGCCTGCGCCGGCCACGAGGGATGCGCCCCTCAGCAGCGGCGTGCCGCCGAAGGTCAGATGAATGTCGTCGAGCTGGAGAAGGGGAGGTGCCATGGCTGCGATTTGTGCCTTTGTGCGGCTGCCGTCAAGCTTCCGGAGTGGCGATCAGCAATGCCATGCCGGACTTGAGGCCGATGCGCAGCTGCCCGTCAACCTGGTTGGACAGGGTCAGGGACGAACCGAAGGGCACGAACCGGTCGGATAGTGGCCATCGGGCGCCCTCGACCGTCAGGCCCGACAATGCGGAGAAGCCGACCAGGCTGAAGAGCGTGCCGGACGGCAGGGAGAAGACATGCTCGCCCGCCAGCAGCGGGTACCCTTCCTGGCGTCCGTCGCTGAGCATCACGGCGAGACCCTGCGCTGCGAGCTGCAGCGCATGGGCAGCATGGAGAAAGGCATGGTCCGCCCTCGGGCCGCCGAAGGCTCCGGCGAGCAGGAGATCGGTCGCGCCGCGTTCGCGCGCTGCCAGGGTCGCCAGCTCGCCATCGGTCTGGTCCTTCTCGCCGGGATAGGCGGCGCGCGGAATGTCGCGCCAGCGGGTGCGGAGCGCATCGGCGACCGAATCGAAATCGCCCAGCCAGAGTTCCGGCGCGATACCGAGCGCGGCGGCATGACGTATGCCTCCATCTGCGGCAATCACGCGGCGGCCGGAAATCTGTCGACGGAGCCGGTCGGAGGCCGTCAGCTCGCCGTCCAGCAGGATCACGAAGGCATTCATGCGGGCGACTTACCATGCCGGGAGCAGGGAGTGAATGGCGGGACGCCTCCGGTCGTCCCGTCCATGCCTGGCGCTCCGGTGGAGTGCGCAACAAAAGCTCCTGTTTCGATGCAACTGACGGCTTCCATTTCGCCGCCAAAGGCTCTATAGGCTTGCCGACCGGGCGCGTAGCTCAGCGGGAGAGCACTGCCTTCACACGGCAGGGGTCACAGGT
>CAYLSN010000013.1:0-22403 GCA_964386015.1 uncultured Rhizobiaceae bacterium | reverse complement strand
AGCTCTGGCGCCGCGCGATGATGTGCCGGCGCTGCGGCTCGCCCTTCTCGACGAAATACTGCCTTGCCATCTTCAGCGCCGCCTCGACCGCTTCGGATCCGCCCGAAACGAGATAGGCATGGGAGATCCCTTCCGGCGCGCGCTCGATCAGCAGATCGGCCAGCTCTTCCGCCGGGCGCGAGGTGAAGAAGGAAGTGTGCGCATAGGCCAGCTCGTCGAGCTGCCGGTGCAGGGCGGCGATCACGTCCGGATGGCCGTGGCCGAGGCAGGACACGGCGGCGCCGCCGCTGGCGTCGAGATAGGACTTGCCGTCCTCGTCGAAGAGCTCGATGCCGCTGCCGCTGACGGCGACAGGCAGTCTTGCATGGATGGAACGGTGAAGGAGATGGGTCATTGCCGCCTGTCCCTGACTTCGTAATGGGTCTTGAGCATCGCCGCCTGCCGGTCCAGCCGCTCCAGCGATCGCCGCGCCACTTCCCCGCCGCGCCCGGCGACCAGCGCGCCGAGGATCTCGGCAACGGAAAAGGCGGAGCACATCGAGTGCAGGAAGGAGGGGCTGTCGGTCGAGACGATCAGCGCCACCGTCCCCTTGCGGGTCAGCGGCGCGACCGGACTGTCGGTAATCGCCACGACCGGCACTCCGGCCACCTTCTGCGCATATTCCGTGAACTCGATGGTCTGGCGCGTATAGGGCAGCACGCTGACCGATATCAGCACGTCCTGCGGCGTCGCACTGCCGAGCGGATCGGCGCCGATGCCTCCGGCCGTGTCGATCATGATGGCATGCTTGCCGGCGAGCGACAGGGTGTAATGCAGGTGCCAGGCGGTCGAATAGCTCGAGCGCAATCCGAGGCAATAGACCCTGCGCGCCCGCTCGATCAGCTGCGCCGCCTCGACAAGGCGGTCCAGCGTCCCCGGGTCGGACAGACCGCTGATTTCCGTGGCGATGGCGCCGACCATGGCCGCGGCCAGGGAATGGTCGCCCTGCAGCTTCTGCGTTTCCGCCTGGAGGTCGAGCTTGCCGGAGAAACCCGACGCGACATCGCGCATGGCATCGGCGAAGATCCGCCGGAACTCCTCATAGCCCGAATAGCCGAGATGCTTGGCCAGCCGGGTCATGGTCGCCGGCTGGATGCCGGCCTGGCGGGCCTGCTCGCGCATCGACAGCAGGGCGACATCGTCGGGATGCTTCAGCACATAGCGGGCCGCCAGTTTCAGCTGGTCCGGCAGGGTGTCGAAGACCTGGACGATGCGCTCGGAGAGTGGAACGACGGGCATGCCTCTTAATAGGCGATTGCTCATGGCATTGCAACATTCGTTTTATAAACGGTCAACATGATCTGAATGTATCGCGAGCCGGTCGGATGGCGTCGCCGATGCACGACCGTCCACGCACGCGAATAGACTCGACCAACTGTTGGAAATTACACGAGAAACGCTACTGGCACCCACAGTTCGGCACGATGCGAATGCTCGCCTCGCCTGCATGTCGGGCGAAGCGAAGGAGGGCGACGCACCCCGAACCCGGACGGCAATCAGGCCGGCCCATGGGGAAGCGTCCCGAATTGCGGCTGCTGGCGGAGACCGGGCGCAGCTCCCGGGTCCGCCGGATGCGAAGGTGCCTTACTCTCCCTGTTGAAATATGATTAACATGATGTTGCCGGCTTGGAAACTATCCCGCGAGGCGTAGTCCCAGGATCTTCAGAAGGTAGCAGAAAAACCCGTCAGGCGAAGATAGGCGGAGCTGAACGGCCTGCCTCGTCGGTAGGCAAGACGCAGCAGCGGCGCATAGGCGAGGGCACGGGCCCTTTCCGCCGGCGATGGGTGGAAGCCCCGTTCGCGCATGAGGTCGGTCAGCTCCCGGGAAAGCGCGGTCACCGGCGCCGAAGCCAGCACATGCGACACGAACCGGGAACGGATCTTGCGGTAGGCGTCGAGATCGAAGACCTCGCCGAAATTCCCGGCCGCTCCGAGCAGATCCAGTGTGAACAGGGTCCGGGCGCATTTCCAGCAGCGCGAGCAATTGCTGTGATCCGTCACGCAGACATTGAGGAATCTCTGCGCATAGGGGTAGTCCGCCAGCTGCGCCGTCTTCTGCACCCGGGTGCAGGCCGCCCCGACCGAGAAGCATTCGAGGCTCTCGCTTCGCAGCAGCGGCAGGGTGATCGCGTCGAACGGCGCGATCGTGTGGGATTTGCGCACATGGATCGACGGGTATGGACTGGCGGAGGCATACAGGAAGCGCGACACGCCGCCGGAAAGCGCGAATGCGACCGCCGCACTTCGGAGCGTATGCGTCTGATGATAGGGGAGGGTGTGGAAATCGCCCATATTCGAACTGGCGGCGATCAGCGGCAGCCCCATGGCCCCGGAGGATTCCTGCGACTGCTCCAGCCTGCGCCGGGCCCGGACCTTCGTCATCGGATCGCCGGCGGCGCCGTGGCTGCCGACATCGTGGAAAATGAAGTGCGTAAGCCGCATGCCGGCCGGCTGGTCGAGGCCGAGATGGTTGGCGCAGACATGCATGGAATCCACCCCGTTCGACAGGCCGGTCAGGACCGCGCCGTCCGTGCGCGGGGCCTGCGGACGGAACTCCTCGGCGATGATGGCGATGTCGCGCGCGGCCGGGATGATGGCCCGGATCAGGGGGATCAGGTAATGCTGCATCCGGAACCACAATTCGGGCGATACCGGTCCGGCGAGATGCAGGTCCCTGCCTTCCAGCATCGCCGGAATCAGCAGGGCGACAAGCGCTGGTTCCAGCGTCTCGCACAGGAAGCTCCGCTCGACATTGCGGAAGTGGAAGTGCAGCTCCGGCGCGGATGCTCCTTGCAGAGGGAAGCTGAGGCGAAAGCCGTCCTCCTCCCCGGTCAGCTGCGGAATCTTGATGATCAGTCGTTCATTCTTCGCCTTCATGGTTTTCACCCCCCGGATCGCTCGGGGTCCGCGACAGGAAGCAGCAGTCGCATGGGGCCTCCCGGAGGGAGCTCCACGAAAACCACGCCCGGCCCCGGTTCCCGAAAGTTCGAGACACTCGACGCAAGCCAGCAATTTCGGACACTTGTCAGGAATCTGGTGGGCCCGGAGGGACTCGAACCCCCAACCAAGCGGTTATGAGCCGCCGGCTCTGACCAATTGAGCTACAGGCCCCCGCGCAGGGGATTAGTGGGTTTTCCGGCATGCGACAAGTGTCTCTGCCCTATTCCTCCCATATTCCGCCCTAGAGGATGGTACCATACGAGACACCCATTGGAGGAAAGTATGAGATTTGCCGCCCTGATCACGGCCGTGATGATGGCCGTAGCCGTTCCGCAGGCCATGGCCGATGACGACCGGCCGAGAATCGAGGTCACCGGGCAGGGCGAGGCAAGCCTTGCGCCGGACATGGCGGAGCTGAACCTGACGGTCACGCGGGAAGCGGAAACGGCGCGGGCCGCCCTCGATGCAAGCAATGCCGCCATGGCGGAAGTGCTGGCGGCCATGCGCGAGGAAGGCATCGAGGAGCGCGACCTGCAGACTTCCGGCTTCCACATCCAGCCGCGAATCGTCTATCCGGAGAACGGGCAGCGGGGCGAAGCGCCGCGCATTGCCGGCTATACCGTGTCGAACAGCCTGGCCGTCCGCGTGCGCGATCTCGGCAAGCTCGGAGCAATTCTCGACCGGTCGGTCACGCTCGGAGTGAACGAGGGCGGCGGCATCGTCTTCTCGCATTCCGATCCGTCGCAGGCCATCGAGGAGGCCCGGATCAAGGCCGTGCACGATGCAACGCGCCGGGCGCAGACCCTGGCCGAGGCGGCCGGCGGCTCACTCGGCGAACTCGTGTCGCTCGTCGAGCATGCACAGAACGGCGCTCCGCGCCCGTTCCTGCGCATGGAAGCGGCGGCGCGTGCCCCGGATGCGGTGCCCGTCGCCGCCGGCGAGAACAGCTATCGCGTGACAGTCGGCGCCGTCTTCCGCTTCCGCAAGGAACGGCAGGGCGACTGAGGCCGTCCTGCCGGGCCGGCATCAGCCGATGACCGGGCAGCCCGGCACGCGGGCAAAGACGACGCGGACGCGGTGGCCGTGCTTGCGCCCGGAGACGGTGACGCTGCGGTGCGAGGCATGATGGACCCTGGCGTGCCGCACGCCCATGCGGCTCGCCTTGGTCACCGCCTGGCGTGGGGTGCAGGCGCGATAGCGCGGGCCATGCCAGCCCGGGCGGCCATGCCAGTGGCGGCCATGGCCGACCTCGATGGCGATGCCGCCGCTGCCGGCCTTGATGGCCAGGCTGTCCGCCGATGCGGACGCGGGGATCGCGCCGAGGGCGCCGAGGCCCAGAATTGCGGACAGCGTCAGATTGCGTGCAAGTTTCAACATTTCTCTTCTCCCGTTGCTGTAAGAGGGCTCTTGCCCCCGTTTCCCATCCGACAGCGGGAGTCATGGCAGATCCGGTCTGAACCCATCAGGAACTGCTTGTTCAGCTATTGTTAATTTATTGAGGCGGATTCCTTGAACTGGCGGCGCCGGCGTCCCGGTCGCGATGATACAGCTTGTCCACTTTTCGTTGCTGGCGGGATTTTTCGCGCCAGGGCAGGGGCCGTTGCCGCAGGAGCGCGAACGCCATGATGGCGCCAAGCAGGAATGTGCCGCCCGCGATCGTGATGAGCCAGAGCAGGTTCGTTACCATTCGCAGCTCCTTTCCCTTGCCGGCAGAACTGGCGGAGCGGACGGAAGTTCCGCACCTGTTCAGCGGCCCGGGGCTGGTCTATGCATGGAGCGGAGGATGCGCATGGACCGGCTTGCCTGCGACCGGATGTTCGTCGCCGTCATGGAATCGGGCAGTTTCACCGCTGCCGCCGCGAGGCTGGGCACGAGTTCGGGCCAGGCGTCGAAGCTGGTTTCGCGACTCGAGGCCGATCTCGGCGTACGCCTGCTCAACCGGACGACGCGCGCCGTCTCGCCGACCGAGGCCGGCCGGGCCTATTTCGAGCGCGTCCGCGCCTTGCTGGAGGAGCTGGACGAACTCGACCGGTCGATCCGCAACCAGGCGCAGACGCCGCGCGGACTGCTGCGGGTGACGGCGCCGCTCACCTTCGGCGTGCTGGAACTCTCGCCGGTGCTGAGCGCCTTTGCGGCAAGATATCCGGAGATCGGGCTGGACGTGCATTTCACCGACCGGCTGGTCAATCTGGTCGACGAGGGCTTCGATCTCGCCATCCGCGTCGGCAGGCCGGACGATTCCAGCCTGGTGGCGCGCCGTCTCTGCACTGTCGCGCTGCACCTTGTCGGCGCGGAGAGCTATCTGGCGGAGCGCGGCGAGCCAGGCCATCCGGCGGAGCTGCGTGATCACGAATGCATCATCGACACCAATTTCCGCGATCCGGAACGCTGGCCGTTTCGCGAGGCGGACGGAACGGAACTGCGGGTTCCGGTGGCGGGCCGCATCCGCTATTCCAACGCCGCCGCCTGCGTCGAGGCCGCGGCGGCGGGCCTCGGCCTTGCCTGCGTGCCCGGCTTCGTCGCCGGCGAGGCGCTCGCCGCCGGCCGGGTGCGCCGCCTGCTGGCCGCCTATGAAGTCGAGCCCTTCGCCATCCACGCGCTGTACCCGCACAGCCGCCATCTCGCGGCAAAGGTTCGGGCGCTGGTCGACTTCCTGACCCGGCACTTCCGCAGCCGCGATAGGGGGGATTAGTTCCGATGCGGAAGCAATCCTCTTCCTTCGCCCCGGATTATCATCGATGCCGACATGCACCATCTTCCGGCCATCGATGAATTCAGGAGGTTACCATGACTCACATCACTCACGCCGCCGACCGCTCTTCCAGCCTTGTCGCCGGCATTGCCAGTTCCGAACTCGCCGCCTTCCTTCTCCGCGTTTCGATGGGGGTGCTGTTTCTCGCCCATGCGGGCCTGAAGCTCTTCATCTTCACGCCGGCTGGAACGGTGGCCTATTTTTCCAGTCTCGGCCTGCCGGGCGCGCTGGCCTATCTGGTCATCGCCGCAGAGCTCTTCGGCGGCATCGCCCTGCTGCTCGGCACATGGACGCGCGCCGTCTCGCTCGCGCTCGTGCCGATCCTGCTCGGCTCGATCTATGTCCCGCACGGGGCAGCCGGCTTCTTCTTCTCGAACCAGGGCGGCGGCTGGGAGTTTCCGGCCTTCTGGGCGATCGCGCTGATCGTGCAGTCGCTTCTCGGCGACGGCGCCTTCGCGCTGCGGCGGGACCGCCAGTGATCCTCGACTTTCATCAGCCGGAGCGCCGGGCGCTCCGGCGGCCAGGGAGCAGCAACATGTTCACGAACGGGCAGAAATTCGATCTTCGCGCCGCGCCGATGCATATCGATTCGGTTCGGCTGCGGGTGCGCGATCTCGACCGGATGGCCGCATTCTACCAGCAGGTCATCGGCCTCGCCCTCCTGGAGAAGCAGGGCGGGCGGGCGATTCTGGGTACCGGCGGCAAGCCGCTGCTCGTGCTCGACGGCGATGCGTCGCTGGCCCCGCGCGACCCCAACGCCGCCGGCCTTTACCACACGGCCTTCCTCCTGCCGGAGCGCGCCGATCTCGCCCGCTGGCTCGCCTTCGTCATCCGCAACCGCATTCCGCTGCAGGGCGCCTCGGACCATATTGTCAGCGAGGCGATCTACCTTGCCGATCCGGAAGGCAATGGCATCGAAGTCTATGCCGACCGTCCGGTCGAGGGGTGGACCGACCCCGACGGCGGCATCCGCATGGCGACCGACCCGCTGGATGCCGAAGATCTGCTGCGCCAGGCCGCGGGCAGGGAATGGCAGGGCTTTCCCGAGGCCGGCCTGGTCGGGCACGTCCATCTGCAGGTCGGAAACACCGCCGAGGCCGAGGCCTTCTATGTCGGCACGCTCGGCTTCGACAGGATGGCGGACTATCCCGGCGCGAAGTTCTTCGGCAGCGGCGGCTATCACCACCAGCTTGCGGGCAATGTCTGGCACAGCCGCGGCGCCGGGCGCACGCCGGAAGATACCGCTGGCCTGGCGGAGGTCCGGGTGAGGCTGCGCGACGCATCCCTTGCGGACGAACTGCGCCGGCGTGCCGCCGCCGCGGGGATTCCCGTCCGGGAAGGCGACGGGCAGCTGACGCTGCACGATCCCTGGGGCACGGCCATCACCTTCGTTCACTGACGCATGGCGGCACGGGCGGATCTGCCGCGGCAGGTCCGGTCACCGGATCGGCGCGAGGCAGTCGCGGAACGATGCCGCCATCTTGCGCATCAGATCGAAATAGAGCTCCGGCCCCTCCTGCAGGCCGGAGCCCAGCGGGTCGAGCACGGCGGTCCTGACCGGCATGCCTTCGGCGATGACTGCCACCATCCGGGCGTCGAACTGGGGCTCGGCGAAGATGCAGCCGATGCCGGCCCCGGCAATCCGGGCGCGCAGGCTGCGAATGCGTTCGGCGCCGGGCGCGCTCTCGGGATTGAGGGCAATCACCCCGGCGGGGGCAAGGCCATAGCGGCGTTCGAAATACTGATAGGCATCGTGAAAGACGATATAGGGCATGCCGCCCGCCCCGCGCAGCATCTCCTCCAGTTCCCGGTCGAGCACGTTCAGCCGCTCGACGAGAGCGGCGGCATTTTCTTCATAGCGCCCGGCGCCGGCCGGGTCGGCCGCGGCCAGTTCCCGGGCTATGCGGCCGGCCATTGCCGCCGCATTTGCCGGATCGAGCCAGATATGCCCGTCCGGGCCGCCATGGCCGTGATCATCGTCCTCGTTGTCCTCGTGCGCCTCGTGCCCGGCTTCCTCGTGCGTGGCCTCGGCATCCTGACGCCATGGCAGGGTCCGGACCGCCGGGTCGTCGATGAGCGCCACGAGCTTCGCCTTGCCGGCTAGGGTCGCGAGCGGGCCCTGCAGGAAGCTCTCCATCTGCGGTCCGATCCAGAAGACAAGTCCGGCATCCTGCAGCATGGCGGCATGCGACGGTCGCATGTTGAAATGATGCGGCGAGGCGACGTCGCCGACAATCAGCTGCGGCGCCTTTCCCATCACCGCGGCGACGAGCGCGTGCACCGGCCGGATCGAGGCGACGACCTTCAGCTCCTGCGCCGCCGCCGGCAGGGCCAGGAGCCCGGAAAGCAATGCGAGGGCGAACAGCCTCATTTTGCCATGTCCCTGTTGTCATGTTATACAGTTACGCTAATAGAGAAAATCTGAACCGATGCAACCGTCGGAAAGGAGCCGGATGGAAAATCGCGTCAGCGATGCGGGGGGCAGGGCGCCGCTGGTCTGCCTGCAGCGGGCCGGCGTGCGGCGCGGGGACCGCTGGCTGATCCGCGGCGTCGATTTGTGCGTGCGGCCGGGAGAGATCGTCACCCTGATCGGGCCGAACGGCTCCGGCAAGTCGACGACGGTCAAGGTGGCGCTCGGACTGATCCGCCCGGATGAGGGCACGGCAGGGCAGCGGCCAGGGCTCGTCGTCGGCTATGTGCCGCAGAAGATCAGTGTCGACTGGACGCTGCCGCTGTCGGTCGACCGCTTCATGCGCCTGACCTCGGCCGTCCCGCAGGCGGACATCGACCGGGCGCTGGCGGCGACTGCGGTTTCGCATCTGCGCCGCGCCGAGATCCGCAATCTTTCCGGTGGCGAGTTCCAGCGTGTCCTGCTTGCCCGGGCCATGGCGCGGCGGCCTGCCTTGATGGTGCTGGACGAGCCGGTGCAGGGCGTGGATTTCGGCGGCGAGATCGCGCTGTACGAACTGATCCGGCAGATCCGCGACGAAACCGGCTGCGGCATCCTGCTGGTCTCGCACGACCTGCACGTGGTGATGGCCGCGACCGACCATGTCATCTGCCTCAATGGCCATGTCTGCTGCGAAGGGGCGCCGGCGGCGGTCGCCTCGAGCGCGGAATACCTGCAGCTCTTCGGGCGCAGCCCGGCGCTCGCTGTCTACGAGCACCAGCACGATCACGTGCATCTGCCGGACGGGCGGGTGCGCCATCGCGACGGCACGATCACCGGGGACTGCCACCCCGCCGACGGGCATCACCACCATGACCCCCATCAGCATGCCGGACATGGCCGCGACGGCGAGGCCGGCCGGAGCCGGCAGGGAGAGGAGCGGGCGGATGCTTGACAACTTCCTCGTCCGCGCCCTGGTCGCCGGCGCCGGCGTCGCCCTGGTCGCCGGGCCGCTCGGATGCTTCATCGTCTGGCGCCGCATGGCATATTTCGGCGATACGCTTGCCCATGCGGCGCTGCTGGGCGTGGCGCTGTCGCTGCTGCTGCAGATCCATGTCACGCTCGCAGTATTCGCCGTTTCCGCGATCGTGGCCCTGTGCCTGCTGCTGCTGCGGCGGCAGGCCAGCCTGTCCGCGGATTCGCTGCTCGGCCTGCTGTCGCATTCGGCGCTGGCGCTCGGCCTGGTGGCGCTCGCCTTCATGAGCTGGGTGCGCGTGGACCTGAACGGCCTGCTCTTCGGCGATATTCTCGCAGTATCGCGCGCCGATATCGCGCTGATCTTCGGCGGCGGCGCCCTCGTGCTCGCCTTGCTGGCCTGGATCTGGCGACCGCTCTTTGCCGTAACCGTAAGCCCCGAACTCGCCGAGGCGGAAGGCGTCCGGGCAGGACGGGCGGAGCTTGTCTTCCTGTTGCTGCTCGCCTCGACCGTCGCCATCGCCATGAAGGTCGTCGGCGTCCTGCTCATCACGGCCATGCTCATCGTGCCGGCGGCAACGGCGCGGCGCCTTGCCGCGACGCCGGAGCAGATGGCGGCGCTGGCGGCGCTGCTGGGCGTGGTGGCGGTCGCCGGCGGGCTCCTCGCCTCTTTGCGCTGGGACACGCCGTCGGGGCCGAGCATCGTGGTCGCGGCCCTCGTCCTGTTCCTGCTGAGCCTCGTTCCCCTGGCCCGGAGGAAGCCGGCATGACCCAGCCGCGACTGACGCGAAACCAGGCCCTCGTGCACGGAGCGCTGGTCGATGCGGCCGGCCCGCTCAGCGCCTATGCCATTCTCGACCGGCTGCGCGACGACGGCTTCCGCGCGCCGTTGCAGGTCTACCGGGCGCTGACGCGACTCGTCGAGCTCGGCATGGTGCATCGGGTCGAAAGCCTGAATGCGTTCGTGGCCTGCAAGGCGCCGCGCGAGCGCCACGAATCGGTGGTGTTCACCATCTGCGAATGCTGCGGCGCGGTCGGCGAGATCGCGGACGGACGGGTCTGCGAGGAGCTGCAGGAACTGGCGGCGGAAAGGGGATTTGCCCTCTCCGCCTCCATCGTCGAGCTACGGGGCAGCTGCCGTGCATGCTCCTCCGCCTGAGCCGGAGCAATGCATGCCGTGCACGGATGACAATTTTTTAACTGGAATCGAACGGCGAAGAGCCTATTTTCCGAAACTCCGGCGAGCCGCGGCGCAAGACAGGCGACCGCCGCAGGCATGCGCGCAGGTGGAGGCAAGATGTACTGGCTCAGGCAGGCGGTGATCATATTCGCACTGGCGGTTCTGGCCGCCGGGCTGTGGATCCGGTTGGACCCGGCGGCGGGCGACAAGGCCATTGCCTGGGGCGCTCCCGAAAAGCTCGTCAGCCTGATCCGGCCTAAACCTGCCGAAGTGGAGCAGGCGGCGATGCGCGGCGGCGCCGTGCAGGAGATGCCGGTCGTGATCTCTCCTGCCAGCGAGGCGGCGATCCATGACCGTGTGACGGCGATCGGCGACGGCGAGGCGCTGAAATCCGTCAATGTCTACCCGCGCTCGGAAGGCATGCTCACCGAGATCCGCGTCCAGGCGGGCGACCGGGTCGAGGCAGGACAGGTCCTCGCCGTGCTCGATCTCGAACTCCAGACCGTGGCGCGCGACCAGGCGCAGCTTGCCGTCCGGATCGCCGAGGAGAAGGTCGGCCGCTTCGAGCGGTTGGCGCAGTCGCGCGCCGTCAGCGAGGTGCAGCTCATCGAGGCCCGCCACGAGCTGGAAAATGCCCGGCTTGCCCTGCGCCAGGCCGAGATCGCGCTGGAGCGGCGGATGATCGTCGCACCCATTTCCGGATGGATCGGGATCCTGCCGGTGGCAGCGGGCGACTATGTGCGCGACCAGACCGAAATCGCCACCATCGACGATCGCAGCAGCCTGCTGGTCGATTTCTGGGTGCCGGAGCGGTTTGCGCCGATGGTCGAGGTCGGACAGTCCGTCGAGGCCGAGCCGATCGCGCTCCCCGGCACGGTCTATCCGGGCAGCGTCGTCGCGGTGGGCAGCCGCATCGACCGCGTCAGCCGCACGCTGCAGGTCCGCGCCCGCATCGACAATGGCGACGACCGGCTGCGGCCGGGAATGTCGTTCCGCGTCAACCTGTATTTCGAGGGCAATGCCCATGTTGCCGTCGACCCGCTCGCCATCCAGTGGAGCGCCAGCGGTCCCTATCTGTGGAAGAATGCCGGCGACCGGTCGGAGCGCGTCGACGTGCAGATCGTGCAGCGCAATGCCGACTATGTGCTGGTGACCGGCAATGTCGCCGCCGGGGACGAGGTCATCATCGAGGGCGTCCAGAGCCTGCGGCCCGGAGCCGCCATTACCGTGCTGCGCCGCAGCGGCGCGCCGGTGAAGAGCGAGGGCTCGTAGCATGTCGCAGCAATCGGCCCGGCATCTGACGGAAGGCGGCACCGGCGGCATTGCCGCGCTGTTCGTGCGCCGTCCGGTGCTCGCGGTGGTCTTCAACCTGCTCATTCTCGTCGGCGGGCTGGCGGCGCTGTTCGGCGTCGAGATCCGCGAACTGCCCGAGGTCGACAGTCCCGTCGTCACGGTATTCACCAATTACAGCGGCGCCGCTCCCGAGACGATCGACCGCGAGATCACGGCCAGGATCGAGGGCGCGGCCGGCCGGGTCCCCGGCGTCCGCTCGATCTCGTCGTCGTCCTCCTTCGGCAACAGCCGCGTCGTGGTCGAGTTCGGCGAGTCGGTCAATATCGATGTTGCCGCCAATGACCTGAAGGAGGCCATCAGCCGGGTCTCGCGCGATCTGCCGGACGATGCCGACGACCCGCGCGTCATCAAGGCCGACAACAATGCGCAGGCCGTGATGCGCATCGCGATCACCTCGGGCAGCATGGCCGTGCAGGACCTGACGACGCTGGTGGAGGACGTCATCGTCGACCGCCTTTCGGCGGTGCCGGGCGTCGCCGATGTCTCCGTCTTCGGCAATCGCGACCGCATTTTCCGCATCGATGTCGACCAGGCGAAACTGGCGGGCCGCGGCCTGACCGTGGCCGACATCGCCAGCGCGATCGGCAATGCCGCCTTCGATGCGCCGACCGGTTCGCTGACCAGCCAGTCGCAGGACCTGATCGTGCGGGCATCGGCGACCATCACCACGCCGGAAGCCTTCGAGGCGACCATCATCGACGGGCATACGCGGGTCGGCGACGTCGCCAGCGTTTCCCTCGGACCTGACCTGCGCGAATCGGCGCTGCGGGCCAATGGCCAGGCCGGCGTCGGCATCGGCATCGTGCGCCAGGCCGGATCGAACACGCTGGAAATCTCCCGCGGCGTCCGCGAGGCAGTGGAGGAGATCCGGCAGATCCTGCCGCAGGACGTGTCGATCGCCATCACGGGCGACGATGCCGTCTTCATCAGCCAGTCCATCTACGAGGTGATGGAGGCGCTGGTGCTGGCGGTCCTCATCGTCATCGCCGTCATCTACCTGTTCCTGCTCGACCTGCGCGCCACGATCATCCCCGCCATCACGCTGCCGGTGGCGCTGGTCGGCGCCATTGCCGGCATCTGGCTCGCCGGGCTGTCGATCAACATCCTCACGCTGCTGGCGCTGGTGATCGCCACCGGGCTCGTCGTCGACGACGCCATCATCGTGCTCGAGAACATCGTCACCCACCGCCAGCGCGGCCTCGGGCCGCGCGCGGCTGCCGTCGTCGGCGCCCGGGAGGTCTTCTTCGCCGTGATCGCGACGACAGCGACCCTCGCCGCGGTCTTCGTGCCCATCGCCTTCCTTCCGGGCAAGACCGGCGGGCTGTTCCGCGAATTCGGCTTCACGCTGACCATTGCCGTGCTGCTGTCATCCGTGGTGGCGCTGTCGCTCTGCCCCATGCTCGCCTCGCGCATGCTCGCCGGCAGCCGCACGGAGCGCAGGGAGACAGCCGTGCAGCGGCTGGGAGGTGCCTTCGCCCGCGTCTACGCGCGGCTGCTGCGGGCCGGCCTCGACAATCCGCTGGTGGTGCTCGCCATCACCGTGATGGTCGTCATCGTTTCCTATTCGACGTTCACCGGCCTGCGCCGCGAATTGACGCCGCCGGAGGACCGTTCCGTCATCTTCGCCAATATCCAGGCGCCGCAGGGCGTGAGCCTCGACTTCACCCTTTCGCGCATGCACCAGCTCGAGCAGCTGGTCGAGCCGTTGCGGGAAAAGGGGGAGATCGTCAACTCGTTCCTGATCGCCGGCTGGCGCGGCAGCTTCAACAGCGGCTTCATCGTCTTCACGCTGGCGCCATGGGACGAGCGCGAGCGCAGCCAGCAGGAGATCGGCGCCGAGATCGGCCGGCTCGCCGCGACCATTCCCGGCATGCGCACCTTCATCGGCCAGCCGAACAGTCTCGGCATCCGCGATGCCGGTTCGGGCCTGCAATTCGCCATTGCCGGCGACGACTACGACGAACTGTCGGAAGCGGCGGCAAAGGTGATGGAAGGGCTGGAGCAGGACGGGCGCTTCGGCCGGGTAAGGCTGTCCTACGAGACCACCCAGCCGCAGCTGACGGTGACCATCGACCGCGAGCGCGCCGCCATGCTCGGCGTCGGCATCGACGGACTGGCGGCGGTGCTGCAATCCATGCTCGACGGGCGCAGCATCGGCTCGGTCTTCGTCAATGACCGCGCCGTCGACGTCAAGCTGGTTTCCACCAGCCATCCGATCAACGACCCCACCGATCTCGAGAACATCTTCATCCGCACCGGCGACGGCCGGATCGTGCCGCTGTCGGCGATCTCGAACCTGGAGGAAAAGGCGATCGCGCCATCGCTGGAGCGGCAGCAGAAGATGCGTTCGGTGTCGATTACCGCCAGCCTCGATCCGGACTTCGCCCTCGGCGAGGCGCTGGAGACGGCGCGCGCCATTGCCGCGCCGCATCTGCCGGCCGGATCGCGGATCATCCCGCTGGCGGAAGCGGCGACGATGGAGGAGTCGTCCCAGAGCATGGGCCGGGTCTTCCTGTTCGCCGTGATCGTCGTCCTCCTGGTGCTGGCGGCGCAGTTCGAGAGCTTCCTCAGCTCGCTCATCATCATGTTCACCGTCCCGCTGGGCCTTGCCTGCGCCGCGATCGCCATGTGGATGACCGGCATCAGCCTCAATACCTACAGCCAGATCGGCCTCGTCCTGCTGGTCGGCATCATGGCCAAGAACGGCATCCTGATCGTCGAATTCGCCAACCAGCTGCGCGACCGCGGCCGCTCGGTGCGCGAGGCGATCGAGGAAGCGACGCTGCGGCGCCTGCGCCCGGTGGTCATGACCATGATCTCCACCGTGCTCGGCGGACTGCCGCTGGCACTGGCAAGCGGCGCCGGCGCCGAAGCGCGCATCGCCCTCGGCTGGATCATCGTCGGCGGACTCGGACTGGCCGTCACCGCGACACTGTTCCTGACGCCCGTGGCCTATTTGCTGCTGGCCGGATTTGCGAAGCCGAAGGCGGCGGAGACGGAAAGGCTGCGCCAGGAACTGGAGAACGCACCGGCCTGAGGCCGGGATTTGCGGCGCGCTCGCGGACTGTGTCCGCTGCAATATCTTGTGTCCCGGGCCGCCGCGGCGCCGCCTGCGGGCATGTTCCCCTGGCGGCGCAAGCTGTTATGCTCTCGCGTCCGGCAGGACGGGCGCGGCGGGAACCGGTGGAGGGAATTTCGGAAGCTTGGCGTTTTCTTCATCTTTACCGGACTATGCTGCACGTAGCACCCGGCGCCGGTCCCTGCCGGCAGCGCGTGAGAAGCGTGCGGGGATGTCTGCGCCGGTGTTTGGATGTGAAGGACATGCAGGGTTGAGTGTGCAGCGTTTGGCGCCCGTGGCGCTGGTGGCGTTCGGTCTTGTCTTTTCCGGCACGCCCGCCGGAGCTTTCGAACTGTTCGGAATCAAGCTTTTCGGCGGTTCGGACGAGGCGGCCGAGGATTTCATCGGCACGCCGCAGCACTACACGGTCGAGACCGAGGTCGCGACCGACGACAAGGATCTGCGCAAGACCGTCGAGAATGCGTCCCTGCTGGTCGCCGATCAGGAAAAGCCGGCATCGGGGGCCGCCGGGCTGATTGCAAAGGCGCGGTCGGACTATGCCAGGATTCTCGCCGCCCTCTATTCCGCCGGCCGATATGGCGGCTCGATCAGCATCCGCATCGACGGCAGGGAAGCAGGCGAGCTGCCGCCCGATGCGACGCTGCCGGAGCCTGCTTCGGTGCGGATCGTCGTCGATCCGGGCCCGGAATTCCGCTTCGGGCGGGTTGAAATCGTCAACCGCGCCCCGGTGAAGACCGCCAGGGAAGATGCCGTCGACCGGCGCGAGGCCGAGGAATTCGCACCGGGGATGGTAGCGCGCTCGGGTGCGATCCGCGCCGCCGGCCGCATCGAGATCGAGGCCTGGCGCCAGCTCGGCCACCCCAAGGCCGAGCTTGTCGAGCGACGCGTCGAGGCGGTGCACGACCGCTCCGAGATCGACGTGACGCTGGTGATCGAGCCCGGCCCGAGGGCGCATTTCGGCCCGGTGACGGTGGAAGGCACCGAGCGCATGGATCCGGAGTTCGTCGCCTGGATGGCCGATATACCGGAGGGCGAGGAATTCGATCCGGACGATCTTGCCCTCGCGGAAGAACGGCTGCAGCGACTGGACGTATTCGCATCGGCGCGCGCGGTCGAGGCGGAGCGCGTCGGTCCCGGCGGCGCCCTGCCGATTTCCTTCGTCGTGCAGGAAAGGCTGCCGCGCCGCTTCGGCATTGGCGGAACGCTGTCGACGGTGGACGGTGCCGGCGTCGAGGCATTCTGGCAGCACCGCAACCTGTTCGGGCGCGCCGAAAGACTGCGTTTCGACGCGCGCATCGCCGGAATCGGCCAGAGCCTGAAGCCGGACGAGCTCACCTACCGGATCGGAACCAGCTTCGTGAAGCCGGGCGTGTTCACGCCGGACACCAATTTCATCGCCTCGGTGGCGGCGCTGCGCGAATCGCCCGATCTGTACACGCGCACGGGCGTCACGGCCGAGGCGGGGTTCACCCATATCTTCAACCGGCAGCTTTCCGGCCGGCTCCTGTTCCGGGTGGCGCACGAGAAATTCGAGGACGTTCTCGGCACGCGCGAATTCACCTCGGCCGGGCTGGTCGGCGCCGTGACGCATGACACGCGCGACAAGGCCAACGACGCCACTTCCGGCCATTTCCTCGAAGCCGTCGCCGAACCCTTTCACGAATTCCGCTTCGGCAATACCGGCCTCAGGGCCACGGTCGAAGGCAGGAAATATGTCGGCCTCGGCGCACGGGTGGTCCTGGCCGGGCGGCTGAAGCTCGGGTCGCTGATGGGCGTGCCGATCGCGGAAGCGCCGCCGGACAAGCTGTTCTTCGCCGGCGGCGGCGGCTCGGTGCGCGGCTATGGCTACAACAGCATCGGCGTCACTTCGGGCGGCGTCACCACCGGCGGATTGTCGCTGGTCGAGGCGTCGGCGGAAATCCGCGCGAAGATCACCGATTCCATCGGCATTGTCGGCTTCATCGACGCCGCCAGCGTCGGCGACACCGCGTCGCCGGACTTCTCCGGGCCTTTCCTGATCGGCGCCGGCGCCGGCCTGCGCTATCATACGGGCCTCGGCCCGATCCGGTTCGACCTCGCAGTGCCGCTGGACCGCCGGCCCGGCGATCCGTCGGTAGCGGCCTATATCGGCATAGGACAGGCATTTTGAAGCGATACATCCTCTCCATCTTGCTGCTTGCTTCCCTGCTTCCGGCGCTGGCGCAGGACAATGTCGACGCGGAGGAGGAGAAGTCGGTTTTCCTGACCTGGGTCGAGGACCGGATCTCCACGCCGGACCGGCGGATCAGCATTTCCGGGATTGACGGTGTACTTTCCTCCAATGCCCGCATCGGCCGCATCACGGTCGCGGACCGCGAGGGTGTGTGGCTTGCCATCGAGGATGCGGAGATCGTCTGGACGCGCACGGCCCTGCTGCGCGGCCGGCTGGACATCGACCGGCTCGCCGCCGCGCGCATCGAGATGCGCCGGCGCCCACTGCCGGCCGAGGGCGCGCCGGCGCCGGAGGCCGGCGGATTTTCGGTGCCGGAACTGCCGGTGGCGGTCAATCTCGACGAACTCGCCATCGAGCGCATCCGATTCGGCGAGGCGGCGTTCGGGCTCGAATCCGAGCTGACCCTGTCGGGCAGCCTGAACATCGATACGGGCACCTTCGCCGCCGAACTGAACGGGCAGCGGCTCGATGGTCCCGGCGGGACTTTGGCCCTGTCGGCCTCGCTCGACGACTCCACCGACGTGCTGGACGTGAATTTCCGGCTGGACGAGCCGGAGAACGGCGTCGTCGCCAATCTGCTGAACCTCTATGGCCGGCCGGCCGTGACCCTTGTCCTGTCCGGCTCCGGCCCGCTCGACGATCTCGAACTCGGCCTGACGCTGGACGCCGATGCGGAGCGCGTCCTTGCCGGCAGCCTGCGCGTCGGCGCGGCGGATGCGGGCAGCCGCTTCTCCGCCCGGGTCGAAGGGCCGATCGGCGAACTGGTCACCCCGGCGCTGCGCGACCTGTTCGGCCAGAACAGCCGCCTTGCCGTCGATGGAGTGCGCCGGGGGACGGGCGAACTCGCCATCGAGCAGCTATCGCTCGAGAGCGGGGCGCTGGTGCTGGAAGGCGCACTGGAGACCGCCGCCGACGGATTCCCGACCCGGATCGACCTCGACGGCCGCATCGCCGCCGCCGATGGCGGCACGGTCGTCCTGCCGGTTCCCGGCGGCGACACCAGCCTGCAATCCGCGTCGCTGCGTCTCGACCTTGGCGGCCCCGAAGCCGGATCCTGGACCGGCGAGGTGCGGATCGAGGGTTTTTCCGCTGCAGGATTTTCCGCCAGGACCTTCGATCTCGACCTGGCGGGCGCGGCCAACCGGCTTGCCGATCCCGCCTCCCGGGAACTGACGGTCAATGTCGATGGCCGCGCCGCCGGCCTTTCGTCCGACCAGCCCCGGCTCAAGGCTGCGATCGGCGACGAGGCATCGCTGCGGATCCGTTCCGGCTGGCGCGCCGGCGGTCCGTTGCGGATCGACAGCGCCGTGCTTGCCACGAATCCGCTCGAGGCCGAACTTTCGGGCGAGGTGGCGGAATGGCGCTACAATGGCCGTTTCGACCTGCGGACGACCGACGCTTCCGTCCTTGCGGAGGCCCTGGACCGACCCCTGAGAGGCGCGGCCAATCTCTCGGGCAGCGGCATGATCGCGCTGCTCACCGGCGCGTTCGATCTCCTGCTCGACGGGCGCCTGCAGGACTTCGCCATCGGCAATCCTTCGGTCGACCGGCTGATCGGCGGCGAGGCGCACCTGACCGGCCGCGTCATTCGTGACGAGCGCGGCACCGGCGCCGACAATCTGGTCATCGAGAGCGACGGCCTGAAGGCCCGTGCCAATGGCATGTTCGGTACCGAGGCGGCGGATTTCCGCCTTGACGCCGAGATTGCCGATCTCGCGCTGCTTTCCGACCGGATGTCGGGCGGAATGAGCGCGACCGTGTCGGCTGCCGGCTCGGACGGGCGCATCGGCGTCGATGCAAGGCTCGCCGTCGCCGACGGCACACTTTCCGGCAGGGACCTGGATGAGGCCGAGCTCGTCTTTTCCGGCACGCTGGAGAAGGAGAGCCTTTCCGGGCAGCTCACGGGCGACGGCTATCTCGGCCGGGAGCGGATCGCCATTGCCGCCGGCCTGTTCACGGAACCGGGCAGCCAGCGGCTCGACAATCTGGAATTTCGCGTCGGTCCGAGCCGGATCCTCGGCGGCGTCGCCCGGGACGGCGAAGGACTGCTCCAGGGCGAGCTGAATATCGATTCACCGGACATTTCGGGTCTCGCCGCGCTGCTGCTGCGCGAGGCGTCCGGCAGGGCAAGGGCCGCGATCCGGCTGACCTCGGCCGGGGGCCGCCAGAATGCCGAGATCGACGCAAGCCTGTCCGAGCTGCGCGCGGAAGGGGCCGTCATCGGTTCGGCGGAAATCGATGCGCGGCTGAGCGATCTGTTCGGCGTGCCAGGGGCCGACGGGACCCTGCGCGCCTCGGAAGTCTCGGCGGCGGGATTCGACATTGCCGCCCTGACCGCCAATGCCCGCCAGGAGGGCGAGCGCACCGGATTCGAGGCGGGCGCACGCTTCGACAACGGCACGTCGCTCGCCGCTGCCGGGGCGCTGACCCGCCTCGGCGAAGGCTTCCGCCTCGACCTTTCCAATCTCGACCTGGTGCGCGACCGCGTCCTCGCCCGCCTCGCCGCGCCGGCATCGATGCAGCTGGCAGGCGATGCGTTGCGCATCGACTCGCTGGAGCTGGAAGTGGAGGGCGGGCGGATCAGCGCCCGCGGTTCCGCCGCCGCGCAGCTCGACCTTGCCGTCGAGCTGGCAAGGCTGCCGCTTGCGACGGCAAATGCCATCCGCCCGGATCTTGCCCTTTCCGGCACGGTCGACGGCACGCTCCGCATCACCGGCTCGCGCGATCGCCCGGATGTCAGCCTCGACCTCGATGGCAGCGGCATCAGCGCCAGGGCGCTGGCCGATGCCGGAATTCCGCCGCTCTCCATCGACGTCGCCGGCAGGACGGAAGGCGGCCGGCTGCGGCTGGACGCGGGCATTTCCGGGAGCAGCGGCATCGATGCGCGGGTGAGCGGGATGGTTCCCCTCGCAGAGGGCGACATGGCGCTGGACGTGGCCCTGCGCGCCTTTCCGCTGGCGCTGCTGGAGCGCTTCTCGCCGGGCCTTGCCGGCACGCTTTCCGGCACAGCCCGCGTCGGCGGGACCTTGCAGCGGCCGCAGGCGCAGTTCGACCTGCGGGGCGCGTCCGTGCGTGCCGGGGTCCTGTCCGATGCGGGGATTGGCGCCATCGATGTCGCCGCTGCCGGCAGCTTCGCCGACGAGGCGGTGACGCTGACATCCCTGCGGGCCACCGGCCCCGGCGGCCTGACTGCCAGCGCCAGCGGCAGGATCCCGCTCGCCGGCGCCGGGCTTGACCTGGCGATCGATGCCAGTGCGCCGCTGTCGCTCGCCAACCGGTTCCTGTCCGGCGGCGCATCCGCCTCCGGTACGGCGCGCTTCCAGGGCAGGGTAGGCGGCAGCCTGAGCGAGCCGCAGATTTCCGGGCGGATCGCGTCGGGCGATGGCGGCTACGCCGATCCGACATTGCAGATCGCGCTGCGCAACATCACGGCCAGCGCGAGCATCGAGCGCAACCGCGTCACCATCGAGTCGGTGCGGGCCGCCATCGCGGCCGGGGGCTCGCTGTCGGCCCGGGGCAGCATCGACATCGATGCGGCGGCCGGCTTTCCGGCCGATCTTGCCATCCGTCTCGAGCAGGCGCGCTACGTCGACGGATCGCTGGTGGCGGCAACGGTCAGCGGCGATCTGGCCGTCAGCGGCGCCCTCGCGCGCGATCCGCTGGTCTCGGGCTCGATCCGCGTCGACCGCGCCGAAATCATGGTGCCGGAGCAGCTCGGCGGCGCGCTGTCGCCGATCGACGTCCGGCATGTCCATCCGCCAAGGGCCGTCCAGCGCACCCTCGCTCTGGCACGGGCCGATGACGGCACGCCGGTGCCCTCCGGCCGACCGAGCGTCGCACGGCTCGACGTGACGGTGACGGCGGCGAACCGCATCTTCCTGCGTGGCCGCGGACTGGACGCCGAGCTCGGCGGCTCGGTGCGGCTGACGGGGCCGGTGTCCGACATCCAGCCGGTCGGCGGCTTCCATCTCATCCGCGGCCGCCTGGCCATTCTCGGCAAGCGCATCGTCTTCGATCGCGGCGAAGTGACGCTGGTCGGCGACCTCGATCCGTTCATCGACTTTGTCGCCACTTCGGATGCGGGGGATGTGGTCGTGACGATCTCGGTTTCAGGCAGGGTTTCCGATCCCGCCATCGTGTTCTCGTCGCAGCCGGAACTGCCGCAGGACGAGGTCCTCGCCCGGCTGATCTTCGGGCGCAGCATCGCCGAGCTTTCGGTCATGCAGATGGCACGGCTGGCGGCTGCCGCGGCGTCGCTGGTCGGCGGCGGCAATCAGTCGCTGGTCGACGGGTTCCGCCAGGCGACGGGGCTCGACGAGCTCGACGTCATCACCGACAGCAGCGGCAATGCGGCGCTGCGCGCCGGCAGATACATTCGCGACAACATCTATCTGGGTGTGGAGGCGGGAGCCGGCGGCAGCACGCGCGCGACGATCAACATCGACATTACCGAGGATCTCAAGGCGAAGGGATCGACGGGATCGGACGGGGATTCGAGCCTCGGCATCTTCTTCGAGAAGGACTACTGACTGCTGCCAACGGAGGAAACCATGACCGAAGAGGCCTTCAACATGTCCCTGCGCAAGTTCCTCAAGCAGGTCGGCGTGACCTCGCAGCACCAGATCGAGGAATGGGTGCGCCAGGGTCGCGCCGGGCCGGGTCCGCTCAAGGTGCGGATGGTGCTGACGGCGGAAGGGCAGGGGCTGGAACATGTCGTCGAAGGGACGATCGACCTGCCGTGACGCCTCCCGGCCGGGGGCTTGAGGAATTGTCCCCGCTGGCGCATGGTGAGCCGTGCGAACGGCAAGGGAAGGCAATGGAACGGCCATGACGGTAACAAGCGAACGTGTCCTGGAGCGGCTGCGGCAGATCAGGATACCCGGCGAACAGGACGACATCGTCACGGCCAACATGGTTTCCGAAATCTTCATCGCCGATGGCAAGGTGTTCTTCTCCATCACCGTGCCGGCGTCGCGGGCGAAGGAACTTGAATCCCTGCGCCAGGAGGCCGAGGACGCCGTCCGGCAGATCGAGGGCGTGAAAGGCGCTGCGGTCGCCCTGACCGCCGAGCGCAAGGCTGTCAGCGGCGGCGGCTCCGCGCCGGCACAGCGCGCCCGCCCGGCCGAGCCTGCCCGCCCGGCGCCAGCGAAACCGGGCATTCCCGGCATCGACAGGATCATCGCGGTTGCCTCGGGCAAGGGCGGCGTCGGCAAGTCCACGACCTCGGTCAATCTCGCGCTCGGCCTCAGCCAGATCGGGTTGCGGGTCGGTGTGCTCGACGCGGACATCTACGGTCCGTCCATGCCGAAGCTGCTCGGCATTACCGGCAGGCCGCAGACCGTCGGCGGGCGGACGCTGATGCCGATGCAGGGACACGGGCTGAAGGTGATGTCGATCGGATTCCTGGTCGACGAGGACACGCCGATGATCTGGCGCGGCCCGATGGTCATGGGCGCGCTGGAGCAGATGCTGCGCGACGTGAAC
>CAYLSN010000012.1:0-22744 GCA_964386015.1 uncultured Rhizobiaceae bacterium | reverse complement strand
GTCGGTTTCCGCGGCTACGCCCAGCGCGATCCGCTGAACGAATACAAGTCAGAGGCGTTCGAACTGTTCCAGGCCATGCTGGTGAATCTGCGCCAGATCGTGACCTCGCAACTCATGCGCGTGGAGATCGTACGGCAGGCGGCGGAGGCACCACCGCCCGAGGCGCCGGCGGCGGAAGGCCATCATTGGGATCCGGATACCGGCGAGGATGATTTTGCCGCCGATGACGTCGTGGTCGCGAGCCGGCCGCAGCGTGTCGTTCCGGCCGATCAGCGCAAGCCTTCAGATCCCTCGACCTGGGGCCGGGTCGGCCGTAACGAGGCCTGCCCCTGCGGCTCCGGCAAGAAATTCAAGCATTGCCACGGGGCATTCCAGTAGGACATGCAGGTGAATCAAAAAAGGCCGGGAATTCCCGGCCTTTTCGCAGAATCGCCGCGGCGTTCTGCATTACCCGCCGGACGCCGCACACTCATGGGGCATTTCCGGCAGGCCCGGGCGTCTCGACGACCAGTGCCAGTACATCCGTGGTCAAAGGTCAGAGACGCCAGGGAATCGTCAGGCAGCCTGCAGATTCTCGGCAGAGCTCTTGCCGCTGCGGTTATCCCTGACAATGTCGAAGGTCAGCTTCTGTCCCTCGGCAAGACCGCGCAGACCGGCGCGCTCGACGGCGGACACATGGACGAAAACATCCGGCTGGCCATTGCCCAGCTCGATGAAGCCGTAACCTTTGGTTGCATTAAAGAATTTCACGGTTCCAGTATTCATGGCGATCTCCTTTCAAATCGGCATGGTGGCGCAGCAGGCGACATGCCGGCTGCCATCTGTTCGAATTTGAGAGAAGATCGTCAGGACGCTGTCGCGCGAAACAAATTTCGTCAGCAAGTTCGATGAACCCCATATAGAGGTCATCTTCCCTCGTTGCAAGGGCGAAAGGGAAATATTCGGCCCGGCAGCTACCAGACGAGCGCCGGAGTACGCACCGGCGCGTCCCACAGCGTTGCAAGTTCTTCATCCAGGAGCGTCACCGTGACCGAGCAGCCCGCCATTTCAAGCGAGGTGACATAGGATCCGACCTTGCTTCGGACAACCTGCAGTCCCGCGCGCTCGAGCCGGCGGCGGGCGCTGTTGTATGCGAGGAACAGCTCCATCGCCGGCGTGCCGCCGAATCCATTGATGAACAGCAGGCAGGGCGAGCCTTTGACGGCGCCCAGATCGGCAAGGATTGCGTCCAGCATCTCCCCGACGATCGAATCGGCGCTGGCAAGGGGCGCCCTGCGACGGCCCGGCTCACCGTGGATGCCCACTCCCATCTCGATCTCGTCATCTGCGAGCTCGAAGGTCGGCGTGCCCGCCGTCGGCATCGTGCAGGAAGTCAGCGCGACACCCATCGACCTCGTCGCCGAATTGACCCGGGCGCCCAGCGCCGCGAGCGTCTCCAGCGAGGCGCCGCGTTCCGCGGCCGCGCCGACGATCTTCTCGACGATCATGGTGCCGGCGACGCCGCGCCGGCCGACCGTGAAGGAGGAATTGTCCACGGCGACGTCGTCATCGACGAGGACGCGCGCGACGGGATGCGCCGCCATTTCCGCCGCCATCTCGAAATTCATCACGTCGCCCTCGTAATTCTTGACGATGAGCAGCGTTCCGGCCCCCTGATGGGTCGCGTCGATTGCGGCAAGGATCCTGTCCGGAGTCGGTGAGGTGAAGATCGCCCCCGGAACCGCCGCGTCGAGCATGCCTGTCCCGACGAATCCGACATGAAGCGGCTCGTGGCCGGAACCTCCGCCTGAAACCAGCGCGACCTTTCCGGTAGTCAGCGTCCGGCGGCGCACGAAGCGGCGCTGTTCGTCCAGCACGACAAGATCGGCGTTGGCGGCGGCAAATCCGTCCAGGCTTTCCTGCAGCAGCGTGGCCGCGTCATTCATCAGTTTCTTCATGGACTACTCCATATCGCGCAGGATCCGGGACAGATGCCGCGCCAGGTCGCGCAGCGCCTCGTCTACCAGCCGGTTCCGGCGCACATCGCCCAGATCCGGTACGCTCAATTCGACCGTGCGCATGGATCTGGCGCGGTCAAGACGCTGATTGGGATGTGCCTCGTCGTAGGCGCGCAGGAATTCCGCGCGGTCGGCGGGGGAGAAGCGGCAGATTTCCAGGATGGTCTCGACATGATGCGCCGGGATCGGGACCTTGTAGGAGGTGCTGCTGATCTGGGAAATGAAGGAGCGGTTCGTTCCGAGCGCAGTAGCAAGGCGCTGCCGCGTCCCCGAGGGCCTGCCATCGAGCACGCGCTGCAGGATGAGCTTGTAGCGGCGAACGGACTTCGGAATGCGCGGTTCAGCCATTCAGCACCTCCTTCCCCAGTTCGACCTGCGCAATCGCCGCCTTCACCGCTGCCGCGGAGCCGGGTTGCACGGACAGGCTGCGGAGCCCCGCCCGCAGCAGGACGGGGATGAGCGCCGGGTCGCTGGCCGCCTCGCCGCACAGGCTGACGCCACGCTCCGATGCATCGCCATGCCGGACGACATTGCCGATCAGGCGCAGCAATGCCGGGTCGTCGGCGCGGGCGAGCCTCGCGCAGGCCGGGTTGGCGCGGTCCGCCGCGAACAGGTACTGCGCCAAATCGTTGGAGCCGATGGAATAGAAATCCGCCGCGAACCGTTCCGGCATCACCGCCGCCGACGGCACTTCGACCATGATTCCGAGCGGCGGCAGTGCATGTGCAAGTCCACGGCGCGCCAGGCCTTCAACTTCCTCCAGCAGCAGTTCCCGGGCAAGATCGAGTTCCTCCGGCACCGTCACCATCGGCAGCATGATGCGCACATCGCCATGCGCGGCAGCGCGGGCAAGGGCGCGCAGTTGCAAGCGCAGGAGTTCCGGTCGCAGCAGGGAGAGGCGAATGCCGCGCAGGCCGAGGAACGGATTGCGCTCATCGTCGATCGTATAGCCCTCGACCGGCTTGTCGCCGCCCGCATCGACCGTGCGGAAGGTCACCGGCCGGCCATCCGCCCAATCGATGACGCGGCGATAGGCAGCGAGCTGGAACTCCTCGTCCTGCAGCCGTTCCGTTGTGCCGAGGAACAATTCCGTCCGGACGAGCCCGATGCCGTCGCAATGGCCCGGGTCGAGCGCTTCGAGCTCTTCCGGATCAGCCAGATTGAACTGCACCGCGATACGCGTCCCGTCCCGCGTCACCGCATCGGCGTGTTCCCCCTGCGGCTGTCGCGCCCCTGCCGGCATCATGCGGCCCCGGGCCGCCGCGAGCGTGGCCGGATCCGGCTGTTCATAGACCAGGCCGGCGGTGCCATCGACGAGTCCCGGGCCCCGGACCTCGAGAATGCCGCGGCCCAGTCCCACCACCATGGCAATTCCCCGTCCCCGCGCGAGCAGGGCGAGATGGGTGTTCGGGCTGCCCGCGGCCAGGGCAATGGCAATGCTGTCGTTCCAGTTTCCGGCCAGCAATTGCGAGGGCGGCAGATCTTCGGCAATGACGATCGTGCCTGCCGGCAATCTGGCAGGAGCGCTCCCTTCCCCGCGCAACGCCGCCAGTACCCGGTCGCGTATGTCCTGGAAATCGGCGGCACGGCCGCGAAAATATGCGTCCTGCGATTCCCGTAAGGCGGCGATCTCCGCATCCAGCGCGGCGCGCCAGGCGCCGGCGGCATCGGCACCGGCCGCGATTGCCTCGAAGGCCGGCCGCGCCAGCTCCTCATCCTCGAGAAATGCGAGCTGCGCGAGGATGACTTCCGCCTCGTTGCCGCCCAGCCGCGCCGCGATCCCGGCCAGCTCCTCGCATGCCCGGGAAATGGCGGCGCGCAGCGCGTCGGCGCCGCTGTGCTGACCTCTTCCGCCAGCCGGCGGCGCGATGCGGAGAAACCGGCCCGCCAGCAGACCGGGCGAGGCGGCAAGTCCCTTGTACAGGCGTTCAGCCATTACTTTCGTCCAGCCGGTCCTCATCGAAGCGCCGCGCCGCCAGATTCACGATCTGCTCCAGAATCGCCGAAGCATCCTTTCCGGCCGCCCGCACATGCAGTTGCGCCCCGGCCGGCGCACGAACGCGCATCAGCTTGACCGGGCTCTTGGCGTCCACCCAGGGTCCGGTCGCGCTGAGCGCGATCTCGACCCTGCCTGGGAAGCTCTTGGCAATCTGCGTCAGCCTGACCGCAGGGCGGGCATGCAATCCTGTTTCATTCGTCAGAATGACAGAGACCGACTCCCAGTCCTCGGGCATTGCGGACTCCTCCTATTACGGCGACAACTCCTCCGCGACGTCCTTGACCTCCTCCAGCGTCGAGCCTCCCGACGATTCCGCCGCCGCGACCACCGCTCCCTCGACCAGCGGCGCGTTGCAGATCACCACCCTTTCCCGGCGATCCTCGGCAAGCATCTCGATCGCCATTTCGCTGTTGGTCTCGGCGCCACCGAGATCGACCAGTACGGCGACGCCCTTCTCGTTCCACACCTGCTCGATGGCGGCGACGATCCGCGGCACGCTGGTGCCGAGCCCGCCGGCATCATTGCCGCCCGCATGGGCGACCGGGACGCTGTCGCCGACCATCTGCCGCACCATGTCGGCCGTGCCCTCGGCGATCTTCGGCGAATGCGAGACGATCACGATTGCGACATTCATCGCCGATCCCCCTGCAGGGCGGAACAGACCGCGCCGATCACGAGCGCCGCCGAGCGCGCCCCCGGGTCCATATGGCCGATCGAGCGCTCGCCGAGAAAGGCAGCCCGGCCCTTCGTCGCCAGCATCGGCACCGTCGCCCGGGCGGCATCGTCGGCAATCCTGGCGATTTCCGCGGCAGGCACCCCGTCTGCCAGCGCATCGGCAACCGGGTGCAACACGTCGAGCAGCGTCTTCTGACCCGGTTGCGACCGCCCGCGCGCCCCCACGCGTTCGGTCGCGTGCCGGAATGCCGCTGCCAGGGCGGCGCGGTCCGGATCTTCCGGCAATGTCTTGCCCAGTTCCATCAGGAACGTGCCATAGAGCGGGCCGGAGGCTCCGCCCATGGTCATGACCAGCGTCCGGCCGGCGGCAACGAGACCCTCGCACAGTGCCAGGCCAGCGATCTTCTCGCGCTCGGCAAACAGCGCATCGAAGCCGCGCTGCATCGATTCGCCATGATCTCCATCGCCGATGGCCTGGTCCAGCCGGGTCAGCTCGTCACGATGCTCGCAGACGGCCTGCCGCACCGCATCGATCAGGCGAAGCCTCTCCTGCATCTCCACCGCCTGTCATCCTCCGAGATAGGCGCGCTGCACATCGGGATTGTCCATCAGCTCCGCCGCCCGGCCGCTCACCGAGACGTGGCCTTCCTTGAGGACATAGGCGCGATCGGCGATCCCGAGCGCCATATTGGCGTTCTGTTCCACCATCAGGATCGTCAGGCCGCGCGATTTCCACGCCGCCAGAATGTCATATACCTGGTCGACGAATTTCGGCGACAGGCCCATGGACGGCTCATCGATGCAAAGCAGGTCGGGCTTGCGCATGAAGGCGCGGGCCATGGCCAGCATCTGCTGCTCGCCGCCCGACAGGGTCCCGGCAAGCTGACCGCGGCGCTCCGCCAGATGCGGAAACAGCGCCATTGCTTCCTCGATGGACGCGTCGATCGCGGCACGCGGCTCATGGCGGCGAATATAGGCGCCGAGCCGCAGATTCTCGAGCACCGTCATTTCCGGAAAGACGCGGCGGCCCTCCGGAATCGAGGCGATGCCACGCTCGATCATCTCGTGCGGCGGCGTGCCGGACACCGGCGTGCCCCGGAACCGCACCTCCCCATTGGCAACGCGGACAAGTCCGAGCACCGATTTCAGTGTCGTCGACTTGCCGGAGGCGTTGCCGCCGAGCACGACCACGGTCTCGCCCGGCATCACCTGCAGGCTCACCCCGAAAAGCGCCTGCACCGGGCCGTAGAACACGTCGACCCTGTCGAGTTCGACCATCGGGGCCGCGATCTCAGCGCTCGTCATCGGCGACTCTCCCGAAAGCGGCAGCGGAACGCCGCCGGCCGAGATAGGCTTCGATGACCCGTGGATCCTCGAGCGCTTCCTCCGGAGCCGCGTCGACAATTCCCTTGCCCTGGGCCATCACGATGCATCGTTCGGCCAGTCGGCGGACGACCTGCAGCTTGTGCTCGACCATGACGATGGTCATTTCGGGGCGCCGGCTGCGCAACTGCAGGATGACGTCCGTCAGTTCCTCGGTTTCGGTCGGGTTCATTCCCGCCGCCGGCTCGTCCAGAAGCAGGATGGCCGGATCCGAGACGAGCGCCCTCGCAATCTCCAGGCGCCGGCGATTGGCATAGGAGAGCGAGAATGCCGGCTCCTCGCGCCGGGGCCACAGGCGATCGCCGAACAGTTTCATCACCTCCTCGGCGCGCGCCTCGGCAAGTTTCGCCTCACGGCGATACCCCGGCAGCCGCAGGAGAACCGAGGCGAGTTCCGCGAGCGCTCCATAGCGCCGGGGAAGCCGGCCGCCGCCGATCAGACCGGCCTGCGCACCCACCAATATGCTGTCCCGGATGGACAGCATGGGAAACACGCGACTGGTCTGGAAAGTCCGGGCGACGCCGAGCGCCGCGATCGATTCGGGCCGCAACCGGTCGATGCGCCGCTCGCCCAGGAAGATTTCCCCCGATTGCGGCCGGACAATGCCGCTGATCATCTGCAGGAGCGTGGACTTGCCGGCGCCGTTCGGCCCGACAATGGCCACGAACTCGCCCTTGCCGAAGGTGAAATCCAGATCGTCCGCAGCAACGACGCCGCCGAAGGTGCGGCGCACCCTGCGGATGGAAAGCGGACCGGGATGGGCGGGCTGCATCATCGCGTCCCCATCAGGCCCTGCGGCCGGAACCGGAGCAGGAGCAGCAATATGGCGCCATAGGCGACCATCCGGTATTCGGCAAATTCGCGCAGCACTTCCGGCAACATGGCGAGCAGCGCCCCGCCGAGGATCGCGCCGGTGATGTTGCCAAGGCCGCCGAGCACGATCATCGAGATCAGCACGATCGATGTGTCGATGATGAAGGAATCCGGACTGACGAAATTCTGCAGGAAGGCGAATTGCGCCCCGGCAAGGCCGGCGAGGAATCCCGACACTGCGAACACCGTCGACAGATAGCGCGGCACCGGGACACCGGAAGCATGCGCGGCAAGCCTGTCCTCCCGGATCGCACGCCACATGCGCCCGATCGGCGAGTTGAGAAGAACATGCGCGATGGCGGTGGCCAGGCCGAGGATGACCAGGATCTGCCAGTACTGCGCCGCCAGGCTGCGCATGTTCGTGCCGGTCAGGCCGATCTCGGGCCGCGGCACGCCAGGGATGCCCATCGGCCCCCGCGTCACGTCGATCCAGTTCAGATAGGCGAGATAGAGGATCTGGCCGATGGCGAGGGTGGCAAGGCCGACCGTATGGCCCGAGAGGCGGATGGTCGGCCAGTAGAACAGGGTGGCAAGGAGCGCCCCGGCGGTTCCTGCCGCCAGGAATGCAAGCTCGACCGGCGCTCCGAGCCGCACGGCGGCCAATGCCGCGGCATAGGCGCCGGCGCCGAAGAATGCGGCGTGGCCGATGGACATGACGCCAGCCGATCCCGAAAGCAGCGTCAGGCTGATCGCCAGCACCGCATACATTGCCGCCTGCACTCCGATCTGCAGCACATAGGAGGAGCCGGTGACCGCGGGCAGGAAGGCAAGGAGGGCGATCGCCGCCAGCAGCACCGGCAGCGGCGCCTCGATCAGCCGACTCCTGAAACGGCTGGTCGATCCCGCCATGGAAGCGACGATGGACGTCGTCGGAATGCCGCCAGTGGCGCCGGACGCGCCGCCCAGCGCCTCGAGAGAACGTGATCCGAACAGGCCGCTCGGCCGCACGATCAGGACGAGCAGCAACACCGAATAGGCGATGATGTCGCGGTAGCCCTCACCGACATAGCCCGAGGCCAGGCTTTCGAAGATGCCGAGCAGGATGCCGCCGACAATCGCGCCCGGGATAGAGGAGAGGCCGCCGAGCAGCGCCGCGGCAAAACCCTTGAGGCCGTAGGGAATGCCCATCTGGGGAAATACCGACAGATAGTACATGCCGATGAGCACCCCGGCCAGCGCGCCGAGTGCGCCGGCCAGCCCGAAGGCGAACTGGTGCATCAGCGGCACGTTGATGCCCATCTGCGCGGCTGCTTCCGGATCCTGCGCGGTGGCGCGCAGCGCCTTGCCCATCCAGCTGCGGCCAAGGAACAGCATCAGTCCCGCCATGACCAGCACCGAGATCGCCATGATGGCGAGATCGACGCCGGTGAGATAGGTCGAGCCGATATGGATCACGTATCGGGAAAGGGGCGAAGGAAAAGGCTGGATTTCCGCTGACCAGATGATTTCCGCCGCCTGGTCGAAGATGATGGCGATGGCCAGGGTCGAGAGCAGGGGCGCAATATAGGGCGCATTGCGCAGGGGCCGCAGCGCCAGCCTTTCGATCAGCATGCCCGACAGGGCAGTGATCGCCACCGCCAGCGGCACGGCAAGCGCAATCGGCACGCCGAGCCTCACCATGGTGAAAGTCAGGAAGGCTCCGAGCGTCAGCATGGCGCCCTGAGCGAAATTGATGATGTTCGCGACGCCGAACACAAGGCTGAACCCCAGCGCGATCAGCGAATAGACGAAGCCGATCACGACCCCGTTCACCACCTGGCTGAGAAACAGCTCGATCATTCCGCATCCGGGTCTGCGAAGGGCGGCGGAGGATCTCCGCCGCCACGCATGCGATCACTGCAACAGCGTATAGGCGCCGTCCACCACCTTGAGCACCGTCAGCTCCTTGGCCGGGGTGCCGTCGACGAATTCCGTCACGCCCGTCACCCCCTCGAAGGGCGGCAACGCGTCGATGGCGTCGCGCAAGGCTTCGCGCGTGACCGGCTGGCCCGCTTCGGCCAGGGTCCGGGCCGCCTCCGCGGCAATCGCGATCGCATCCCAGGCATAGGCGGCCCAGAGATCCGGCTCACGCCCGTATTTTTCGGCGTAGGCCTCGACGAAATAGGCCTTGGACGGATCTCCCGGGAAGAAGTAGGTGGTGGCGACGAGCCCGTTGGCGGCCTCGCCCGCCAGAGTCAGCAGTTCCGGATTATACAATGTTTCCGGACCGACGACCGGAAGATCGAGCCCGGCCTGGCGCAGCTGCTGCAGGAAAACGGCCGACGGCCCGTAATGGCTGGCCAGAAGCACGCTGTCGACCTCGGACTGACGCAGCTTGGTCACCAGCGGGCGGAAATCGCGCGCGTCGGGCTGCATCGCCTCGTGCACCACCACTTCCGCACCACCTTCTTCCAGCGCCTTCCTGGTAGCCTCGCCGACATAGATGCCCCAGTCGTCCTGATAATAGATCACGGCGACGCGCTGTGCCGGTGCATTCTCCCGCAATGTCTTCACATACATCAGCGACATGGTGTCCTGCGTATTCGGAATGCGGAACTGGTACCTGGAGATCTTCGTGAAGTCCGGATGCGAGGAAGACGGGCTGATCTGCGGCAGCCCCGCCTGGGCAAAGATCTCTCCCGCAGCGATCGAGGCGCCGCTGGTGAAGGAGCCGATCGCCGCGACCACGGCCTCGTTGCCGACGAATTTCTGCGCGATCGCCGCCGACTGCTGCGGCTCGCCGCGATCGTCCTCCTGCAGCACGACCAGCTGCTTGCCGCCAAGGCCGCCATCGGCATTGGTCCGCTCGACGAACAGGTCGACCGCCTCCTTGAACCGCTGGCCATTGGCGCCGAAGCGGCCGGTCAGCGGCGCGAAGAAGCCGAACGTCACCGTCTCGCCCTCCTGAGCCGAAGCGGGGCGGAGATCCGCCTGCAGCATGCCGGCTGCAAGGACCGCCGCCATGGCGAGGCCGCTCAGCCATTTCCCTGAATTGCGCATGTCCACTCTCCCATCGCTTTGCCGCGCGGGCGCCATCGCCCGCTGTTTAGTTCTCAACATAGGCCTGAAACGGCCTCGAACCGAGGCACCCGCTTGCGCGGCAGGCAGCGCGAGTAGAAAATTCTTTCCTATGCACCCCTGCCGGCAGCCGGACCTGGCTCAACCCTGAGCAGGCAGCAGCCGGAGCGGCCTCGCTGCCACGTCTCGCCCTTGAAAGTGAACCCGGCCTCGGTGAACAGGCCGACATCGATCGCTCCCGCCACCTTGCACAGGAGTTCGACATCCTCGTCGGACCTGCCGGCAGCCACCCAGTGGTCCTTCAGCGGGCAGCGGTGGAACTGGATCTCCAGCCGCTCGTCGTCGCTGCGCTGCACATCCGGCGCAAACATGTCGGCGGCGCAGGGAATGCCGCCCAGAAAGGCATCGCCGAGGCCCCGCAGGTCGTCGGGTCCGTAGGCGGCAAACTTCTTTCCCATCCCCCGGCCCATGCGGTGAGTGGCACGGGACATCAGTTCCACCGCCCGCTCGGCGCCGAATTCCTCGCGCAGCACGTCGAAGAGCTGTGCATAGGCCTCGGCGCGCATCGCGAATGCACCTTTCAGCATGGCCAATGTATCTGGCTGGTTCCCGTCACTCATGACCCTGTACCTTTCCATACCCGTACCGGCAGAGATTGGCCGCTTTGGAGCCGGCGCGCAATCGAAAAAATGTCACCCGCGGGAACCGGCCGAAGTCTCGAGAAGGGCCAGCAGACCCTTCAGGATTTCCGCCGGACGGGGCGGGCAGCCGTCAATGTGCAGGTCCACCGGCACGGTGCCGGATATGCCGTCCAGCACCGCATGACTGCCAGCGAAACAGCCGCCGTTGCGGGCGCAATCGCCTACCGCCACCACCCATTTCGGATCCGGCGTCGCCTGCCATGTGCGCAGAACCGCCTCACGCATGTTGCGGGTCAGCGGGCCGGTGATCATCAGCACATCCGCATGGCGCGGAGAGGCGACGAAATGCAGGCCGTAGCGCTCGAGGCTGTAGAACGCATTGTTCAGCGCATGCATTTCCAGCTCGCAGCCATTGCAGGAACCGGCGTCGACCGCGCGAATTGCGAGGCTCCGGCCGAGACGGCGGCGCGCCGCGCGCTGCATCGCTTCCGCCAATTCGCGCAGATGCGCATCGTCCAGTGGCGGCGGATCTTCTGTCAGCGGCGTCTGCGCCAGGCTGCGGAACGGATTGAAGCGCATGGCGGTCCTCAGAGATCGTGCCCGGAATAGGAGCAGTTGAAGGATTTGTTGCACAACGGGAAATCGGCGATGATGTTGCCCTCGACGGCAGCTTCAAGCAGGGGCCACTGGAACCAGGACGGGTCGCGCATGTGGCAACGGCCGATGCGCCCGTCGGCCTCGATGCGCAGCCAGGCGAGAATATCGCCGCGGAAGCCTTCAGCCAGCGCCATGCCCTCGACAGCCCTCCCGGGAAGGGGAACCTCGATCCGGATCGGACCCTCGGGCATCCCGGCAAGGATCTGCTCGATCAGGGACAGGCTCTGGCCGACCTCATGGATGCGGATCCAGACGCGGGCATCGACGTCCCCGTCCTGGCGCACCGGCACTTCGAAGCGCAAGCGGTCGTAGGGCGGATAGGCAAGGTCGCGCCGTGTATCGAAGTCCCGGCCCGAGGCGCGTCCGACATAGCCGCCTGCCGCATATTGCCGGGCAAGCTCCGGGGAAAGCCGGCCCGTGCCGACCGTGCGATCCTGCAGCGACGCCGTATTCTCGTAAAGCCGGATCAGCGGCGGAAAGCGGCGCCGCAATTCCGCGAGGGACTCGCGGATGGCGGCCCGGCCCGATTCATCGAGATCCGCGGCGACACCCCCCGGCACGATGCGGTCGCGCATCAGGCGATGGCCGAACGCAGCATCGGCGGCGCGCAGGACCCGCTCGCGCAGGATGCCGCAATGCGCGTGCATCAGGGCGAAGGAGGCGTCGTTGCAGATTGCGCCGATATCGCCGAGATGATTGGCCAGCCGTTCCATCTCGGCCATCAGCGCCCGCAGCCAGACCGCCCGCTCCGGCGGCTCGAATTCGAGCGCCGCCTCGCATGCCCGTGCGAAGGCAAGCGCATAGGCGACGGTGCTGTCGCCGGAGATCCTGCCGGCCAGCTTCGCCGCCCGATCCATCCCGGCGCCCGCCATCAGCCGTTCCGTGCCCTTGTGGGTGTATCCAAGCCGCTGCTCGAGGCGGACGATGGTCTCGCCGCTGCAATGAAAGCGGAAATGCCCCGGCTCGATGATACCGGCATGGACCGGGCCGACGGGAACCTGGTGCAGATGTTCTCCCTCCGCCGCCAGGAAGGCATATCCCGGCTGCTGCGGTTTGTGCGGCTGTGCGGCGCCAAGCGGCCGCGTCAGGGTCCACTGGCCGTGATCCAGCCAGCGCCTTGTGTCGGGCACATCCTCCAGCTCCAGCCCGCACAATTCGGCGACGGCGCGCTCGAGGCGAATGGCCGGCGCATGCAATGCTCCGATGCTCGGCAGCCGGCGGTCCGGGCAGGGCAGCGACAGCACGGCGACCTTGCCGGCGGCCCTGAGCGCCAGGTGGACGAAACGGGCTTCGCCCCACAGCCCGAGCAGCTCGAACTGCCCGGCGGCCAGGCGCTCGCCGGCAGCTTTCCACCCCTGGCGGGTCACGAGATGACGCGGCCAGGGCCGGTGATCGAGTGCCGGCAATGCCTCGAAAAGGGGATCGCCTGTCATGACCGCATCCTCATCCGAGCAGGCTCGCCACGTTCTGGAACCAGGCAACCAGCGGTGGCGGCAGATAGATTCCCCCAAGGAACACCAGCGCGAGATGCGCATAGATCGGCGCATGCGAAGCCGCTACCGGCGCCATGCCGCCCTTGGGATCGCCGAACGCGATCTCCGTGAGACGCAGGACGAGAGCGCCGACCGCGAGCAGCAGGCCGAGCACCAGCACTACCGCAAGCAGCGGCTGGCGCGCAAAGGTCGACGTCACGATCAGGAACTCGCTCATGAAGACCCCCATGGGCGGCAGGCCGGCAATGGCGACGACAGCAATGACCAGACCCCAGCCCAGCACCGGATGCGACGCGGTCAGGCCGCGGATCTCGGCGATTCGCTGCGTGCCCTTCACCTGCGCCACATGGCCGACGGCGAAGAAGATCGCCGACTTGGTGAGGCTGTGCATGACCATGTGCAGGAGCCCGGCGAAATTGGCCAGCGGACCGCCCATGCCGAAGGCGAAGACAATGATCCCCATATGTTCGATCGAGGAATAGGCGAACAGCCGCTTGATGTCGCGGCGGCGGTAGAGCATGGCGGCAGCAAAGAGCAGGGAGGCAAGCCCCATGGCGATCATCAGCGGGCCGGGCGCGATCGCATCGGGATTGGCCGCCAGCAGCATCTTGAAACGCAGAACCGCATAGAGCGCCACATTGAGCAGCAGGCCGGACAGCACCGCCGAGATCGGCGTCGGTCCTTCCGCATGCGCGTCCGGCAGCCAGGCATGCAGGGGCGCGAGCCCGACCTTGGTGCCGTATCCGAGCAGGAGGAAGACGAATGCGACATTGAGCAGGGCGGGATCGAACTCCGCCGCGCGCGGCAGCAGCTCGGTCCAGACCATGGCGCCGGCGCCCTCGCCCGTCACCGGGATCGCCACCATGTAGACGATGATGGTGCCGAACAGCGCCAGGGCGATGCCGACACTGCCGAGAATCAGATATTTCCACGCCGCCTCGAGGGCCTCGTGCGTGCGGTAGATGCCGACCATCACCACCGTCGTCAGCGTCGCCAGCTCGATCGCGACCCAGATCAGCCCGATATTGTTCGAAACGAAGGCGAGGTTCATGCCGAACATCATCACCTGGTACATTGCGTGGTAGAAACGAAGATTGACCGGGGTCAGCCGCCCGATCTGCAATTCGTGCGCAATGTAGGAAGCGCTGAAGACGCTGGTGGTGAATCCGACCAGGCTGTTCAGCACGATGAAGACGATGTTCAGGTCGTCGATGAAGAGATAGGCGCCCGGCTCCGGTCGCCCCGTTACCAGGAGCGAGGCTGCGGCGATCAGGGTAAGCAGGCTGGCCGCGACATTGGCCGCCGCCGCCATGCGGTAGTCGCGCAACAATGCCAGCAGGCCGGCGGCGACAGCCGGCACGAAAAGGACCGCCAGAACGGCGTCGAAGGCGAGCCCGCTCATCTGCGTTCTCCCCGGAACTTGTCCAGCGCCGTCACGTCGACAGAATCGAAGCGTTCGCGGATGCGCAGCAGGAAGATGCCGATGACGATGAACGCGATGAGGATCGAGAAGGAGACGCTGATCTCGACCACAAGCGGCATCCCCTTGGCCCCTGCCGCGGCGAGGACGAGGCCATTTTCCATCGACATGAAGCCGATGACCTGACCGACGGCGTTGCGCCGGGTCACCATCAGCAGGAGGCCGAGCAGGAGGATCGACAGCGCGAAGGCGAGATCCTGGCGGGCGAGCGGCGTTGCCTCCGCCGTGATCTGCAGCATCAGCACCAGGGAGAGCGCCACGAGGCCGATGCCGGCGAGCATGGTCGGGCCGATGCCGATGACATATTCGATGTCTCGGTGGATGCCGAGCCGTCGCACGAGGCGGTGCAGCCCGTAGGGAATGAGGATGGCCTTGAACAGCAAGGTGATGCCGGCAGTGATGAAGAGATGGTGCGCATCCTGGATCAGCGCCTGCCAGGCGACGGACAAAGCGAGCAGGACGGCGTGCAGCGCAAAGACGTTGATCAGCGCCAGGAGCCGGTCCTGGTAGAGCAGGAGCAGGCTGACGAGCACCAGGCTCCCCGCCAGCATATGCGCAATGTCGAAGCTCAGGCCGTTCATCACAGGCTCCGCGAAACGAACAGCAGCAGGGTGCTGAGCAGGGCGAGCATCAGCGCTGCGCCAAGAAAATCGGGAACGCGGAAGACGCGCATCTTGGCGATCGCGGTCTCGAACATTGCCAGCAGCACGCCGCCCGCCGCGAGCTTGCCGGCGAACAAGGCAACGCCGAGCAGATAGGCCGTCCAGCCCGAGCCAGCCGATGCCATGCCCCAGGGTACGAAGACGCAGGCGATCAGCGAAACATAGAGCAGCAGCTTGAGTTGGGCGGCGAGCTCGATCATGGCGAGATGCCGGCCGGAATATTCCAGCACCATGGCCTCGTGCACCATGGTCAGCTCCAGATGCGTGGCGGGATTGTCGACCGGGATGCGCGCATTCTCGGCCAGCGCCACGATGATCAGCGATACCAGCGACAGGCCGAGCGAGACGCGCAGCCCGACTTGGGACGACATCATGAAGCCGGAGACGGCGGCAAGCTGCGTCGCGCCGGCGAGCAGGGCGAGACTGAAGACGATGAGCAGCATTGCCGGCTCCGCCAGGGAGCTGAACATCATTTCGCGGCTGGAGCCGATGCCGCCGAATCCGGTGCCGATATCCATGCCCGCCAGTGCCAGGAAGAACCGGGCCGAAGCGAGCAGGGCGACGATGGCGATCAGGTCGGCGGTCCAGCTGAAGGCGAGTCCGGTGGCGAAAGTCGGCACCAGCGCCGCCGCGACCCATGTCGCCGCGAAGATCAGATAGGGAGCGGAGCGGAACAGCCAGGAAGCGTTCCCGGCAAGGACGACTTCCTTGCGCAACAGCCGCGACAGATCCCGATAGGGTTGCAGCAGCGGGGGGCCCTGCCTGCGCAGCAGCCGCGCCTTTACCTTGCGCACCAGCCCGGTCAGCAGAGGTGCCAGCAGCAGCACCAGCAGCATCTGCGCACCCTGAACCGCAAGGTCGAGCATCATCCCCATAGCGCGAGCACCATCAGGAGAGAGACGAGAGAGACGAAGACCAGCGCCAGGTAGCGGCGAATGGTGAGGAACTGGAAGCGATTGAGCTTGCCGGCGATCCAGTCGACCGCGCCGGCGACCGGCAGGTAGATCCCTTCCCAGGCGAGGTCGTGCATCTTGACGCGCATTCGCGCCGGACGCATTTCGCCCGGCCGCGGCAGGTCCACCTCCTCGCGGGCGCGGAACGCATAGGGGCCGAATACCCGTCGCAGCGGCTGGGAAAAGCTGGTCGCGCTGTACTGGGTGGCCGGGTCCGGATCGGGAAAGCCGCAATCCCAGGCGGGGCCGAACCGCGTTGCCCTCGAGCTGAGGCGATGGGCCAGGAACGCGGCCAGCAATGCGGACGCGGTGATGAACAGGAAGAACAGCAGACCGTTGTACGAACTGCGCGTATCGCTGATCGGCGTGAGCGTCAGCCAGGCATTGGAAAGCTGCGCCGGCATGCGGGCGCCGACGAGATGCACCGTCGCCGGCGCCAGCAACCCGTCGATCACGAGACCGGGCAGGAGCCCGGCCAGCAGGCACAGCACGCCGAGAGCGGACATGGCGGCCAGGGAGAAAACATCGGTTTCCCGCGCCTGCGCCACAGATCCGCCGCGGGGCCTGCCGAGAAAGGTGACGCCATAGGCGCGGACAAAGGCGGCAGCCGCCAGCGCCGCCGACATTGCCAGAACGCCGCCCATGGCCGGGACCATCACCCGCAGTCCCCATTGCGGCAGGTCCGGACTCTGCAGCACGGCCTGAAAGGCCAGCCACTCCGAGACGAAGCCGTTGAAGGGTGGCAGTGCGGAGATGGCGATGCTGCCGCCAAGGAAGAGCAGGCTGGTCGCCGGCATCTTGTGGATCAGTCCGCCGAGCCGCTCCATGTCGCGCTCGCCGGTGGCGCCGAGCACGGCGCCCGCACCCAGGAACAGGAGAGACTTGAACAGGCTGTGATTGAACGCATGGAACAGCGCCGCCGCGAGCGCCAGCGCCGCCGGCCCGGTCATCTGTTGCGACTCGAAGGCGAGCGCAAGCCCGATGCTGACGAAGATGACGCCGACATTCTCGATCGTGCTGTAGGCAAGCAGCCGCTTGAGATCGGTTTCCATGAGCGCGTGCAATATGCCGAGCAGCGCCGTCAGCCCGCCAAGGGCCAGCACCGCCATGCTGGTCCACCATTGCGGGTCGTCGAGCAGGTCGAACAGGATGCGGATCACGCCATAGACCGCCACCTTGGTCATGACCCCGCTCATCAGCGCCGACACATGGCTGGGCGCGGCCGGATGGGCCAGCGGCAGCCAGACATGCAGCGGCACCAGCCCGGCCTTGGATCCCGCCCCGAGCAGCACCAGCGCGAAGACGGCCGCAGTCAGCACCGGAGAAGCTGCGGCCTCCCGCATGGCGGCGAAGCTGTAGCCGCCGGCGGGTCCGGCCAGCAGGCCGAAGGCGAGCAGCAGCGCCATCGTGCCGAATCCGGCCATCAGGAGATAGACATAGCCGGCGCGCATGTTCTCCGCCTGCCGGTGGCCGGAGATCACCAGCGCCCAGGAAACCAGCGACATCAGCTCCCAGGACAGCAGGAAGGTGAAGGCATCCGCCGCCAGCAGGACGAGGTTCATCGCCGCGAGAAACAGCGGGAAGAAGGGCACCACCCGGTGCGGCTCCTTCTCGTACGCCCCGTAGCCCATGCCGTAGAGTCCCGCAGCAGCGCCGCCCAGATTGGCCAGCAGCAGGAAAAAGGCCGACAGCGGATCCAGCGCGAAATGGGCGCCGAGCCACGGCAGCCCGACGGGAAGGACGAGTTCGGCGGCGGGAGCGCGATCGAGGATGAAGTCGAGAACGCCGGCGAAGATCAGCGCCGACAGGACGAGGCTCGTCCCGTAGACCAGGCGCGAAGCGTTGGCCCGCAAGAGGAACGGCGCCAGCACGGACAGGCCCAGCTGCGCCGCGACCACGATGAGAATCGTTGCGGCGCTCACCCGGCGGTTCCTTCCGTTTCAGGGATCTGCGGGGGCTTCAGCCGCACGCCGCGGCCACCCTCGGTACTCGCCGCACCTTCTCCGATCAGCTCCACGCCGGCCGCCTCGAGCGCGCCGATCAGCTTCATGAGCGAATCCACATTGCCACGTATGACGGACTCGCTTGCCTCCATGCGCTGGATTGTCGGCACCGAAAGGCCCGAGAGTTCGGCCAGCCGCCGCTGGTCGATGCCGAGAAGCGCCCTGGCCGCGCGCAATTGCTGGGCTGTGATCATCCCTGGCGAATTCCGGTGCCCGCCTCCATGCCTGTTCCTGCATGGAGCAGCATTGTTCATGTTTCATATATCAGTATTGATGCCCAGGCGTCAATACTTCATGGATTGCGGCAACACGAAAACCGCATTTGCGGGCGCGCGACCGACTGCCAGCCGGCAACCGAACACTTCCGACAGGACCTCGTCGCGAACGACCTCGCCAGGAGCGCCGCAGGCGGCGACACGTCCGTCGCGGAGGAAGCAGATCCGGTCGCCGAACATGGCGCAGAGATTGAGGTCATGCATGACGGCGATGACCCCGCCGCCGCGTCCGGCATAGGAGCGCGCCAGTTCCATCACGGCCAGCTGGTGCCGGATGTCGAGGCTGGCGACGGGTTCATCGAGGAACAGCCATCTCGGCTCGCCCTCGACTTTCGGCTCCCAGATCTGGCACAGCACCCGGGCGAGCTGCACGCGCTGGCGCTCGCCGCCGGAAAGTTCATGGTAGAACCGCCCGGCGAACCCGCGAAGATCCACGAGCGCCAGCGCGTCGCGGACGCGTTGCGCCTCGAACCCCGGCCCCTGTCCGCGGTCGCGGATGCCGAGACGGACGATCTCCCCGACCGTGAACGGAAAGGCGATCGTCGTCTCCTGCGCCAGCACGGCGCGCAGCCGGGCGAGCTGCGGATGAGGAAGACCGGCAAGCTCCCGGCCGCCAAAGAGAATGCTGCCGCGATATCGCGTCTCGCCCGTGAGCGCCCGCAGCAGGGTCGTCTTGCCGGAGCCGTTCGGCCCGGCAATCATCGTCACCTCGCCCGCTCGCGCGGTGAAGTCCACGCCATGCAGGATGGAATGTCGCCCGAGGCTGACGGCCAGATTGCGTGCTTCGATGCGCATGTCAGTGATCGAGCAGCCCGCGCCGGCGCAACAGGATCCACAGGAAGCAGGGCGCGCCGATGGCAGCGGTGACGACGCCGATCGGCAGTTCGGCGGGAGCGGCGACCGTACGGCTGATCGCGTCGGCAAGGATGAGAAACAGCGCCCCGAGCAATGCCGAGGCGGGCAGCAGATAGCGGTGGTCGGGCCCGATCGCCAGACGCAGCAGATGTGGCACGACAATGCCGACGAAGCCGATCCCGCCCGAAATCGCGACCGCAGCGCCGGTCGCGGCCGCGACCACGGCGATTGCCAGATTCTTGGTGCGCTGCACGCCGATGCCGAGATGCACCGCCGCCGCTTCGCCCAGCGCCATTGCATTCAGCGGCCTCGCCAGCAGCATGGCTCCGGCCACCGCCGCCAGCATGATCGGGCCGGCGGAAACGATCCGGGTCCAGCTCGATCCCGCCAGCGAACCGAGGCTCCAGAAGGTCAGGTCGCGCAGCTGCTGGTCGTCCGCCAGGAACACCAGGAGGCCGGTCGCCGCGCTGGCGAAGGCTCCGAGGGCGATTCCCGCCAGCAGCAGGGTGGCGACCGAAGTTCGTCCGTGCCGTGTGGCGATACGGTAGAGAGCCGTCGTCATTGCCAGCCCGCCGAGAAAGGCGGCGACCGGCAGCAGGAACGGGCCGCCCGGCAGGCTGGCCGCGAGCGCGCCGCCCAGCACAATCACCGTCACCGCACCTAGCCCGGCGCCCGCCGACACGCCGACGATTCCCGGATCCGCGAGCGGATTGCGGAACAGACCCTGCATGACTGCGCCGGAAACCGCCAGGGACGCGCCGATCAGCATGCCGCCTGCCACCCGCGGCAGGCGGATCCGTTCGAGGATGATGCGGTCGCGTTCGGGCATGGCGTCGACCAGTCCGAGCCAATAGGCCACCGCCTCGCCGGCCGACACGCCGGAAGGCCCTGAGCTCAGGGACCAGAGCGCCGCCACGGCGAGGGTCGCGGCCAGCACAAGGATCGCGGCGCGGGCGCGGTAGCTCCGGTCGCCCGCTGCGTCGGTCAGGGCTGCAATGGCGGAGATGCGGGCCCGCTGCGCCACCTTGCTACTCGCCTCCGTCCCGTCCGTAGAGAGCACGATGCAGATCCTGCGCCGCTTCTGCGGTGCGCGGCCCGAAGCCGAGCAGATACATGCCGTCCATGGCGACGATGCGCCCGCTCCTGCCCGCCGGCGTCGCGGCGATGGCCGGATGGGAAAGGAGCTGCTCGCGCTGCGTCCCGAATTGCGGCCCCCGGCTCATCACCAGAATTGCTTCCGGCGCAGCGGCGACGATTGCCTCGTCGCTGACCGGCTTGTAGCCGGCAAAGTCGCCGAGGACATTCTCGGCTCCGGCAAGGGCGAGGATGCCGTCGGCCTGGGTGTCCCGGCCCGAGGCAAGGATCCGGCCATCCTGCACCGCCAGGATGAACATTGTCCGCGTGCGGTCCCCGACCTGCCGCGCCAGCCTCCCGACTGAAGCGAGGCCTTGCCCGACCTCCCGTGCCAGGGCCTCGGCCTTGTCCTCGACCTCCAGCGCCGCACCGACGGCGAGGATCTTGTCGAGAATCGACTGCGCGGTATTGCCGTCCGGAATCTCGATGAAGCCCACTCCCGCCTCCCGGAGCAGCGCCACGGCCTCGGGCGGGCCCGCGCCTTCGAGCGACAGGATCAGGTCCGGTTCGACCGACAGGACGCCCTCCGGCGACAATGCGCGGATATAGCCGATGTCCGGCAGCGCCTCCGCTTCCGGCGGCCAGGTACTGGTCGTATCCCTGGCGACCAGCCGGCCGCCTTCGCCGAGCCGGAAGATGATTTCCGTGACCGAGCCGCCAATGGCGACAATGCGCTCGCCGGCCAGGGAGGCGGAGGCGATCTGACTGACGATCGCGACGCCGGCGAGCAGCATCGCGCCGGTGCGGAAGATGCGGCGGTGGAGCGGCATGCGGGCGCTCACGCGGCGCGCGACTGCGGGCGCGGCAGGCTCTCGACCAGCTCGCGCCAGCCGGTGCGCTCATCCTGGCCCTCGATGCGCTTGCCGAAGAACTGGATGATCAGCTCCCCGCCGGCGTCATAGGCCTCGACCGAAGTGACATGCCCCATTTCGGTCGGCTTGCGCACCGCCCAGGTGCTGGCGATCAGATCCGTGCGCAGATGCAGGTGGAAATCCTCGTCCATCACGTTCATCCACGGCCCCGTGCGGCGCAGATGGGCGATCGGCCCCGAATGGATCTGGATGCAGCCCCGATTGCCGACGAAGCACATGATCGGAAGCTGGCTGGCGGCCGCGCCTTCCATCATGCTGACGACAGCATCATTGTCGATCTGCCAGGCATAGTCCTCGCCCACCGAGGCGACGGCGGCGTGACGCGGCAGCCTCAGCGCCCGCAACAGCAGAGCGAACTGATGCGTATCGGTCATCCTGCTCCAGCGGTCGCGCAGCTCCTCCACCGGCACCTCGGCCGGCGCCGGTTCGCCGGGCGCGGGCGGCTCGACCTCGAGCGTCTGCGACTGGTCGTCCACGGCAAGGGCATCGATCAGGCGCTGCCAGGCGGAAAGATCGGTCTCCGGCCGGACATGGATCTTGTGCACCGCATTGCCTGCGGCGTCGAAATATTGCAGGCTGCGCCGGATCTCGCCTCCGTCGCGCCTTTCGACCGCGAAGGCATGCCTCCAGTGCTTCGGGAACATGCGCAGGTCGATCTGCTCGCCCAGGACGAGCCCGGCATGCTTGCCGCCCGAATATTTCTCGTAGACCCCGATCTTTTCATGCACCGCGCCCTCATTGCGGGTGAGCGCCAGTACCGGCCCTGCCTCCTTCAGGGCGGGGAAGGCCTTGTCGTAGTCCGGATCGACACGGATCGCCCCTTCGCCGCAGAAGGCGGCAACGAGCTCGGCTTCGGCAATTCCGAGCCTTGCCGCCAGATCCCTCTCCCGCATCTTCGGATTGTCTGCCCGCGCCGCGCGAATCTCGGCGGGCGTCGGTTGTTCCCCGGTCCTCATTGGGTGCTCCCTACTTGTTCAGAATCAATTTGCCCTGACGGGTAATCCTGAGCCGGTAGCGCGCACCGCGGTGATCGATGCCGATCTCGGTCGCGCCGCAGAAAAGCTGCTGGCTGGTATAGACCGGCTGCTCCTCCGGCCCCGGCGGTCCCGGCATGCGTACCGGCGATTCGCCACAGTCCTGATCCTGCGCCCTCGAAACGCTCATGGCCCCTTCCGTCTCACATCTTCTGTCGGCGCCTGGCTTGCCCGGGGCTGGCTCGGCGGGTCCGGATGCCCTGTGCGGACGATCCTTCCTTCATGCGGCGCCGGCGGCCCGACCGCCGGAACCGCCGCGCCGGCCGCGGGCGAGCATGAAGCATGTCCCGCCGCCGGCGCAGTGATACTTGACTCCAATAATCAAGTTTAATTCGCAGCGCAATAGGGGGGCAAAAGGAACTTTGCCGCACTCCCGGCGAGAGCATTGCAGCGCTGCGGGAATGCCACTATCGTTCAGATTCAGCCAGCATGCAGGCTCGCAAGGAGGGGAAGCATCATGGACCGCAGATCATTCATCAGGACGGCAGGCATGGCGGGAGTCGCCGCGGCAGGGGCATCCGCCTTTCCCATGCCGGCCATCGCGCAGGGGACGATCACCTGGCGCATGGCAACCACCTGGCCGAAGAATTTCCCGGGCATCGGCGTCGGCGCCCAGAGATTTGCCGACAAGATCCAGGCCGCCTCGGGCGGTCGCCTGGTCATCCAGGTGTACTCCGCCGGCGAACTGGTCCCGGCGCTGCAGGCACTCGACGCCGTCATCGACGGCAATGCCGAGATCTGCCACTCCACTCCCTATTACT
>CAYLSN010000011.1:0-23625 GCA_964386015.1 uncultured Rhizobiaceae bacterium | reverse complement strand
AAGGCAACTTCGCTTGCCTCCGCGATCGCGGTCAGCGAGCTCCTGTTTCGCGGCGAGGAGCTGGCCAATACCATCTATCGCCCGATGGAAATCTACACGATCGTGGCCATCCTGTTCTTCCTTCTGATCTATCCGCTGGCTATCCTTTCCTACTGGCTGGAGTGGAAGCTCAACAGCAATCTCAGGCGTCCGTCATGAATCAAGCGAATTCGGAGTTCATCAAGGTCGAGAAGCTGCACAAGGTGTTTGGCGAGCTTCATGTGTTGCGCGCCGTCGACCTGTCCATCGCGCAAGGGGAGACCGTCTGCCTCATCGGTTCCAGCGGTTCCGGCAAGAGCACCCTTCTGCGCTGCCTGAACTTCATGGAGTATCCGACGGCGGGACGGATTGCCGTGCAGGGAAAGGTCATCGGCAAGGAGGTCGGCACGCTTCACGACGCTCCGACCTTCCGCTATGACGAGGCGACCCTGTCGAGACACCGGCAGCATGTCGGCATGGTCTTCCAGCAGTTCAACCTGTTTCCGCACATGAGCGTGCTGGCAAATGTCATGGAGGGCCCCCGGATCGTGCTCGGCAAGAGCAAGGCGGAAGCGGAGGCCGAAGCCATTCGCCAGCTCGACCGCGTCGGCCTGCGCGACAAGGCCATGCAATATCCCTCGCGCCTGTCCGGCGGCCAGCAGCAGCGCGTGGCGATAGCGAGGGCGCTCGCCATGCAGCCGCAGGCAATGCTGTTCGACGAGGTGACCTCCTCGCTCGATCCCGAACTGGTCGGCGAAGTGCTGAGCGTCATGAAGGATCTGAGTTCGGACGGGATGACCATGGTCGTGGTGACGCACGAACTGGGCTTTGCCTATCATGTGGCGGACCGTGTCCTGTTCCTGCATGACGGCAGGATCCTGGCCGAAGGAACGCCGGAGGAGATCCTGAAGAATCCTTCCGAGCCTCCGATCCAGCAATTCCTGTCCGGTTTCACCAGTTTCCGCTTCTGAGTGCCGGTTGGCGCGGCCGACCTTGGCCGTTGGTGCGGCCGTGGGCCGCCGTGCCCGGCAATTGACATGTCGACGCAGTGTCGGCAAGAATGGCACCGCCGCCCGCCCGGCGGTCAGATGAGGAGAGGCCCGATGAATGGCAGAGTCCCGGTGGAGGAAGGAAATCCCGCGGAAGATCCGAGGCTTTTCCGGCGATGCCTCAGCCAGTTCGGGACCGGGGTCGCCATCATCACCACGGTTCACGACGGTCAGTATGCCGGCGCGACCGTGAACTCGGTCGCCTCGGTTTCGCTGGATCCGCCGCTGGTGCTGTGGTCGATCGGGCGCGGATCACGCAGTTTCGATATTTTTCAGAAGGCCCAGGGCTTCGTCATCAACATCCTGTCGCGCGATCAGGTGGACCTGTCGCGCCATTTCGCCAGCGCCGCCGAGGACAAGTTCGCCGGACAGTCCTGGCAGCCCGGTCTTCATGGCATGCCGCTTCTCGATGGGGCCCTGGCGCAGATCGAGTGCGCTGCCGAGGCCTCCCACGATGGCGGGGATCACGTCATCCGGATCGGGCGGGCGCTGAATGTGCGCACCTTCGACGGGGAGCCGCTGCTGTTCGTCCAGGGTAGATATGCCGTGCCTGCCGACCATCCGCATGTCCGTGTCCGGCCCGAGCTTCCGAAGGAGAACACGTCGCCGGGCCAGTCCGGTGCGATCAGCCTCATTTCCCTGATCTTCAAGGTCCATCACCTGCTTTCGGAGAAGTTCGACGCGCACCGCAAGGCGGAGGGCGTGCATCTGCCGGTAACGCGCATCATGGATGCGCTCGACGAAACGCCCGACATGACCCCGCAGGATCTGGCGCGCAAGACCTTCCTCGGCAGCCGCGACACCGAGGACGCGCTCGGAGAGATGGTGGAGAAGGGGATCGTGCGGCGCACGGGCAATGTCTATCGCCTGACGGAGCCCGGGCTCGCACTGCGCGAGAATGTGCGCCGCAGGTGGCAGCAGTTCGAGAGCGAGGAGCTGGCTGGTCTGAGCGAGGCCGAGATCGCGGAAACCGCCCGCATCCTGCACCGGCTCTGGTCGAATTCGTGAAGGGAAGGACAGCGGATGAATGAGGCGCTACACGGGCAGAACATTCTCGTCACCGGCGCGACGGGAGGGATCGGCGCGGCGCTCGTGCGCAGGCTGTCGCAGGAAGGAGCATTTCCGATCCTGCATTACGGGCGGGACCGCGAGGGTGCCGAAAGGCTGCTGCAGGAGATTGGCGGCAATGGTGCGGCCTTGCAGGCGGACCTCTCCGACCCGTCGGCGGCAACGCAGCTCTGGGAGCAGGCCATTGCAAGAACGGGTCGCGTGCACGCCCTTGTCAACAATGCCGGCATCCGCACGGAGGTCACCGTCGATGCCGAGCTCGACGAATGGCAGCAGGCGTGGCGCCGCGAATTCCAGGTCAATCTCTTCGCCGCGGCGGACCTGTCCCGTGAGGCCATCCGGCATTTCCGCGCCCATGGCGGCGGCAGGATCGTGAATCTGGCGAGCCGCGCCGGCCAGCGCGGCTATGCGGCCGAATGCATGGCCTATGGCGCCACCAAGGCGGCGCTCAACAATCTCACCAAGTCGATCGCACGCAGCTTCGGCAGGGACGGGATCATTGCCGTGGCGATCGCCCCCGGCTGGGTCTATACGGACATGGCAAGGGACTACATCGCCCGTTTCGGCAAGGAAACCGCCGTCGCCGACATTCCGATCGGCGAAATGGCCATGCCGGAAGAAGTGGCGGAGATGATCGCCTTCGTGCTGCGGCCCTCGCAGCAGTCGGTAAATGGCGCGACCATCGATATCAATGGCGGCAGCTATATCCGCTGAAGTCAGGCCTGGTTCACGAGTTCGCCGGCCCGGAGTTCGACGTCGAAACTGTAGTTCTCCCGAAGATAGGCAATGAACTGATCCTGGAACTGCCGCGTATGCGCATGCGCCAGCGCATCGGCCCGCTCCGCGTCCCGCTCCTTGATCGCCTCGAGCATGAGGTCATGCTCGTCGGTCAGCAGGTGGCCGGCGCCGGTGCGCTCCAGATAATCGAAATGAAGGTGGAGCATGCGCTGTCCCTGGTTGAGCAGCCGCTCGTAAAAGGAAGTCAGGTACGGATTCTTGCCGGCCCTGGCGATCGCCATGTGGAACTGCTTGTTCGCCTCCGACATCTCCAGATGAATGCCGGTCCTTACCGCGGCCTGGAATTCCTTCTGCCTGCGCGCGATCAGATTGATGTCGGCGGGCGTCCGGAAGACCGCCGCAAGACGCGTATTGATGCGCTGGGCGAGATCCAGCGCCTCGACATACTTTGGAAAGGTGTTGACTTCGATCGGCGCGACGATGGTGCTGCGGTTGGAAAGTGCAACCACCAGCTCCTCTCCGGCCAGCCGGATCAACGCCTCGCGTACTGGCGAGCGCGACATGTCGAATCGCTCGGCGAGCGCAGTCTCGTCAAGCACTTCCCCGGGTTTGAGGACAAGATTGAGGATGTCTGCGCGTAGCGCGTCATACACGCTCTTCCAACCTGCGCCCCTCACCCGGCGCGCTTGTGTCTCATCTCCCATTCGCTCTGCAACTCCCTGAATGTTCGTCAGACAACCACAACCGCACGCATCAGGCAATGCCCGCGTTGGTGTCGACACTATGACGACTTATCTCTTTTTTCGCGATCTTTCCAGTTCCGAATCCTGATACTGCGACGTTTCGTCGTGTAGACACAGTGCCGACAAGACTTGACACCCTTCGCGTCATTCCGCACAGTTGTCGCGAGAATCCGGATGCGCCCGAAGGGCGGCGACGGCAACAGCATGGCGGAGGAAACAGATGACGGCTCCAAAGATGCGTCTGGGTGCGTTCCTGCAGCCCACGGGCCAGCATGTCGCGGCCTGGCGTCATCCCGACGCGGTCGCGGATGCGGGAACGAATGTGCAGCACTATGTCGAGTTGGCGCAGATCGCGGAGCGCGGACTGTTCGACATGCTGTTCCTTGCCGACCGCATCGGCTTCACTTCCGAGGACAAGTCGATCCTCAAGCACACGGTCCGCAACATCGCCCATTTCGAGCCGATCACGCTCCTGTCGGCCCTCGCGCTGCACACCCGCCATATCGGGCTCGCCGCCACGCAGACCACCTCCTACATGGAGCCATACAATCTGGCGCGCAAGTTCGCCTCGCTCGATCATATCAGCGGCGGCCGCTCGGCCTGGAACATCGTCACCTCGAACTATGAAGACGAGTCCGTCAATTTCGGCCGCGAGCAGCACTTCACCCCGGAGGAGAGATACGAACGGGCGACAGAGTTCGTCGAGATCGCGACCGGGCTCTGGGACAGCTGGGAGGACGATGCCTTTCCGCAGGACAAGGAGCGGGGCATCTTCTTCGACGAGGACAAGCTGCATGTGCTCAACCACAAGGGAAAGCACTTCACGGTCAAGGGACCGCTGAACGTGGCGCGCCCGCCGCAGGGCTGGCCAGTGCTCATCCAGGCCGGCACGTCCGTGCCGGCCAAGGAACTTTCCGCCCGCTTCGCCGATGTCGTGTTCACGGCGGAACAGAGTATCGACAATGCCAGGAAGTTCTACGCCGACGTGAAGTCGCGCATGGCCAAGTATGGCAGGTCGCCCGACCAGCTCCGGATCATGCCCGGCATCATGGCCGTGGTCGGCGATACGAAGGCGGATGCCGAGCGCAAGTTCCAGGAGCTGCAGGATCTCGTTCTGCCGGAAGTCGGGCTCAACCTGCTTTCCCAGACCATGCAGGCGGACATGAGCGGCTACGACATCGATGGCCCCATGCCGCAGATCGACACGACCGGCAAGTGGAGCCGCGCCCAGCTCATGCTCGATTGGGCGAAGATGTACAACTGGACGGTGCGCGACGCCTATCTTTCGGTTTCGGCGGGCCGTGGCCATTGGGTCGTCGTCGGCACCGCCGAGGACATTGCCGACGAGATGGAACGCTGGTTCGTCGAGAAGGCCGCGGATGGCTTCAACGTCATGCCGCCCATCTTCCCGCGCGATCTTGCCGACTTCGTCGACAAGGTGATTCCGGAGCTGCAGCGCCGCGGGCTGTTCCGCACCGAATATGAAGGCAAGACCCTGCGCGAGAATCTGGGGTTGCCCCGGCCCGAGCACCCCGCGGCGAGAAAATGATCCGAGCCCGGCCGGTCGGACGAGGCAGGAGGAGGAGAGGTGCCGATGGGGCGCGATTACAGAGCCCTGTTTGCGGACCGGTTCGGCTGTGCGCCTGACCGCTTCACGCAAGTGCCGGCAGGCGCGGGGGAGATCTTCGCCGCCATGGCGGATCATCGGGTCTGCAGGTCGTTCAGCGACCGGCCCGTTGCCGACTCGCTCGTGCAGACCGTCGCTGCCGCGGCGCTGTCGGCGCCTTCGAAAAGCGATCTGCAGCAAAGGGACATCGTGCTGCTGGACCTCGATACCCGGCAACGGATCGCCAGCCGGTTGCCGCACATGCCCTGGATCGCGGATGCGCCCCGATGTGCGCTGTTCTGCGTCAACGGGCGGCGGCTGCTGGAGGTCAGCAGCTGGAGAGGCAAGCCCTTCGCGAACGACCATTTCGATCTCCTGTTCAATGCCATAGGAGATGCAGCGCTCTGCCTCGGCTGGTTCATCCTCGCAGCCGAAGCGGCGGGTCTCGGCGGCTGTCCGATCAGCGAAATCCGCAATTTTCCCGACGAGATCTGCGAATGGGCCGATCTGCCGGAGAAGGTCATTCCCTTTGCGGCTTACTGCTTTGGATGGCCGGACGAGCCGTCGCCGCTGAGCCCCCGCCTGCCGCTCGAGGTCACCCTGCACGAAAGGCGGTTCGACGACCGGCGCTCCCGGGAGCTTATCGAGGCGTATGACCGACGGCGCGCCCGTATCCAGCCTTATGACGCACAGCGCGATCCCGACCGCTGGGGCACGGCCGAGCCCTATGGCTGGTCAGAGGAGAAGGCCCGGCAATATGCGGTGGAACAGCGGGCGCTGTTCGGTGCCTTTGTCCGGCGAAGGGGCTTCAGCACGGATTGAGGCCCTTGCTGCGTGTTGACACAGTGTTGACTTGTTGTCGGCAAGCCGGATAGCTTGCCGGCCGGATCAGGAGGAGTTTTCATGTCCAAGAGGCAAATGAAGCTGGGGGCATTCCTGATGTCGCCGGGTCATCATCCGGCATCCTGGCGGCACCCGTCCGCCTGCGCCGATCTCGGGGCCAACTTCCGGGAATATGCCAGGCTCGCCCGCATTGCCGAGGCCGCCAGATTCGATCTCATCTTCCTGGACGACACGGTGGCGGTGAAGGACACGAGCCAGAAGACCGGGACCAAGATCAGCCGCTCCGCCTTCTTCGAGCCGATCACGCTCCTCGCCGGCATGGCGGCGGTCACGGAAAGGATCGGCCTGGTCGGCACGGTGTCGAGCACATTCAACGAGCCCTACAACCTGGCGCGCAAGTTCGCTTCGCTCGACCTCATCAGCCATGGCCGGGCCGGCTGGAACGTGGTGACTTCCAATAATGAGGAGGAAGCCGCGAATTTCACCGCCGAGCCGCATCTCGATCACGACAAGCGTTATGAGCGGGCAGAGGAATATGTCGACATCATTGTCGGCCTCTGGAACAGCTTCGAGGACGACGCCTTCCTCTATGACAAGGAAAGCGGCATCTATCTCGATTATGACAAGATGCACATCCTCAATCATCGCGGTCGCCACTACAGCGTGCGCGGGCCTCTGAACGTTGCCCGCTCGCCGCAGGGCCATCCGGTCATCTTCCAGGCCGGAGCATCGGAGGCCGGCAGGGAGCTCGCCGCCCGCACCGCGGAAGTCGTGTTCACGGCGCAGAATGCGCGTGAGGATGCGATTGCCTTCTATTCCGACATGAAGGGCCGGCTCGCAAGGCATGGCCGGCGCGAATCCGACATGCTGATCATGCCGGGCATCCTTCCCGTGGTCGGACGGACGAAGGCTGAAGCCGAAGACCGCTATGCGGAGCTCCAGGAGCTGATCGATCTCGACGTCGCCATCGCCCAGCTCTCGCAGATGATCGGAAATTTCGACCTGTCGGTCTATCCGCCGCACGGGCCGGTGCCGGTGGGCGACATTCCCGTGACCAAGGGAAACCAGAGCCGCCAGCAGCTACTGCTGGCCATGGCGCAGCGCGAGAATCTCAGCATTGCCGAGCTGGCGCGGCGGACCGCCGGCGGCCGGGGACACTGGGTGATCATCGGCTCTCCCCAGGAGATTGCCGACCAGATGGAGGACCGCTTCCTCAATGGGAGCGCCGACGGATTCAACGTGCTGCCGGACACGCTGCCCGGCGGCCTCGAGGACTTCGGCGCGCTGGTCATTCCGGAGCTGCAGCGCCGCGGCCTTGTGCGAAGGGAATATGAGGGGACGACGCTGCGCGAGTATCTCGGGCTTCCCCACCCGAAGCGCGGGACGGCATAGTACAGGCAGCGGGGACGGCATGTCGGAACTGTTCGCCGTCCTCTGTGCCTGCTGCTCCGCCGTCAGTTCCATCTTCATCAGCGAGCTGAAGGGGCGCCTGCCGCTGCTTCAGCTCATCAAGTGGCAGATCATCGCGGCTTTCGCCATGAACTGCCTGTTTGCAACGATGCTCGGCAAATGGAGCGTGCTGGAGCCGTGGCAGTTCGGCCTGCTGGCCGGCTCTGGAATCAGCGGCGTCGTGATCGCCGGAACGGCCTATATCTCGACGATCCATGCAACGGGCCCGCGGATCACCGCGCTGCTCTTTTCGCTGACAGCGCCCTTCTCCCTCGGCCTCGGCTATCTCTTCCTGGGCGAAACTGCTTCGCTTCTGCAACTGGCCGGCGTGATTCTGGTGCTGACGGGCATCGTTCTCGCGATCGGCATTCCCCGCCGGTTTCTCAGGGACGGCTTCCGCAAGCCGCCCATGCCGGCGCCCGTTCCCGCGGTGGTGCCCGTTCCGCCGGCGCCCTCGCCGCCGGTTTCGCGCAGCCTGGTGCCGGGCATCCTTCTCGGCGTGTTCACCGCATTCGGCCAGGCAGTGGGCCTGCTGCTGGCCCGGCCGGCCATGGCTTCGGGCGTCGATCCCTTCAACGCCATGACGGTCCGGACAGGCGTTGCGGCGCTGTGTTTCGGCCTTCTGGGACTGCTTGGAATCGGCGGCGCCGGAGGCTATCCTGCCGATCCGCGCTCATGGCGCCTGATTCTGAGTGCATCCCTGACGGGCACCACGCTCGGCATGATCTTCCTGATGGCGGCGCTCGGCGGCGGCAATACCGGTCTTGTCGCGACGCTTTCCTCGACCACGCCGGTCGCGATCCTGCCGATGATCTGGCTGGCGGGCAAGGAGAAGCCTTCTGCCGCCGCATGGGTAGGGGCGCTGGTCGCGATCGCAGGCATCTGGCTGATCAGCGTCAGGTGATCAGGGGGCGAGTTGACTTGTCGACATTGTGGCGACATAAACCCGGGACCCGATGAGCCGAAGCTCGACGGCGACCCGCGGCCGGCGGAGCCGGTCCATGGCTGGCAGGATTGACACAGCATGACAACGATCGTGATCGGCGCCGGAGTGATCGGACTGGCGATTGCGCGGGAACTGCAACGGCGCGGCCGGGAGGTGCTGGTGGTCGACCGCGACTCGCCGGGCCTCGGCGCTTCGTTCGGCAACATGGCCTCCATCGCCGTAACGGAGTTCATGCCGGCCTCGCGGCCTGCGATCTGGAAGAAGATCCCCGGCTGGATGCTTGATCCGGAAGGGCCGGTGCGCGTGCGGCCCGCCTACATGCCGCGCCTGATCCCCTGGTTTCTGCGCTTCGTTGCAGCCTCGCGGCCGACACGGCTGCGCAGGCTCGAAGAGCAGGGGGCGATCCTGTGCCAGCGCGCGCTGGACGACACTGTCGAGCTGATGCGCGATCTCGGCATGGAAGAGGACCTGTCCCGGGAAGGTTGCATTTCGCTTTATCTCGACAAGAACGAATTCGCCGATGACCGCGATCATATCGAGCTGCTCGAGCGCTTCGGATTCCGGCATGTGGTGCTGAGCGGCGAGGAGGCCCGTCATCTCGAGCCGGAACTTTCCCGTGACATCGGAATGGCGGTGCTGTTCCCGGACAACCGTACGGTGCGCGATCCCTACCAGCTGGTGCTGCGCATCGCCGAGCGCTTCACCGCCGCCGGCGGCCGGATCGAACGCGGCGAAGTGACCGGGTTCGGGCATGGGGGACAAGTTCGCCAGGTCCGGCTGAAAGACGGCCGGATGCTTGCGGCCGACGAAGTCGTCATCGCCGCCGGCGCCTTTACGGGGAGGCTTGCCCGACTGCTGGGCGAGTCCATGCCGCTGGAAACGGAACGCGGCTATCACACCCAGATCCTGTCGCCGGGCATCACGCTTCGTCACTCCCTGATCTGGCCGGCGCGCGCCTTCATGGTCAGTCCCACCGCTGGCGGCCTTCGTGTCGGCGGGACGGTGGAGATGGCGGGGCTTGACGCCGCGCCGGATTTCCGCAGGTCGAAGGTCACGGTGCGGCGGGCACAGACGGCGCTGCCGAACCTGCAATGCAAGGATTTCAGGGAGTGGATGGGGCATCGCCCGGCATTTCCCGATACTGTTCCGGTGATGTCACCCTCCATGCGGGTCAAGGGAGTCTATTATGCCACCGGCCACGGCCATCTCGGCCTGACCTATGCGGCAACGACCGCGCGTCTGATGGCGGACCTGATGACCGGCAGGACACCCGATATCGACATGGCGCCCTACCGAATCGACCGGTTCTGAGAGGATGGAAATGACGAGCAAGGTATGTCTGATCACCGGTGGAGGCCGCGGCATCGGCGCCGCCACCGCGAGGGAAATGACCGCCCGGGGCTATCGCGTCGCATTGATGTCGCCTTCCGGCAATTGCGAGAAACTCGCTGCCGAGCTGGGCGGCGTGGCGCGCAGGGGAGTGGCGCAGAATCCGGACGATCTGAAGGCGATCGTCGAACTGGCCATGTCCAGCTACGGCCGGATCGATGCGGTGCTGAACCACACCGGGCATCCGCCGAAGGGCGACCTGCTCGAGATCGCCGACGAGAGCTGGGATCTTGCCCATGAGATGATCCTGAAATTCGTGATCCGGATGTCCCGGCTGGTAACGCCGATCATGGAGGCGCAGGGCGGCGGCTCCATCGTCAACGTCACGACCTACTCGACCTTCGAGCCGTCGCTCTGGTTCCCCGCATCCAGCGTCTATCGCATCGGCGTTTCTTCCTTTACCAGGCTCTATGCCGATCGATACGGACCGGCAAACATCCGCATGAACTGCCTGGCGCCCGGATTTACGGACAGTCTCGACGTGGCGAAGTATGGTGAGCTGGCCGCACTGAAGCGAATCGCCCGCGTGGAGGAGCAGGCAAGGGCCGCGGCCTTCCTGCTGACGGAGGAGTCGAGCTACATTACCGGGCAGACGCTGCTGGTGGACGGCGGTATCACGCGTGCAATCTGAGGAGTGGGTATGCAGACCAGGCTTTACATTGACGGCAAATGGGTCGATCCGGTCGAGGGAGGGACGCTTCCAGTCATCGATCCGGCCACCGAGGAAGTCTTTCATCACATCCCGGCCGGGTCCGCGAAGGATGCCGACCTTGCCGTCCGCGCCGCGCGCAAGGCCTTCGACGAGGGGCCATGGGCGCGGCTGAGCGGCAAGCAGCGGGCGGAATATCTGCGCGCCATTGCCAGGGGCATCCGCGACCGCCTGGAAGAGCTGTCGCGCATGGAGACGCGCGACAATGGCAAGCCCCTGCCGGAATCGCGCTGGGACATCGAAGACGCCGCCGGGTGCTTCGACTTCTACGCCGGCCTGGCGGAAGAGCTGGATGGCGAGGTCGAGCACATCGCGCTGGCGGACAGCCGGTTCACGTCAAGAGCCGTGCGCGAGCCCGTCGGCGTGGCCGCCGCCATCATTCCTTGGAATTATCCGCTGCTCATGGCGGCATGGAAAGTGGCTCCGGCGCTGGCGGCCGGTTGCACCATGGTGCTGAAGCCTGCCGAGTCGACCTCGCTGACGGCGCTGGAGCTGGGCAGGATCGCCGAGGAGGCGAAGCTGCCGGCCGGCGTTCTCAACATCGTCACCGGCCTCGGCACCACGGTCGGGCAGGCGCTGGTCGACCACCCGGACGTCGACAAGCTTGCCTTTACCGGGTCGAGCAAGGTGGGCTCGCAGATCATGGCGGGCGCGGCACGGGACATCAAGCGGGTCAGTCTCGAGCTTGGTGGCAAGTCGCCCTTCGTCGTCTTCGCCGACAGCGACCTGGAGAAGGCGGTCGAGTGGGTGATGTTCGGCATTTTCTGGAACCAGGGCCAGGTCTGTTCCGCCACTTCCCGCGTGCTCGTCGAGAAGGAGCTCTATCCGCGCCTGCTCGAGCGGCTGGTTGCCGAGGCGGGAAAGATCCGCATCGGCAATGGGCTGGAGGAAGGCACGCTGCTCGGTCCCCTCGTCAACCGGATGCAATATGAAAGGGTGCTGGGCCACATCGACCGGGCGGTCGGGCAGGGAGCAAGGCTTGCCTGCGGCGGCAAGGCGGAGGGTTTCAATCGCGGTTACTGGGTCGCGCCGACCGTGCTGACCGACGTGCCGCTCGACGCCGATGCGTGGCGGGAGGAAATCTTCGGGCCGGTCGTCTGCGTGCGGCCTTTCGAGACCGAGGAAGAGGCGATCCGCCTCTCCAACGATTCGCCCTACGGCCTTGCCGCGGCGGTCATGTCGGCGGATACGGAACGGGCGGAACGTGTTGCCCGGGCCTTCCGGGCTGGTATCGTCTGGATCAACTGCTCGCAGCCTACGTTCACCGAGGCTCCCTGGGGCGGCTACAAGCAGTCCGGCATAGGTCGGGAGCTCGGCCGCTGGGGTCTCGACAACTATCTGGAGACCAAGCAGATCACCAGCTATGTCAGCGACGAACCCTGGGGATGGTATATCAAATGAGGTTCGATCGCAGCCTGGAACTGCTGCTGGTCCACTGCCAGGGCGAGAGCGGCAACGTTCTCGTCGCCGGGGCGCCGGAAATTCCCGGCGCCACCATCCTCGACAAGATGCGCTGGCTGAACGACACCGATGACAGCCTGCGGCTGTTCCTTACGCGCGAGCCGCGCGCCAACGTCAACAACACGACCAATCTGCTGCTGCCGCCCTGCCGCGACGACGCCGACGCGGCCTTCATCGTGCTGCAGCCGGACCGCGCCCATCCGATGTCGGGCTCGAACTGCATCTGCGTGGTCACCGCCCTGCTGGAGAGCGGGCGTGTCGCCATGACCGAGCCGGAGACGATCGTGCGCCTCGACACGGCAGCCGGCCTGGTCATTGCCCGGGCGCAATGCCGCGACGGGCGCTGCATTTCGGTAAGCCTCGACAATGTCCCGGCCTTCGCCCTTCAGCTCGACGTGGAGGTGGACACCCCCGCATGGGGCAGGATCCGCGGCGACATTGCCTTTGGCGGCGTATTCTATTTCCAGCTCGACGCCGGCCAGATCGGACTGCGCATCGTGCCCGAATCGGCGCGGGCGCTTGCCGAGGCGGGAACCGGAATAAAGTCGCTCCTGTCGCGCCAGATCGAGGTGCAGCATCCGGAATTGCCCGGCCTGAACGAGATTGCCTATGTCATGTTCCGCGAATGGAACGAGGACGGGTCGATCACCACCTGCACGACCCTGAAGCCGGGCAGAGTGGACCGTTCGCCCTGCGGCACCGGTAGTTCCGCCAATCTGGCCATCCAGCATGCCCGCGGCAAGCTGCGCACCGGTGACCGGCGCATTTCCCGCAGCATCATTGGCGGAACCTTCGTCGCCGAAGCGATCGGGGAGACTCGGGTCGGGCCGTATCCGGCAGTGCTTCCGCGCATTACCGGCGAGGCCTGGGTCTATGGCAGGCAGGAGTTCCGGCTGGATCCGCTGGATCCGTTCGGAAAGGGTTTTGCATTGTCCGACACCTGGGGACCCCAGGTGGGCGAACTCTGAGCCGCCGCGCTCAACCTTCCCCGATCAGCACTTCCGTCGGCGCAAAGCGGGTGACGTCGATCAGGCCGAGATCCGAGATCCGCAGTTCCGGAATGACCACGAGCGCCAGCAGCGAGTGCTGCATGTAGGCATTGTTGAGCTTGCAGCCGCAATGGCGCATTGCCTCGATCATCGCCTGCGCCTCGGCGGCAACCGCCTCCGCGCGCTTGTCGGACATCAGGCCGGCAATCGGCAGCCGGACCAGTGCGAGTTCCCTTCCTTCGCTGAATACGGCCACGCCGCCGCCAATCTCGCCGAGACGGTTGGCGGCGAGCGCCATGTCCCTCTTGTCGGTGCCGACGACGATCAGGTGATGGCTGTCATGCGCCACCGTGCTGGCTACGGCGCAGGGCCGGTCATAGCCGAATCCGGTGACGAAGCCGTTGGCTACCGCGCCGGTTCCCCGATGCCGCTCGACCAGGGCGATCTGGCAGACATCGCCGGCAGGGTCCATTGCGACAATTCCGTCACGCACCGGCAGGACGCGCTCGAGCGCCCGCGTCGGTGCCTGGTTCTCGATGACGCCGATCACCCGCGCCCGCACCTGGCTGCGGCCGGCGGGCGCTGGAATGTCGAAATCGGCCGGTTCAATGCGTCTTCCGAGACGCACCGTGCCGCGCGCCGATGCCGGATAGGCATAGGACGGAATATCGGCGACCAGCCGGCCGTCGCGGGCCAGTACCTCGCCCCTGGCCATCACCAGCGCCACCGGCAGGCCGGGCAGGTCCGGCGTCAGGATCAGGTCAGCGCGCCGGCCGGGCGCGATCGAACCGATCTCGCGTTCCAGCCCGAAATGCTGCGCGGTGTTGAGGGTCGCCATCTGGATGGCCGTCACCGGCCGCAATCCCTGCGCGATGGCGTGGCGCACGACCCGGTTCATGTGGCCCTCATGTACCAGCGTGCCGGAATGGCTGTCGTCGGTACACAGGATGAAATTGCGCGAATCGAGGCCGAGCTCGGTGATCGCCTTGATCTGGGCTGCAACATCGTACCATGCCGAGCCGAGGCGCAGCATTGCGCGCATGCCCTGCCGCACCCGGGCGATGCAATCCTCGAGGCGCGTGCCTTCGTGATCGTCGGCCGGGCCCGCCGCCGCATAGGCGTGAAAGGGCAGGCCGAGGTCCGGCGAGGCATAATGTCCGCCCACCGTCTTGCCGGCTTTCTGCGTCAGCGCGATCTCGCGCAGCATCCGGGTATCGCCACCGACGACGCCCGGAAAGTTCATCATCTCGCCGAGTCCGATGATCTGCGGCCAGGTCAGGGCCTCCGCCACTTCGTCCGGACCAAGGCTCGCTCCCGCATTTTCCAGCCCCGGCGCGCTCGGCACGCAGCTCGGCATCTGCACATAGACGTTCACCGGCAGCGCCGCGGCCTCGTCATGCATCAGCCGGACGCCTTCGAGTCCGAGCACATTGGCGATTTCGTGCGGGTCGATGAACATGGAGGTGGTGCCATGGGGAATGACGGCGCGGGCGAATTCCGTGACCGTGATCATGCCGCTCTCGACATGCATGTGCGCGTCGCAAAGGCCGGGCACCGCATACTGGCCTTCTCCGTCGATGATCCGGGTATTGTCGCCGACGGCATGCGAAGCATCGGGGCCGACATAGGCGAAACGTCCCGCGGAGATGGCGATGTCGGTGCCGGGGATGATTTCGCCGGAGTGGACATTCACCCAGCGCACCTTGCGGATCACGCAGTCCGCCGGGCTTCGCCCCATGGCGACGTCGACCAGCTGCGGTGCGCTCTCGAACCAGCTCTTCATTCTGTTTTCCTCTACGTCGATTCACTCTGCTGGCGGCGATATTAGCCCAGCCCGTGGCGGATGGAACGGGATCGATTTACCTCCCGTGATCTCGTCTAACCCAGGAGACAGAATACTTCGACTGTTAAATAATTTGTGTGATGGGAAATTCCATTTGAGGTTGGGGCAAAATGTCCTGGAAATCATTCTGCGCACAGCGTGTTTATTGTAATAATGATCATGAAAGTTCAACAAGATCCATATTAAGAACGCTGGATTATGGTTGATATTTCCTAAACAGGACTCTGTCGGTCTGTGCCATTTCCGGCACACTCCTCACAGATTCCTGAAGAGTTCTCTGAATTCTCGCGCCGGGTGCTGCCAAAGGGAATTACAATGTCGCATATCGGGTTAGCTCTTCCGGAAACATGAATGTGTGAAGCATTCAGTTCCGGGGTTTGCGCGCGCTCTCTCGCGCGGGGCAGGAGATTGGAAATGCACAACTCGATTCGTTCGAGACTCGATCGTTTGGCTTCCGGCACGGCAATCGCGGCGCTGTTGGCCGCCGCGATGGTGTCGCCGGTTGCAATGAACCATGCAGCGGCTCAGGCCATCATCGACACGACGCCCGATCTTGTGAATGCGGGCACCAACTTCAGCGATCTCTTTGCACCGCGGCCACGCAGTGCTTCGACCCCGGACGATATCGAAACGGATCCAGGCGATCCCGCAGGCGTGGATGTGCAGGTAAGAACCACGGGGTACCTCGAAGTCTTTGGCTCGAAAGTCACCTCGACCTTCTACTCCAATGGCGACATCGATATCGATGTCCAGGACGTGCTCGCCATTCATCCCGACCAGAAAGGCATCAATGCCATTACCGGCTCGGGAAATATCCGGATCGAGGCGGGGGACATTGAAAGTTACAGCAGTGGCGTCCACGCAGAGGTGCACGGATTTGGCGGTGGTGAACTGGATCTGCTATTCTTCAAGGTGGACCTTCCCTCCTTTCCGGCCGTGGGGAACGTAGACATCGGTGTCGGCAATGTAACCTCGCATCATGGCGGCGGAATCAATGCCGAAACCGATATTGGCATCATTTCAATCACAGCCGGGGATGTCACGTCTGCCGAAACTGGCATCAATGCGACAGCCGGATCCGCTCTCAACTTGAAGAATCTCGGGCTCGAGACCATTCTCGGCGGCGCCGTCGACGGTATCTCCATTGTCGCCGGGAGCGTCGATGCCGGCGGCGACGGCATCAATGCGGAGATCCAGGGATTCAGCCTTTTCGACTACAATATCTTCTCCGGTATCGGCCGAATTTCCATCGTGGTGGAAGGCGAGGACGGGCCGGGGGATGTTGCAGCCGGCGGCAACGGCATCAACGCCGTGACCGGCATTGGCGGCATCGACATTGTGGCAGGCGATGTGACGGCGGATGGCGGCTTCGGCATCAATGCCCAGACCCAGATCGGCGCATCGCTGCTGTCGCTCGCCGGGGAAGGCGGGTTCAACCCGCTCGGCCTGCTGACCGGCGGAATTTCCATCGATGTCGGCACGGTGCAGAGCGAGGGAACCGGGATCAATGCCGAGATCACCGGCATCAGTGCCTTCGGCTTCGATCTCCCCGGATTTGGCGGCATTGAGATTTCTGCCGGCAATGTGACGTCCGGGAGCGGGGACGGCATCAATGCCGGTACCGGTCTGGGAATCATTGCCGTCGATGCCGGTGACGTCACCGCCGAGAACGGCTTCGGCGTTCGCGCCATTGCGGGAGCAGGCGCCGCCATTGTCGACGTCGGCAATGTGCTGGCCAGCGGGATGGGCATCGAGGCGCATGTCACGGGCGGAACGTTCAGCGATGTCTTCGAGGCACTCGGTCTGGACGATCATCCGGTCATTGGCCCCCTCGATGACGGTGTCGGCATTGCGTTCGTGCTTGCGGGAGATGTGACCTCCACGGCCGCGGGCGGCATCGCCGCCTCGGTCGGCATGGGCGGCGCCGGCGTCATTGCCGGAGATGTCACCAGCGTGGATACCGGCATTGATGTCATTGCAGGCAACGGTCTTGCCTTTGCCGTTGCCGAGGACGTCACGACCACCGGCGATGGCGCGACCGGCATCAATGTCGAGGCGGGCGGCATTGCCTTCGGTCACGCGCACGAACATGTCCGGACAGGTGGCAACAATGCCATCGGCGTTCGCGTCGTCGCAACCGAAATGACCGGACCGCTGGGAGAGCTGGCCGGCAGCCTGGCCGGCCTGGCGGGCGATGTGTTTGGCGATCTCTCCGGCGTTCCCGGCGGCGCAGGCTGGCTCACGGACATTGTCTCCGGCGCGCTCGACGCGGTGCAGGGCGGGATTGCGCTCGCTGTCGTGGACGATGTCACCACCACCGGCAACGGATCCGGCGGCGTATGGGCCGAGGCGCTTACCGGCGTCGCGGGCGTGCTGGCGACCGGGACAGTCCTGACGGAAGGGGATAATTCCGCGGGCATCACCGCGCTGGCTGAAAGTCTCGCCGTGGTGTTGGCGAACAATGTCCGGACGGACGGCGAAAATTCCGACGGCATCTTTGTCCGTACGAATGGTGACGCGACGGTGCTCGCCGGCAGGGTCTCCACTTCGAGCGCAAATTCCGAGGGAATCAATGTCTCCGTCGATGGCGACGCCAACGTCATTGCCGGGGTGGTGACGACCGATGGCAACAGCGCGACAGGTATCGACGTCTATACGATTGGCGAGGCCTTCGTGCTCGCCGGCTCGGTCAGCACGCAGCAAGACTTCTCGGACGGCATTCAGGTGCTGGGAAGCGCGGGGGCGACCGTCATTGCCGGCCCGGTGAGCACTGCCGGCGACTATTCCCACGGCATGGACGTCACCTCGTACCTCGATGTCACGGTTGTCGCCCTGGGCGATGTCGATGCCAGCGGCGCCGAATCGACCGGCATTCATGCGGCCGGTACCGGTTACACCGCGGTGACCGTCCTCGCCGACGTCAATGGCGGGACCGGCAAGAGCAGTGCCGGCGTGGACTTCAATGGCGAAAACGGCGGATTGCTGCTCAATCTCGGCTCCATCGGCTCGCGCAATGACCTCGCGATCCGAAATGGGAACGGCAATTCCACCGTCGCGAATCTGGGGCGCGTCTCCGGCTTCGTCGAAATGAACGACGGCAATGACACCTTCATCAATGCCGCCTCCGGCACCTTCGATGCACGCGGCGACAGTGATTTCGGCGACGATGAGGACGAGTTCATCAATGCCGGCCTTGTGAGACTGGCGGAACGGATGGCGCCCGCCTCGGTAACCATCGCCGGGCTCGAGACATTCGACAACAGCGTCGGCGGCACGATCTCGATGCAGGACGGCCGGCAGGGCGATGCGCTGATCCTCAGCGATTCCGATTTCGTCGCCGGTGGCTTCCTCGAGTTCGACGCCGAGTTGAGAGCCGGTGGCGCTGGCGATGTCCTGACGATCGGCGGCGATATCGTTCATGACACCACGAACGCATCGCTGACCACCGCGCTCATTGTAAACGACCTGGATGACGGTCCGGGCGAGTACAATCCGGAAGGCGTGGTTTTCGCCATGGTCGGAGGCGAGACGGACAGCGCCGATTTCACGCTCAATGGCGGCAATGGCATTGACAAGGGCCTGTTCCGTTACAATGCCTATCTGCGTGAAACACCCGTCAATGATGACGGCTATGCCGAATGGGTGCTGGCGAGCACCGGCGACGCCGAAGCCTACGAATTCCCGGCTTTTGCCTATGGCGTGCAGAATCTGTGGCACTTGTCCGCCAGCACCTGGCTCGACCGCATGGCAGATCTGCGCGGCGGCACGGATCCGCAGAATGCTTCGTCGGGCGCCGATTATCCGGCCGGCGGCTCCAGCCATGCCTACGGCATGTGGGGGCGGGTCTTCGGTGGCACGCTGGAACGTGACATGAGCAATGTCGTGAACGCTCCCGCCGGTCTGATCGGCCAGACCTATGTCTGGAACGACCAGATCAATCAGCGCTGGCTCGGATTCATGGCCGGCTTCGACTTCGGCGAAGACGGCAGCTCGGCCGATGGCCACGATACGGGCTGGGTAGCCGGCCTGATGGGCGGCTATACCTCATCGGATCTCGACTTCGACCAGTCGAACACCCGGGCCGGGTTCCGCCAGGGATCAGTTGGCGCCTATGCGAGCTATTTCCACGGCGGGCTGTATCTCGATGCCGCGGTCAAGGGCGATTTCGGGCGCATGAACTACAAGTTCAGCGATGGCACGGGTTCGGCGGAGGCCAGGGCCGACTACCGCTCCATCGGCGCCATCATGGAGGCAGGCTATCGCATTGACGCCGCGCACGGCATGTTCGTCGAGCCAAAGGCGACGCTGGCCTATGTCCATACCAGCTTCGATGATTTCAATGTGCTGGGGACCGACGTGGCCATGGACGACGCCAGCAGCCTTCGCGGCCGGCTCGGACTGCGCATCGGCGCCAGGGTCAACAACGGAACGACGCGCGTCGAGCCCTGGCTGGAAGCCAGCGTCTGGAACGAGTTCCACGGTGATTATGGCGCGGTGCTGGTGGGCAACAGCTTCGACTTGCCGGTTGGTTATGACGCCGGTGGCACGATCGGCGAAATTGCTGCGGGTGCGAATCTCGTCGGCCTCGGCAATGGCTGGACCGCCTATGCCAGGGGCAGCATCCAGTTCGGCGGCGATGAGTATCGCGCCTATTCGGGCAATATCGGGCTGCGCAAGTCCTGGTAAACCGGGTTCGCCAAGCTTCAGGCACAGGCCGGGCACTTGCCCGGCCTTGCCGCTTCCAGCGCCAGGATCAATGGATGGTCAGGATTCCGTTGACGGCCCGCCATTCCGAGGGCTTGATCAGCAGCTGATGCGCAACGCGCACGGAGTGAAGCGCGCCATCCAGCGACTGCCGCCAGAACTCCAGGAACCCGTTCAGCTCCGGAAAATGCGGCGCAAGATCGTATTCCTGCCAGATGTAGGTCTGCAGCAGGTGCGGATGGTCCGGCATGTGATAGTGGATCTCCGCCGTCGTCAGCCCGTATCCCTGAAGCTGCCTTTCGAAGTCCCGGCTCACTCTTGTGATCATGGTCCTTCCTTTCACGCGCTTTCCCTACAGGGATTTTGCCCTGCAACCAGAAATTTTCAAGCATCCCGACCGGTCCGGCGCGGAGCGCCGTCACCCGCCTGTCCCTGATCCTCACGCACGGTGGCATTGCCGGCGCGATCCACGGCTATGACCGTTGCCGCATTCTGCCCTGTTCCGGCGGCCGGTACCGGGCGGATGGATTCCGGATCCGTCCTGACTTTCATCTTCATGTTCCTCCATATGCCCTTGCGGGATGTAGTCGTCCGTGTCGAGGAAGCAAATCAACGCTGGATGGACGCCACCGGGTGATGTTCGTCCCGTTCAAGCGAACTTTGCAGCGACTCTTCTCCCAGTTCCTCCAGGAGGCGCAGCCGCGCGCGATGCAACCGGCTCTTGACCGTACCCATGGCGCAGCCGCAGACCTGCGCCGCTTCCTCATAGGAGACGCCGAGCACGCCGATCAGCATCAGCACTTCACGCTGCTGTTCCGGCAGCCGCTGTATCGCCTCGGCGATCTCACGGCCTCGCGCCGACCATTCCTGCGTCGCGTCGGTTGCCGGCCGCAGCGAGGCGCAGTCCGCTGCTCCCGGGGCCTCGCGCTTTTCAATGCGGATCCGCGTATAGAAGGTATTGCGCATAATGGTGAACAGCCAGGACTTCATGCTGGTGCCTGGCCGGAACTGATGCAGGGCCCCCAGCGCCCGGGTCAGCGTGTCCTGTACCAGGTCGTCGGCTTCGTTCGGCTCACGGTAGAACGTCCGCGCAAAGGCGCGCAGCGCCGGTATGAGCTGCACGAGTTCCGATTGCGGACCGGCCGATTTCTGCTGTTTCAGTCCTGGCACGGACTGATCTCCCTGCTGAGATCTGTGGAGTTTCACATCGGTAATAATGAGTCGCCGCCCGACCGGTTCCGGAGAATCGCGCCTCGGCCTGAAAGTTTACTGGATCTGGAAGCTTACTGATCGGCGCGCATGCGCTCGAGCTCGGCCTCGAGCCGGCGAGCGAGTTCGATCAGGCGATCGGGAACGGGTTCGCTCTCCATCTCGCGCCGTAGCCGCGCCAGCTCGGCACGCAGACGATCCAGCTCTTTCTGCCTCAGCATCGATCCGCTCGATGATTCGTTCCCGCTGACCGATTTCACCGTGGAAAGAGCTGCATTGCAATCCCTGTGCGCGCCGTCGTTCCGGCACCGCGGCTGGTGGACCTGCCGGCAGCAGAGACTTACCAGCGAACGTGACGGGGCAGTTCTGTGTTTTCGTCCGGATTCGGCACAGGGTCCTCGTCGGGCAACCGGGTCGGATCCGGCTCTCTCACCGGCCTGGGCGGAAACGGATCGGGCGGAGACGGAGACGGATCCGGCTCCGGTCGCGGCACTTGCTGGGTCATGGCCATGCTCCTTGCTGTCAGCGTCGAACGGTCGACCTTGCGGTCAGGTTCCACGGACTTGCCGGCAACAGAAAGGCCCCGGCATCGCGCCGGGGCCCTCGCAAAGACAATGGTAGCGGTTCAGCGTACGATCAGCAGCTGCCTATCGCGGTCCTGCGCATAGGTGTCCTTGTCGTACTCGGGCTGATTCTCGAGCTGATCCTGGGTGAAGGGAGTATAAACGAACCAGTTCTCCCGATCGTCGACCATGAACTCGATATTGTCGAGTCCGATTGCCACTTCGCGCGTACCGATGCCGAGGAAGCCGCCGACATCGACCAGAATCGCCTCGACCTGACCATCCTGGCTCATGATGACGTCGCCGACATCGCCGATATCTTCTTCATTGGCGCCATAGACAGTCGAGCCGATCAGTTCGTCGGCACGAATCTGGTCCAGGCCGCGGGCCTGAAGATTTTCGCGGTTGATCGCCGAAGTTACCGTGTCGTCGGTTTCCGTTGCCGCATCTTCGTCGACGGCTGCAACCTCGGCGGAATCGGACGGCTGATCCTGCTGGACCGCGGCCATGCTTTCCTCGTCGCGGATCTGGAAGTTGAGCTGGAACGACTCACCTTCGGTCGCCACTACGACCGTGTCGCCATCGCCGACAAGCATCTCGCCAGCCATGCGCTCGGCGTCCACGTCACTGCCGGTCCCGGCAGGAGCCTCCGCTACGGTCTCATCCGACATTTCATCGGTCGCGGCGGTTTCGTCACCGGCATTGCCGGCGCTCTCTTCTGCCGGGGCAGCCGCGCTTGTCTCTTCGGCATCCTCTGCCGTGCCCTCCGATGCCGCATCGGCCGCCTGATCGCCATCGCTGGCCATCACGCCGCCGCTGGCATCGGGCTCCGAGGTGAAGCGGAGAGTGAACTCGATGTCACCGGACTCGAGCGTGATCGTGTCGCCGCTGCGGACGTGAATTTCCGAGGAGTCCGGTCGGTCCTGCACCTGCAACTGCTGCGTGTCTGACGACTGCTCCGTGGTCTGGGCATAAGCACCGCCTGCAATCAAGGCAGCGAATGCGGTGGAAGCAAGCAATTTCTTCAACATTTCCGGTCTCCTGAGTTGTGTGCCTGTCATGTAAGAGAAGACATCCGAATAAATTCTTCAACGCGCACCAAGAGGTTCAGAGATAACAAGTCATCTCCGGGAGAATTTTTCGGACGCTCCATGACATCAGTAACGGTATCTTTACGATTTAGTTCCAGAGAATTTGAATCGATTGCTAGCTTTGCCCGAAACGCCCACCCTCACGCGAGGGATCGCGCGAAATCGACGCCTCTTCGGCATCTTCGGGCAAGGCCTCGTCGCTGTTCTGATAGGGATTGTCCTCGTCGAGAGGCTCAACGGCAGGCTTGCCGGCGCGATCCGGCTGTCGGCGTTGCAATCCGGACTTGTCGAGGCCGGTCTCGTTTTCCACCCAGTCCTCGCCGGCCGGGAGATGCGTGCGCTTCTGATTGGTCATGACGGTCACCTTTCTCCGCAGCCCCGAACGGCCGGAGGAAAGGAATGTTCCGTCCTATCCCTGGCGGATGTCCTCGAGGGAATGCCGCAGGATCAGCGGCATCTGCGCGAAGGTGAAGGCAACCGTGATCGGCATGATGCCCCAGACCTTGAATGCCACCCAGAAGTCCGTCGAGAAGCTGCGCCAGATCACCTCGTTCGCGGCGGCGAGGAAGATGAAGAACAACCCCCAGCGCAGAGTCAGCTTGCGCCAGCCCGCTTCGTCCAGCCGGAATGCCGCGTCGAAGACATGGCCGAGCAGGGATTTTCCGAAAGCGAGGCCGCCGAGCAGCACGGCAGCGAACAGGCCGTTGACGATGGTCGGCTTCATCTTGATGAAGGTTTCGTTCTGCAGCCAGAGGGTCAGGGCGCCAAAGACAAGCACGACGATGCCGGACACAAGCGGCATGATCGGCAGGGTTCGCGACAGGCCCCAGGAGACGGCAAGCGAAACTGCTGTCGCGATCATGAACAGGGCCGTCGCGATGAAGAGCGGTCCGCCCAGCGCCGCAAGCCCGGGGATCGTCTGTGCCAGCCACTCGCCGCGCGCATTGGCGAAGAAGAACACCATGAGCGGCCCGAGCTCGAGCACCAGCTTCAGAACCGGATGCAGCTCCCTGCGTTTCGTGTCGACCGGGTGCCCTTCGAGATCCTTCATTGGCTCGCTCCCGTAATTGCTGCGGCAAAGTCCCTCGCCGCGAAAGGCTCGAGATCGTCGATCTGCTCGCCGACGCCGATGAAGTACACCGGCAGGCCGAACTGCGATGCAATGGCCACGAGAATGCCGCCGCGCGCCGTGCCGTCCAGCTTGGTC
>CAYLSN010000010.1:19088-25859 GCA_964386015.1 uncultured Rhizobiaceae bacterium | reverse complement strand
GAAAGGGTCCGCGGTCCCACCCCCACCATAGCCCAACCCCAACAAACAATCCTCGGGCTTGTCCCGAGGACCCCGTGCAGGAAGGGGCACGGAGGGGTATGGCGCGCTCCAACGACATCGTGCGAACTCGCCACGGGATCCCCGGGACAAGCCCGGGGATGACCGAGGGCGGGAAGGGAGGTCCCAGGGACAAGCTCGGCGATGACGAGGGTGGCGAGGACCTCGGGCAGAAAGGGCAGTGAAGGGAATGGCGCCCTCCAACGACATCGCTGCTAATTGTCGGGAGGTCCCCCGGACAGGCCCGGGGGTGACGGAGGGTGGGCGCGAGTGCGACGACATGGAGAGGGGAGCGGCGAGGTTGGCAGGCCTCCGCGAAACGATATAGAACAATCTGATATAGAAACCAAGAACGAAGCTATTGCGCAGAAGCTAATTGCATAATCGTTGATAAAGAAATGAAAGATCATTTGTCATGAAATGTTGCGAACTGCAGATGCTTGTCCTTTTCAACACAAACATCGCCATCCGCATCAGGTAATCAGGCGCGAGTGAGGAAGGTCCGGATCGTTCGGGACCTGGAATCTGGCGCGAAAGCATTGCTGCGCTGAGTCCGTGCGGTGTGTTCACCGGCGGCATGCGCCGGCTTTCGCCTGCGAGCGTACCTTGCGTAACCGAGCGCCGCCATTCCGGCGGCTTGACTGGCATTGTCCGGCAGCGGCCGGCAAGGAAATGGGGCATGGAATGAATCGATTCTTCAGAATGCGAATGATGGCTCTGGCCGGCACCAGCTTGCTGGCGCTCGGCGCGGCCGAGGCGCAGACACTCGTCAGCTATCATGCATATAGCTCGCCGGGAACCGAGCCGAACCTATTGATAACCTCTGACTATCTGCAGGTGACGCAGAACGATCAGCGACTTGCCGGCGAAGTTACCTCGGCAGTCGACTACGCCTCGATCCTCGTCTTCCTGCCGGCCGGCGATGCCGTCACGGTCGAGTCGAACGAACTGGCAGCGAGCGCCAGCGGCAATGTCGCCACCAGTCTTGCGGCGCACTCGACGGACGAGGCCAGCCAGTGGGGCTCGCGCATCCTGTCCTCGCAGATCGCCGTTGCGGGTGTGAATGCCGGCATCAGCGCCGGAAGCGGCTCCGTCGGTATCGGCTCTGCGCTCCTTGACGCGGGGGCCGGCGCGGTCGCGGTCGAGGATAACGGCATCCGGGCTTCGGCCCAGGTGAACGGCGCCAGCAACCTGATGCAGGGACTGGCTTCCGCCAGCGGCGGCACCGATGCCGGATCGGCAACGCTGCAGGTCGACGGCAATGGGGACTCGACACTGTCCGTCAGCGATGCCCACTCATCGCTCGGCAATGTCCAGATCGTGAGCGGCGGCGCGTCCAGTGCGACCGTGGCGGATGCCTTCGTCACGGCGGCGTCCGACCAGTCCGGCCCGGCGGCGGATGCGGCGGTTTCGGTCACCGGCAACGAGATCTCCGCTGGCCTCGGCGGCAACAGCGCCAGCAATCTGGTGACGGATGCGGAGGGCGGTGCGGGCAGCTCGACCATCGCCAGCCTGCAGACGATCGGGGGGATGGCCGAAGGCGGCATGACCGCATCGGTGGACCGCAGCCATATCACGGTCAACATGCAGGCATCGGCGATCTCCGGCGCGATTTCCGTCGGCGGCAATGCACTGCTCGCAACGGCGGAAGGCAACAGCGTCACCAACCAGCTCGCGCTTGCCGGCCAGTCGGAAGGATCGGGCAGCACCGCCAGCGCCAGTACGGTGGGAATGTCGGGTCTGAGCGTCACTGCGAGCGGCGCCGACCATTCCGTGACTTCGGCGCAGTCCATCATCGGCGCGGATATCCGCGCGGAGGTGCGGCACAATGACGGCGAATTCGGCGGGATTGGCGCGCAGTTCCTGGCTCCGGTCACCGATGCGGCAATCTCGGTCGCCGGCAATGAAGTGGCGGCGCGGACGACGGCGAACAATGCCACGAACCTGCTCAGCGCCAGCGCCGCCGAACTGACGGCGAGCTTCGCGATCAGCTCGGCCCAGGCCAGTTCGAACGCGGATATTGCCGCGAGCGTGGCGAACATGGCCATCGGCGTCGCCCTGGGTGCAACCGGGCTGTCGGATTCGGCCGCGTCGGTGACGGAAAACCTCGTCGAGGCGGCCGCAACCGGCAATGCCTCCGCCAGCCAGCTGACGCTCGGGGCCGGTACGCTCGCTGCAGGCAGCGGCATGGCCAATGCTGGTGCCGACACCCTCAACTACCTCTCGACCTATGCCGACGGTGGCGCTGCCCTTGCCAGCTTCCAGTCCAATGATGGCGGCCGGGTTGAGGCCACGGTTTCCAGCCTCCTGGCCGGCATATTCGAGACGACGGCCATTTCCGCCAGCGCGGTAGCGGTCGACGGCAATGCCGTGGTCGCCAGCGCCACCGGCAATACCGGCTCCAGCCTTCTCCAGCTCGCCGGAACCGAAGGCACGGCGGCAGCGGCGGTCGCCAGCGCGCAACGCAACGATGCGACGGTGACGGCGACGGTGGAGAACACCGGCATCACCGTCGTCCAGTCGCAGAAGCTGAGCGGGGCCTCGCTTTCGCTCGGCAGCAACGGGATCCGCGCCACCGCCCTCGGCAACGGCGCCAGCAATGGTCTGATCGCCTCCGGCTTCTCGCGGCTGACGCTCGGCCAGCCGAACGCAAGCGCCGACGGCGCGATCTTCGAGAACTCGGCCCAGGCAGCGCTGGCCCTGGCCAACGACCAGGCGCTCGGCGGTGAAGTCAGTGCGTCCGTCACCGGCGCCGAGATATCGATCGCCGGATCCACGCCGGTTTCGGCGTCAACCCTGACGCTTTCCGGCAATGCGATGCAGGCGGTGGCCAGCGGCAACCAGGCGGCGAACGTGCTGAATGTCGAGGTGACGAGCCTCGAGGCCGCCGATGCCACCCAGGCGGATCATCTCGGCGTGCTGGTCAGCCGGCAGACGGCCGGGGCGGCGGTGCTGGCAAGCGGCACATCGCTGCATTTCCTGGTCACGCCTAAATCCGTCACCGACTCGACAATTGCCGTCAGCGGCAACAGCCTGGTCGCGGCCGCAGATGCCAGCTTTGCCGATAACCGCCTCTCCGTTACCGGCACGACCCACGGCGCCGAAGCGGATGCAAGCGACGTCTCGTTCGCCGTGCGCAATACGCAGGTGACGGCAGCCGACGGCACCTCCACCGCCGTGCTCAACAATGTCGAAACGGTGCTTTCCGGCAATGCCGCGGCTTCGACCCTGTCGATGACGGACAACCGCCAGATCGCGCAGGCGCGCAGCAATGTCGCGCTCAACTCGTTCGCCCTTGGCGTCACTTCGCTCCAGGCCGGCGCCCGGCTTGAGAACAGCCAGCAGGCCACGGCAGATGTCAGCGCCACGGTCCTGAACAGCCAGAGCCGCATCGGCACGGGTGTGTCAACGGCAACCGTCCAGGCGGTGACGGGCAATTCGCTGCAGGCGCTCGGCGTCGCCAATGCCGCGGCGAATTCGATGCAGGTCGCATCGGTCAGCCTTCCCGGCAGCAGCGGCTATTCCGTGCTGAACGGCCAGACGAGCAGCAGCGCCGTTACCTCGCTGGTCGACGGCAGCAATATCGCCCTCGGCGCCTCGGGCAACACCGTCTTCTCGGGCGGCGTCGCCAGCGTCCAGGGCAATGTCGTCGGCTCGCAGGCGATCGGAAACTCCGCCGACAACCGGCTGGCGATCTCCGCTCTTTCTTCGGCCGGCGTGATTGGCGGAGTGAGCAGCATGCAGCAGAACAGTGGCGCCGTCACGGCCACGGTGAACAATGTCGGCATCGGCATCGCCGCCAGCGGTACGGGCAGCTTCACGGTCAGCGGCAATACGATCCGCGCTGCGGCGACCGGCAATTCCGCGGTCAACTCCATCAGCCGCGGCAACTGACGTCTCGCGGACTGCAACCGGGCAGGGGGCACGGCTCCCTGCCCTTCCTGCTTTTCGGGCCCGGCGGTTTGCGCTGGATCAAGGAGCATGCGGGAGCGGCGATGTAAGCGTGCCTCGAACAGGACCTTGATCGCGATGCACCCAGCCTCTCCACCTTCCGCACTTGTCGGTCTCGTGACCCGCAACGTGCCCCGCTACACTTCCTATCCGACAGCGCCGCATTTCACCGCGGAAGTGAACGGCGAGACCTATGCCGGTTGGCTGCGCGCCGCGGCAGCCGGGGGTGGACCCGTCTCCATCTATCTCCATGTGCCCTTCTGCCGCAGCATTTGCCATTATTGCGGCTGCCATACCAAAGCGGCGCGCCGCGACGAGCCGATCCGCGAATATGCGCAGGTGCTGCGCCGTGAAATTGCCGTGGTCGCGGAAATCCTCGGCCGCATGCCGGTCGCGCACATCCACTGGGGTGGGGGCACTCCGAGCCTGCTGCCGCCGGACTGCATGGAAATGCTGGTCGGTGAGCTCGCCGAACGGTTCGACTTCCTGCCGGGCATGGAACATGCGATCGAGCTCGATCCGCGCCATGTCTCGCCGGAGGGCGCGCGTCTGCTGGCGCGTCTCGGCGTCAACCGGGCCAGCCTCGGCGTGCAGGATCTCGATGCCGGCGTGCAGGCGGCAATCGGCAGGATGCAGCCGTTCGAAACCGTCATCGGTGCGGCGGATGCCTTGCGCAAGGCCGGAATCGAGGCGCTGAACTTCGACGTGATGTATGGCCTGCCGCGGCAGACGGAGGAGACGATCCTGGATACGGCGCAGAAGGTCGCGGCGCTGCGACCGCAGCGCATTGCCCTGTTCGGCTATGCGCATGTGCCGTGGATGAAGACGCATCAGCGCCTGATCGACGAGGCGGAACTGCCCGGTGCGCAGCAGCGTATCCTGCTTTCGCGGACGGCGCGCCAGCATTTCCGCCATGCCGGTTACGCCGAGATCGGCATCGATCATTTCGCGCTGCCGGGCGACAGCCTGCACGAGGCGCTGATCCGGCGGAGCCTGCGCCGCAATTTCCAGGGCTACACCACCGACACGGCGCGGACGCTGATCGGCCTCGGCGCCTCGTCCATCGGCTGCACGCCGGCGGGCCTGGCGCAGAACGCCGCCGACAACGGCACCTGGCGGCGAGCGGTCGAGGCGGGCCGGCTGCCTGTTGTCCGGGGCATTGCCTATCGCGGCGAGGACAGATTGCGTGGCGCCGTGATCGAGCAGCTGCTCTGCCATTTCGAGGCCGATATCGAGCGCGTCGCCCGCGAGCTCGGCTTCGAGCCGGCACTGCTGGACGAGACGCTGGAGTCCGTGGCCGATCTGGAAGCGGGCGGCTGGGTGCAACGAAACGGCCGCCGGCTTGCCATCATCCGCGACGCGCCGGAAATCGCCCGCATCGTCGCCAGCCGGTTCGACGAGTGGCTGGGAACTTCGGGCGCAAGGCATTCGATCGCCGTGTGAGGCGATCACCGCACCACATAGACGGAGACACGGGCGTGCCGGGCAACACGGGCGGCATTGGGGCCGAGCAGATAGTCCTCCGGCCCCGGCTTCGAGGCAAGCATGACAATCAGATCGGCATTGCATAATTCGGCGTAACGCAGGATTTCGCGGTAGATCGAACCGTGACCGACAATGTGGCGGTGCCGGACCCCGGGCGGCACATGCTCGCGGGTGAAATCGTGCAGCGCCCGGTTCGCCTGCTCCAGGAGCTGCTTTTCATGGTCGCGCGAAAAGAAGCTGCCGACCATTGCCGGGCCAAGATCGGGCACGACGGTCAGGACATGCAGATTGGCGCCGCTGGACTTCGCCAGTTCGACGGCGGTGCGGATCGCCTTGACCTCGGCCTCGGCCTGGCCGAGATCGATGGGAACCAGAATATTGCGGTACATCGCCGGTCTGCCTCCCTTGCTATCTGGCCTGCGGATTGCCCGTGAGCGTGCCGCCGCGCCGACGCTGTGACCAGACCACCAGGCCGAAGAGCAGCAAGGCGGGAATGTAGAAGATCTGGCGCGGCATGCGTTCGGTCGAAGCTTCTGCCGCGGCCAGGACCACGGGCTCGTCCGCATAGAAATCCATTTCCGACAAGGCGCGTCCGGCAAGGCTGTTCATGTCGAACGGCTCCTCGACCAGGACCCGGTCGCCCTCGATGCGGATGGCGAGGCCGGTTGCCGCTTCGAAACGGGTAGCTCCGTCGCTCCCGGCGGGGCCAAGGTCGAAGGCCAGCGCCCGTTCAAGGCGACGGCCGGGGTCTTCGAAGGACGGTCCGGAGATGCGCAGGCGGATGTCGGTATTGTCGGCTTCGTTCTCCACGACCTCGAGGATCCGTTGCGGCTCGATCTGCTCGAAGGGCGGCTGGACGAGGTCGAGGAAGAAGCCGGGTCGCAGCAGCAAGAAAGTGACAAGCAGCAGCGCGGCCGATTCCCAATAGCGGCTCCGGGCCATGAAGAACCCCTGGGTGGCGGCGGCAAAGAGCAACATGCCTCCGGTCGCCACAAGGAAGGTCAGTATGCCGCTGAGCCAGCCTGTGTCGATCAGCAGCAGGTCGGTATTGAAGACGAAGATGAAGGGCAGCAGCACCGTCCGCAGGGAATAGAAGAAGGCGACGGCCCCCGTCTTGATCGGATCGCCTCCCGACACCGCCGCTGCCGCGAAGGAGGCAAGTCCGACCGGCGGCGTCACATCGGCCATGATGCCGAAATAGAACACGAACATGTGCGCGGCGATCAGCGGAATGAGCACGCCATTTGCGGGCGCGAGCTCGACGATCACCGGCGCCAT
>CAYLSN010000010.1:0-19078 GCA_964386015.1 uncultured Rhizobiaceae bacterium | reverse complement strand
TGGTCGGCAGGCCCATGCCCAGCACGAGGCTGATGAGCGCGGTGAAGATCAGGATCAGCAGGATATTGCCGCCCGAAAGGAACTCGACGAACTCGGCCATCACCTGGCCGATGCCGGTGAGAGTCACCGTGCCGACGATGATACCGGCGGCGGCCGTGGCGCAGGCAATGCCGATCATGTTGCGGGCGCCGGTGATGAGCCCGGCGACGAGGTCGTCGAAGCCCTCCCGGGCAACGGCCGCCTGCTCCGTCAGGCCGGCGCCGCGAAACAGCCCCTTCAGCGGTTTCTGCGTCAGCATGACCACCATCAGCAGCAGCACCGCGTAGAAGGCGGACAGGCCGGGCGACCGGCGTTCGATCATCAGGAACCAGACCAGGACGATCAGCGGCAGCAGGTAATGCAGACCAGTCCTGACCACTTCACCCGCCAGGGGCAGCTCCACGACAGGAGCATTGGGATCGTCGAGTTCGAGGTCGGGTACGCGCGCCGCGTACCAGATCAGCGTGACATAAGCCGCCAGCAGCAGGGCGATCAGCACCGGTCCGGAGATATCCGGCAGCAGCAGGCGCACAAAGGCGACGAGGTAATACACCAGTCCGGCAAGGATCAGCATCGAGCTCACGACAATGCCGGCGCGCAGCAGCGAGTACAGCCCGCTGCTCCGCGAGCGCTTCGGCAGAACCGGCATGTCCTGCCGCACCGCCTCCAGATGGACGAGATACAACAGGGCGATGTAGGAAACCACAGCGGGCAGGAAGGCATGCCGGATCACCTGCACATAGGGGATGCCGACATATTCGACCATGATGAAGGCGGCCGCGCCCATGACCGGCGGCATGATCTGGCCGTTGACGGAACTTGCCACCTCCACCGAGCCGGCTTTCTCCGGCGTGAATCCGACCCGCTTCATCAGCGGGATGGTGAAGGTACCCGTGGTGACGACATTGGCGATGGAGGAGCCGGAAATCAGTCCCGTCATCATCGATGACAGCACCGCCGCCTTGGCAGGCCCGCCACGCATGTGGCCGAGCCGCGCGAAAGCCAGCTTGATGAAGAAATTGCCGGCGCCGGCGCGGTCGAGCATGGAGCCGAACAGCACGAACAGGAAGACGAAGGCGGTAGACACGCCGAGCGGCACGCCGAAGACGCCGCCCTTGGAAAGCCACATCTGGTCCATGGCGCGGCCAAAGGACGCTCCGCCCCAGCGGATGACATCCGGCACCAGCGTCGAGGCGCCGAAGAAGACATAGGCGAGGAAGACCAGCGCGACCACCGCGAGCGGCGGACCCAGGGCGCGGCGGGTCGCTTCCAGCAACAGCACCATGCCGATCGCGGACACCACCAGGTCCTGCCGGATGGGCAAGCCGGGCCGCAGCGCGAGATCGCGATAGAAAACGAAAATGTACAGGGCCGAGCCAGCGGCCATGAAGGCGAGCAGCCAATCCAGCGCGGGAATGCGATCGCGCGGACTGCGGGCAAAGGCCGGGTAGGCGAGAAAGGCAAGGAAAATGCCGAAGGCGAGGTGCAGGGCGCGCGCCTGCGTGTCATTCAACACCAGGGGCAGGCCGGTCGCGCTGCTCAGCGTATACGGCAAGGGCGAGGCAATATAGAGCTGGAACAGCGACCAGCACAATGCAACGCCCGCAATCACCCAGGCCGAGAACCCTGCGGGATTGCGGGCTCCGGTATCGGCAGCCGCAACCAGATCCTGCAGTTCCGTTTCGCTCATCGGCGCGCTGGCGGGATGTTGCTTGCTGGCCATGTGGAACCCCTCCCGACGGCACTTCCGGGGGAGGAGATGCGCGGCGGAGCACCTCCCTCGCCGCCGCCGCGCCCTCCCCCTGGACTGTCAGTTTTCAGGCGGTCTCGGCCGCCGGGCCGGACCGGTCATTGCAACCAGCCCTTCTCCTTGTAGTAGGCTTCGGCGGCCGGATGCATGGGAGCGGAATTTCCCTGGTTCACCATATCTTCCGGCGTCAGGTTGGCGAGCGCCGGATGCAGGCTCTTGAAGGCATCGAAGTCCTTGAACACCGCGTTTACGAAGGCGCGGACGACATCATCCGGCACATCCGCCGAGGTCACGACCGTGGCGCCGACGCCAAAGGTGTTCACATCGTCCGGATTGCCATTATACATGCCGCCCGGAATGACGGCCTTGAAGTAGTACGGAAATTCTTCGACGAGCTGGTCGATCACTTCCCCTTCCACCGGAATGATGCGCGAGTCGCAGGTGGTGGTTGCCTCCTGGATCGCACCGGCAGGATGACCGACCGTATAGGCGAAGGCGTCGATATTGTTGTCGCACAGCGCCGAACTCTGCTCTGCTGGCGCCAGCTCGGCGGCGAGGGCAAAGTCGGCATTGGTCCAGCCCTTGCGCTCGATGAGCAGGTCCATCAGGGCGCGCTGGCCCGAGCCCGGATTGCCGATATTGACGCGCTTGCCCTTGAGGTCGTCGAAACTCTGAATACCCGAATCGGCCCGGGCGACGACCGTCAGCGGTTCGGCATGGAGAGAGAAGACCGAACGCAGCTTTTCATGGGCGCCGCCTTCGGCGAATCCCGCCTCGCCATGATAGGCGTTGTACTGCACGTCGGACTGAACGACGCCGAATTCGAGATCGCCGCCCTTGATGGCGTTGACGTTGAACACGGAGCCCCCGGTCGACTCGACCGAGCAGCGGATCCCGTGCTCGCGGCGATCCTGGTTCATCAGCCGGCAGATGGCGCCGCCGACCGGGTAGTACACTCCGGTCACCCCGCCAGTGCCAACGGAAACGAAGCGCTGGTCCTGAGCGGATGCGCCGCCCGTTCCCAACAGGGCAATCATCGCCGCCGCCAGTCCATAGCCAAGCAAAGCATGTCGTTTCATCTATACGCCTCCTGTCTGGGCACGAACCATGGATCCCGGTCCCGGCCACCGCCCCCGTGCCGCAAGGTCGGTCCGGATGCAATCCCGACGGAATTGCAGAAAGACATCACAGGGGGAACCTTACCCGCAGCTCGCGCGGGAACATCCATCGGCCGGCCCGAATCTCCGGTCAAGCTTCCCGGACCGCCCTTGCCTGACGCATGTCGTATCATGCAGGAAAGCTAACGTTGAAGGACCGCCATTGCAACAATTGTTTCGAGGGAACAGGATATGAAAGAATTGTCTCAGACACGAGGGTGCCGCCCATGACGCCAGCCGCACTTGCCCCGGCGCCGATCGCCGTTGCGCCGAACGGTGGCAGGCGTACCAAGGCCGACCATCCCGCCTTGCCCGTCGGTCCTGACGAGATTGCCCGGACTGCCGCCGAGTGCGCCGATGCGGGCGCCGCGATGATCCATGTCCATGTCCGCGACGCGGCGGGCCGCCACGTGCTGGACGCCGATGCCTATCGCACAGCAATCGCGGCGATACAGGCGGAAACCGGCGATCGCCTCCTCATCCAGATCACGTCGGAATCGCTGGGCATCTACGATCCGGAAGCGCAGATGGCAGTGGTGCGGGCGACCCGGCCGCCTGCCGTCTCCCTCGCCCTTCGCGAGCTTCTGCCGGCGGGGGAACCGGCACTCGCCGCATTCCTGGCCTGGCTGAAGGCAGAATCGATTCCGCCCCAGTTCATCCTGTACGAACCGGAGGAGGCGGTGCGGCTCGACGAACTGCGCCAACAGGGTGTCGTGCCGTTCGCCGAGCCGCCGGTGCTGTATGTGCTCGGCCGCTATACGCCCGGGCAGACCTCGCAGCCGCAGGACCTGCTGCCCTTTCTGGCGCCTGGCCAGCCAGTCTTCCGCCGCTTCATGATCTGTGCCTTCGGCCGCCACGAGGCCGCCTGCACATTGATGGCCGGGCTGCTCGGCGGCGGCCTGCGCGTCGGCTTCGAGAACAATCTGTTCCTGCCGGACGGTACGCTGGCGCCGTCGAATGCGGCGCTGGTGGAAACGGTGAGCGCCGGCCTCGCCGCCGCTGGCGTGCCGGTCATGGACGGCCGCGGGCTGGCGCGGGACTGGGAGGAAATGATCGGGGAGTAGTGCAGGGTCCGCCCTCCTCCGGTGTCCCGGCGGCACTGACGCGCAACGATTAGTCTCCGGGCGGACCCGGCAGGATTGCGGAGAAATAGGGCGAGCGCCACGATCCGCCGGCGAAGAAGGACGTTTCGCCCCCGCCATCGGACCCTTCGTCTCCCGGGCGGATGCGGCCGGTGAGCGCGATGCTGCTCTGGTTGTAGTCTGCAATGCCGCCAAGCTCGATGACCTGGCCGCCGGAGGTGATCGTTGCCTTGTCGATCGCCGCGACTCCGTCGGTCAGGGTCACCTTCGCCTCCGCCCGGTCGAAGGCGATGGAGCCGGAGGCGATGTCGCCGATCGAGAAGAAGCCGCCGGCGCCGGCGCGCTCGATGAAGGAGGCAAGGTCGAACGAACCGACGGTGCCGGATTCGAAGACCGCCGTGATCGAGCCGTTGGCGTGGCCGACGAAATTGCCCGGCAGGTCCAGCGGCCCCTTCAGGATCACCGACAGCTTGCCGTTCGCCTTCGGCACCCACGGATGGGCGTTGGCCACATTGGCGAGGGCGGCGCCGTCGATCTCGTCCGCGAGCAGCCGGAATTCGGCGGCCTGTTGCCCCGGCTGCAGATCGATACGGATGCCGGTCAGCACATTGCCGCCAAAGGCGGTGGAATCGGATATGTCGAAAGTGACCAGCCGGTCGTCGAGCTTGACCACCGCGGCGACATCGGTGAGACGGAACGGCCCGGCGGCGGCGCGCACCGCGGACAGGCGCAGATCCAGCCGCAACAGGTCGGACAGCTGCGGCCCGGAGGAGCCGTCCGGCAGGATCGAATAGGCGGTCAGCAGATGCACGAGGTCGAGATCCTCGAAGGCAAGGGTTCCGGATATGGCCGGAACCTCTCGCTGCATGGCGAAATCCAGCGTGCCTGAGCCGGGACTGCCGCCAAGGGTCAGCTGGACGGGATCCAGCTTCATCTGGCGCAGGTCCCCGGACAGGGCACCGGACAGCGCAACGGCGCCGGAGGGCATCTTCGCTCCGATGGGCGTGTCCAGCCATTCCAGCGTCCGACCGAGGGACGGGGTCGCCACCGAAACATCGCCCTTCACGAAAAGCTGGCTGAGAGTGCCGGACACCGAGCCGGTCAGCGGCGCCGATTCGAAGGCGATCCGGAACGGCGTGGCGCGGCCGGAAAGCAGCGCCAGCGGCGCTTCCATCGAGCCGGACACGGTGACGCTCTCGCCGCGCCAGATGCTCCCGGCCCGGAAGCTCAGCTCGCGGTTCATCGTCGGCCACCGCAGCGTCGCCGCAATGCTGCTCAGCAGTTCCCGGTCGCTGCCGTCGGCGGCGCCGCGGGCGACGATCCGCCCTTCCGTCCATTCCACGATGCCGACCGGCTCCGCCGGCAGGCGCGCAAGATCGGCCGGCTTTTCCTCCAGCAGCCGCGAGGCCACCGACACGGCCTGGCGGAACCTGCCGGCCGAGGCGGGCGGGAGGGCATATTCGCCATTCTCGAGGCGCAGGCGCAGGACGGGACGGATGAAATGCACGCGCTGCGGCTCGATCCTGCCGCGCAAGGCCGCAAAGGCGGAAAGATCGATCTCGACGATGTCGCTGGCAAGCACGGCGGGATTGCCGTCCGAGCCCCATTCGGAGAATCTCACATCGGTGAGAACGGCCTGCATTCTCGGCCAGACGCGGATCACCGGACTGCCGCCGAGCGTCACCCGATAGCCGCTCCAGCGGCTGAGCTCGAGGGCGAGATGGTCCTTGACGATCTGTGTCGAAGCGATGAACGGCAGCGCCGCCAGGCCTGCCAGAACCGCCAGGGCGATGAGGACGAGAATGATCGCCGGCAAGCCCCGCCTGAAGAACCTCGTGCGCATCCGACCCTGCCGATTCGTGAAATCCTGCTCCGGTTTAGCTGGTCCTTGTGTCAATACAAGTACCGGACCGGCCGTGAAGAAAGCGTGAGCAGGTCACGCCGCCGCCGCCGCGCACGGATCGCGGGTCCGCCATGACGGCGCCGGAGGACCGCACCGGGAGAATCCCGGCCCTCCGGGGGCAACGTCAGTAGGCGTGCTCCATGAAGACCGGTTCGATCGAGCCGCCCCAGCGCGTGTGGTAGGCGCGCACCATTTCCTCGGCGCTCGTGGTTCCGCGCGCGGCAACCTCCTCCAGCGGGCTGAGGAAATCGGTCTCGTCGAAGCCCTCCGCGTTCAGGCGGCGCCGGTTCTTCAGCCCGAGCCGCGAGATGCGCAGCACCTCGCGCGCGAGCACGCCGAGCTCCACGCCTCTCGCCGTCGCCCGCAAGCCCGCACGCGGCACGTCGTCGCGCAGCTGAAGGACATCCTCGTAGCGCCAGTCGCGGACCAGTTCCTCGGCCGCCGACATCGCCTCCTCGTCATAGAGCAGCCCCACCCAGAAGGCCGGCAGCGCGCAGATGCGACGCCAGGGACCGCCATCGGCGCCGCGCATCTCCAGGAAGCGTTTCAGCCGCACATCGGGGAAAACGGTGGAGAGATGGTTGGTCCAGTCGCCCATGGTCGGCATGCCGTCGGGCACCGAGTCCTTCAGCGCTCCGGCCATGAACTGCCGGAATGTCACATGCGTCGCGTCGTGATAGTGGCCTTCGCGCAGCACGAAGTACATCGGGATGTCGAGTACCCATTCGACATAGTCGCGATAGCCGAAATCGGGCGCGAAGGCGAAGGGCAGCAGGCCGCAGCGCTGATTATCGGTGTCGCGCCAGATCTCGGCGCGCCAGGAGACGAGCCCGTTCGGGCGCCCCTCGGTGAAAGGCGAGTTGGCGAACAGCGCCGTGGCCAGGGGTTGCAGCTTGAGGGAAAGCTGCATCTTGCGGCGCATGTCCGTCTCGGACGAGTAATCGAGATTCACCTGGATCGTGCAGGTGCGGAACATCATGTCGAGACCGTGCCGGCCGACCTTCGGCATGTAGTTCGCCATGATCGCGTAGCGCGACTTGGGCATTCGCGGCGTCTCGCCGAGGGTCCATTTGGGACTCGCGCCAAGGCCCAGAAAACCGATGCCGAGCGGACGCGCGATCTCGCTGAGCTGCGCCAGGTGGGCGTTTCCCTCGCGGCAGGTCTGGTGAATGGTTTCCAGCGGCGCTCCGGAAAGCTCGAACTGCCCGCCCGGTTCGAGCGAGATGGCGCCCTGCCCGGTCGGGCCGACAAGGCCGATGATGTGGCCGCTGTCGAGGATCGGCTCCCATCCGAGCAGCCGCTGCAGCCCTTCGAGCAGGGCGCGGATGCTGCTCCTGCCCTCGTAGGGGACAGGCCGGTTGCCGTCGACCAGGAAGGGAAACTTCTCGTGCTCGGTGCCGATCCGCCATTGCGATGGCGGCTTTTCGCCCTCGGCAATGTAGTCCGCAAGCTGGTCGACCGATTCGATCGGCCGCACATCCATCGTGTCGCGCGCCATCAGCAGGGATCCTTCGGAAAGTCGGTAATGTTGCGGCACAGGGCCCACGGCTCTGTCAAACGGAATCTCCCCATGCGATGTCCGCCCGCCAGTCGCCGGCGGCAGCCTGGAACACGGCCAGGGCGGCGACGGCGGCCGTATCGGCGCGCAGGATCCGCGGACCGAGCGAAATCGCCGTGACGAACGGCAACCGCAGCAGCGCCTCACGCTCCTCCTGCGAAAACCCGCCTTCCGGCCCGACAAGAATGGCGGCGGGACGGCCGCGCACGCCCTCGAGGGCAGCGAGCGGATTTCGTGCCTCGGCGGCCTCGTCGCAGAAGACGAGGGCGCGGGCGCCGTCCCATTCCTCCAGCACCCGCTCCAGCCGCGCCGGCGGCGAGATCGACGGCACGGACAATACGCCGCATTGCTCGGCGGCCTCGATCACATTCGCCCGCATGCGCTCGGCCGCGAAGCGCACCGGCTGCGTGTGCCGGGTCAAGACGGGACGCAGGACCCCCGCGCCCATTTCTGTCGCCTTCTGCACCAGCCAGTCGAGACGTCCGGCCTTGATCGGGGCGAACAGGAAATGCAGGTCCGGCGCCGGAGGCTGCGGCCGCACCAGCCGCACGGGCTCCAGCAGGGTCTGCCGCCTGCCGTCGATGCGCAGCCGGGCGAGCCATTCCCCGTCGCTGCCGTTGAAGATCAGGATCTCGTCGTCGGAGCGCATGCGCAGCACGTTGCGCAGATAGTGCGACTGCTGCGCCGAAGCGGTCAGCGGAATGCCGGCGCGGATCGCAGATTCGCAATGAAGTCGCTGGATACGGGAAGGAATGCGCATTACCGCTCAATGCTCGGGCGGGGGCGGGACGTCAAGACCTGTCACCCAACTGCATCACTCTAAGAATATTCTAAAGCGCTAATCGATTTTGCAATGAAAATCGTTAGAAGCGTGCGCCGTCGGACCATCTCCAGGGAAACGCAAGATGACGTTGATGAGGGCAGCCCTGCTCAGCCTGTTCATGTTCGCCGCGATCGCCATGGGCGCCATCGGGATCTACTCCGCCGATGCCGGCGCCGGCATGTGGGCGGTCGACGGCTATGGCGTTTCCGCGCAGGGCCGCCAGACCGCCGGGCGTTGACAGGGGCGGGGCGCCCGTCCATCAATTGCTGCCAGCAACATCCTGCTGGAACAGGTCATGGCAGTCATTACCCATATTGGCGAACTGAAGGAACTCGCGCGCCGTCGCGTGCCGAGAATGTTCTACGACTACGCGGATTCCGGCTCGTGGACCGAGAGCACCTACCGCGAGAACGAGGAGGCATTCCGCAAGTACAAGCTGCGCCAGCGCGTTGCGGTCAACATCGACAACCGGTCGCTGGCCAGCACCATGATCGGCCAGCCGGTCAGCATGCCCGTGGCGCTGTCGCCGGTCGGACTCACCGGCATGCAGCATGCCGACGGCGAGATCCTGGCCGCGCGCGCCGCGGAAGAGTTCGGCGTGCCCTACACATTGTCGACCATGAGCATCTGCTCGATCGAGGATGTCGCCGCCGCGACGAGCAAGCCCTTCTGGTTCCAGCTCTATGTCATGCGCGACCGCGCCTATATCGAGCGCCTGATCCAGCGGGCGAAGGCGGCCGGCTGCTCCGCCCTGGTCCTGACGCTCGACCTGCAGATCATCGGCCAGCGCCACAAGGACATCCGCAACGGCCTGTCGACGCCGCCGCGGCTGACGCCGGCGACGCTGGCGCACCTGATGACCCGTCCGCGCTGGTGCCTCGGAATGCTGCGGACGAAGCGCCGCACCTTCGGCAATATTGTTGGCCATGCCGAAGGCGCCGACAATCTGCGCTCGCTGAGCCTGTGGACCCAGGCGCAGTTCGACCCGACCCTCGACTGGGAATCGATCCGCTGGATCCGCAAGCATTGGGACGGACCGCTCATCCTCAAGGGCATCAACGACGTCGAGGATGCGCGAATCGCCTCGAACATGGGCGCCGACGCCATTGTCGTGTCCAATCATGGCGGCCGGCAGCTCGACGGCGCTCCGGCCTCGATCGACGTGCTGGCACCGATCGCCGACGCGGTGGGATCGAAGATCGAGGTCCTGTTCGACGGCGGCATCCGCAGCGGCCAGGACGTGATGAGGGCGCTGGCGCTCGGCGCCAGGGGCACCATGATCGGGCGCGCCTATATCTATGGCCTCGGCGCCATGGGCCAGGCCGGCGTCAGCCTGGCGCTGGAGATCATCCGCAAGGAGCTGGACGTCACCATGGCGCTCTGCGGCGAGACCGACGTCCGCAATATCGGGCGGCACAATCTCTACACGGGATGAGCGCCGCCGGCAGGAGGATCGCGACATGTCCGGCATAGCATTGCGCACGCCCGACCCGGCCATCCTTGCCAGGCGGCAGGAGCTCCTGGCGCAGCTGGGACGCATTCTTCCGGCCGATTGCGTGATTTCCTCCGAGCGAGAGCTTGCCGCCTTCGAGACGGACGGATTCACCGCATACCGGCAGAGGCCGCTGGCGGTCGTCCTGCCGCGCACGACCGGCGAAGTCGCCGCCGTCATGAAGCTGCTCGACCGCGAGGGCGTGCCGGTGGTGCCCCGCGGCGCCGGCACCTCGCTCTCCGGCGGGGCGATTCCGGAGGCGGACGCTGTCGTCGTCGGCCTGTCGAAGATGAACCGAATCCTCGAGATCGACCTGCCCAACCGGGCGGCGCGGGTTCAGGCCGGAGTGACGAATCTCGCGATTTCGCAGGCGGTCGAGGCCGACGGCTTCTTCTACGCACCCGACCCTTCGTCGCAGCTTGCCTGCACCATCGGCGGCAATATCGGCATGAATTCGGGCGGCGCGCACTGCCTGAAGCACGGCGTCACCACCAATCATTTGCTCGGGGTGACGATGGTGCTGGCCGACGGAACGGTGATTGAGCTCGGGGGCAAGGGCCTCGACGGGCCGGGTTATGACCTGCTCGGGCTGGTCTGCGGCGCCGAAGGCCAGCTCGGCATCGTCACCGAGGCGACGGTGCGGCTGCTGGCGCGGCCGGAAGGAGCCAGGCCGGTCCTGTTCGGCTTTGCCTCGTCGGAGGAGGCAGGCGCCTGCGTCTCCAGCATCATCGCTGCCGGCATCATCCCGGTGGCCATCGAATTCATGGACCGGCCGGCCATCGAGATCTGCGAGGCATTCGCCAGGGCCGGCTATCCACTCGATGCCGAGGCCCTGCTCATTGTCGAGGTCGAGGGCTCGGAGCGGGAAATGCAGGCCATGCTCGACCGCATCGTCGCCATTGCGCGCCGGCACGGCGTGCGCACGATCCGTGAGAGCCAGAGCGCCATGGAGGCGGCGCTGATCTGGAAGGGGCGCAAGTCCGCCTTCGGCGCGGCGGGGCGGATCGCCGACTACATCTGCATGGACGGCACGGTGCCGCTCAGCCAGCTTCCCTACGTCCTCCGGGAAACCGCCGCCATCGTGGCGCGGCACGGCCTTCGCGTCGCCAATGTCTTCCATGCCGGCTATGGCAACATGCATCCGCTGATCCTCTATGACGTCAACAATGCCGACGAGGCACGGCGGGCGGAACTGGCGGGGGCGGACATTCTGCGGCTCTGCGTCGAGGCGGGCGGCTGCCTGACCGGCGAGCACGGTGTCGGCATCGAGAAGCGGGACCTCATGCGCCATCAGTACTCGGACGCCGAGCTGCGCCAGCAGATGGCCGTGCGCTACGCCTTCGATCCGGCCTGGCGGCTCAACCCGTCCAAGGTCTTCCCGCTCGAACTGCGGCCGGCGGCATGAAAGGGGCGTTGCAGCGGCCGGAAAGCGAAGCCGAGGCGGCGGACATGATCGCGGCCGCCGCGGCCACCGGCGCCACCATCGAGATCCGCGGTGGCGGTACCCGGGCGTCGATCGGCCGGCCGGCGGAGGCGGACATCGTCCTCTCGACCGACGGCCTGACGGGAATCACCGCCTACCGGCCGGAGGAAATGGTGCTGAGCGCCCGCGCCGGAACGCCGCTCGCCGAGATCGAGGCGGCGCTGGCCGAGCACGGGCAGCGACTTGCCTTCGAGCCGGTGGACTACCGGCGCATGCTCGGCCGGGCGGGAGAGCCGACCATCGGCGGCGTCGCCGCCACCAATAATTCCGGCCCGCGGCGGATTCTCGCAGGAGCGGCGCGCGACAGCCTGCTCGGCGTCCGCTACATCAATGGCCGCGGCGAAATCCTGCGCAGCGGCGGCCGGGTGATGAAGAACGTCACCGGACTCGACCTCGCCCGGCTGCTCGCAGGCTCCTGGGGCACGCTCGGCCTGCTCACGGAAGTGACCTTCAAGGTGCTTCCGCGCCCGGAAACCGAAACGAGCCTGGTCCTCGCCGGACTCGATGACGGGCAGGCTTCGGCGGTCATGGCGCATGCCATGGCGTCGTCGGCGGAAGTCTCCGGCGCCGCCCATCTGCCGGAACTGGTGGCGCCGAAACTGCTGCAGCAGGAAGGCGCCGCGACGGTGCTGCGCATCGAGGGCTTTGCCGAATCCGTCGCCGACCGGATCGAAAGGCTGCGCGCGCGGCTCGGTCATGCCGCGCCGGTGCGGACCCTCGAGGCGGAAGCCTCGTGCCGGCTCTGGGCGGAGATCGCCGAGGTTGCCGCCTATTGCCTGCAACCGCAGAAGCCCCTGTGGCGCGTGACGCTGACGCCATCCGAAGCGCCGGCCTTCGTCATGGCGCTGCGCATGGCGCATGGCGTCGACGCCTTTTATGACTGGCAGGGCGGACTGGTGTGGATGCAGCCCGAAGATGATATGAATCCGGCCGGGCTGCGCGAGGTTCTGGCCCGACATGGCGGCGGCAACGCCCTGCTGGTCAGGGCTTCGCCGGAATTTCGCCGGGCAGCGGAGGTGTTCCACCCGGTCGCGCCGGCAATTGCCCGGCTCAATGAGGGGATCCGGCGGGCCCTCGACCCGCAGGGAATTTTTCAGACAGGCCGCATCGGCTTCTGACCGGCGCGGAAAGGAGAGGAGGAACTGGAATGAGCAACGACACGACCCCGATGCGCCCGAATCAGGGATGGCTGGAGCCGGGCAAGGCCAATGTGCAGCTGATCTACATTCTCTATCTGGTCGGATTCGTCATCGGCATTTCCGCCATTGTCGGCATCGTTCTCGCCCACCTCAACCGGGGCAAGTCCGAGCCCTGGCTCGAGACGCACTATACCTGGGCGATCCGCACCTTCTGGATTGCCTTCCTGGCCGGCATCGTCTCGGCGATCCTGGTCATTGTCGGCATCGGCGTCCTGCTGATGATCGCCATCGCCATCTGGGTCATCGTCCGCTGCATCATCGGGCTGCAGGCTGTCGGCCGCAACGAGCCGATCCGCGATCCCCAGAGCTGGCTCATCTAGAAGGACAGGCAGTGCAGACCGGATTCTCGCTTCACCGTCTCGCCGATCCGCGCGTCGCGGAAGCCGAACGGATCATCCGCAGCTGCGTGCATTGCGGTTTCTGCACTGCCACCTGCCCGACCTATGTCACGCTGGGCAATGAGCTCGACAGCCCGCGCGGCCGCATCTACCTCATCAAGGAGATGCTGGAGAATGACCGGCCTGCCGACAGGGATACGGTGACGCATCTCGACCGGTGCCTGTCCTGCCTGTCCTGCATGACCACCTGCCCGTCGGGCGTCGACTACATGCATCTCGTCGATCATGCCCGCAATCATGTCGCGGCGACCTACAGGCGGCCGCTGCCCGAACGTCTCATCCGCGCCGCGCTCGCTGCGGTCCTGCCGCATCCGCGCCGCTTTCGCCTTGCCCTGTCCCTGGCGCGAATCGGACGCCCGTTCCGCAAGCTGTTCGCCTCGTCGCAGGCGCTGAAGCCGCTGGCGGCGATGCTGGCCCTGGTGCCGGACAGGCTGCCGCGCGCGGCGGCACGTCCGGCCGAGTTCTCCGGCGCCCGGCGCGGTCGCGTGGCGATCCTTTCCGGCTGCGCGCAGCAGGTTCTCGACCCGGCCATCAATGCCGCGGCAACGGCGCTGCTCGGCCGGCTGGGAATCGAGGTGGCCCGGCCGGCGGGAGAGGGCTGCTGCGGCGCGCTGGTGCACCATATGGGCCGCGAGGCCGAGGCCCTTGCCAGCGCGCGGCGCAATGTCGATGCCTGGATGCGCGAGATCGAGGGCGACGGCCTCGATGCGATCCTGATCACAGCGTCCGGCTGCGGCACGGTCGTCAAGGATTACGGTCACATGCTGCGGCTCGATCCGGCCTATGCGGAAATGGCAGCGCGCGTCTCGGCGCTTGCCCTCGACATCACCGAATATCTCGCACGCCTCGAACTGCCCGAGCCGGCGCGCCGGCCCGGCCTGCGTGTGGCCTACCATTCCGCCTGCTCGCTGCAGCACGGACAGAAGGTGACCCGTGCGCCGGCCGAACTGCTGCGTCGGGCCGGATTCGAGGTCGCCGAGCCGGCCGAATCGCATCTGTGCTGCGGTTCGGCGGGCACCTACAACCTGTTGCAGCCGGATCTTGCCGCCACGCTGGGCCGGCGCAAGGCGGCAAATCTGGAACGGCTGGGCGCCGATGTCGTCGCCAGCGGCAATATTGGCTGCATCACGCAGATCGGCAAGCTGGCGCGGCTGCCGGTCGTGCACACGGTGCAGCTGCTCGACTGGGCCTGGGGAGGAGAAAGGCCGGCCGGAATCGGCGGCTGAACGCCGCGCCCCGGGGTAGATGCCCTAGTACAACCCGAAGATGCGCTCGAACAGGCCGGGTCCCGACCGGCTCCGGCGCGCTTCGCCGACATTGGCCGGTGGCACCGGCGCCCCGGCATGTCGCGGCGGCACCGAGCGGTCGCCGGCAATGATTTCCTCCAGTGTCGGCTCCCGCGCCGGAGTCCATTCGCCGCCAGCCAGGCCGGTGGGCCGCAGCCCTTCATGCGCTGCCGACATGAAGGTCTTCCAGGCAATCGCCGGCAGCGATCCGCCGGTAACGTCGCGCATCGGTGTGCCGTCATCATTGCCGAACCAGACTCCCGTCACGAGATGGGCGGTGTAGCCGACGAACCAGGCATCGCGCGCATTCTGGCTGGTGCCGGTCTTGCCGGCCGCCGGCCAGCCGAAGCCGGCATTGCGCGCGGTTCCGTATTCGATCGTGCCGCGCAGCATGTGGTTCATCATTGCGACATGGTCCGGACGGATGACCCGCGGCACCGCGTCCGCCCGATGCTCGTAGAGGATCTTGCCGGACATCGTCCGGATCCTCCTGACGAGATGGACCGGCGGCCGCAGTCCGCCATTGGCAAAGGGCACATAGGCCGAAACCAGTTCGAGCAAGGTCACCTCGGAGGTTCCGAGCGCCAGCGAGGCGTTGGGCTGCAGCTTCGAGACGATGCCGAGGCGGTGCGCCGTTTCGGCTACTGTTTCGGGGCCGACCTCCTGGGTGAGCTGGGCGGCGACGGAATTCAGCGACAGGGCGAGCGCCTCGGCGAGCGTGACGTCGCCCCGATACTTGCCGCCGTGATTCTCCGGCGTCCACTTGCCGATGCGGACCGGCGCGTCATTGCGGCGGCTCGCGGGCGTGCGGCCGTGTTCCAGCGCCGCCAGAAAGACGAAGGGCTTGAAGGCCGAGCCAGGCTGGCGCCGGGCCTCTGTCGCCCGGTCGAACTGGCTGTTGGCATAGTCGTAGCCGCCGACCAGCGCACGGACCGCGCCGGAGGCGTCGACCGAGACCAGCGCCCCCTGCCGGACCCGCAGCCTTTCGCCCTCCCTGGCCACCAGCTCCCGGATCGCCTTCTCCGCCAGTTTCTGCAGCCGCAGGTCCACCGTCGTCTCGACAATGATGTCCTGCCCCGGTTCGCCGACAAGCTCCGGCAAGTCCTCCATGACGCGGTCGGCGACATAGTGTTCGGAGCCGGTCCAGTAGGCGGCGGCGCGGGTTGCCGGCGCGTCGATCGCCGCCGCCATCTCCCTGTCGCCGATCATGCCCTGGGCGCGCATGGCGGCGAGGACGAGCCTTGCCCGCGCCTTTGCCGCTTCCGGATCGCGTGCAGGCGAGAGCCGCGAGGGCGCCTTGAGCAGGCCGGCAAGCAACGCCGCTTCCGGCAGCGTCACATCGGCGGCGGACTTGCCGAAATAGCGCCGCGCCGCCGCCTCGACGCCATAGGCACCCGACCCGAAATAGACCCGGTTCAGGTACATTTCCAGGATCTGTTCCTTGCTGTGCCGCTGTTCGAGCCACAATGCGAGCAGCACTTCCTGCACCTTGCGCTCGAGCGTCCTTTCCGGCTTCAGGAACAAGTTCTTGGCGAGCTGTTGCGTCAGCGTCGAACCGCCCTGCACCCAGGCGCCGCTGGCGAGATTGGCGAACATCGCCCGGGCGAGGCCAATGGGATCGATGCCGAAATGGGAGAAGAAGCGCCTGTCCTCGATGGCGATGACCGCCTGGGGAATATGCGGCGACATCTCGTGCAGGCCGATGGCCTCGCCGCCCATCATGCCGCGATTGGCGATCAGCTCGCCATCGGCGGAGACGATCCGGACATTGGGCGGCCGGTCGGGAATCGACCAGGTCGCCACCGCCGGCATTCTCGCACCATACCAGGCAACGAGACCGGCGCCGGCAATGCCGGCCCAGAGCGCCAATACCAGGGACCAGTACACGAGCCGGCGCAGCAACGTGACCGGGCCGGGGCGGCGCGCCTTGCGGCGCGACGGACGGCGGCCCGTCGCCACCAGCCTGTCTTCCGGCGCGATGCGAATCGACGCGCCGGAGTCGAAACGTGGCTCGATCCGCCGGGTCCTTTTCCTGCCTGCCATGCCGATCCGTCAGTTGCGCCTCGCCTGCCGCAGACTAGCAGCCACGGCTTTAAGGCGCGGTTAAGGACGGCAAGACGCAAATGGCTCAGCCATGCGAGAAAATGTCCTCCTCGGCCCAGCCGGCAAGATCGAGGCGCGCGCGCGCCGGCAGGAAGCGGAAGCAGGCCTCGGCAAGTCCGGTGCGATTCTCGCGCACCAGGCGCTTGTCCAGCTCCTCGCGCAGCCGGTGAAGATACAGGACGTCGCTGGCGGCATATTCGAGCTGCGCCTGCGACAGCTCCGCCGCCGCCCAGTCCGAGCTCTGCTGCTGCTTCGACAGTGAAACGTCGAGCAGTTCGGCGCAGAGGTCCTTCAGCCCGTGCCTGTCGGTATAGGTGCGGGTCAGGCGCGAGGCGATCTTGGTGCAATAGACCGGCCCGATCTCGCAGCCGAAGGCGAGCTGCAGCACCGCCAGGTCGAAGCGGGCGAAGTGGAACAGCTTGGTGATGGCCGGATCCTCGAGCAGGCGCACGAGATTGGGCGCGGCGGTCTGCCCCGGCGCGATCTGGACGATATCGGCGGTGCCGTCGCCGGGCGACAGCTGCACCACGCAGAGCCGGTCGCGATGCGGCCTCAGCCCCTGGGTCTCGGTGTCGATCGCAACCGCATCGACATTGCGGTAGCGGTCGAGGTCGGGCAGGTCGCGGTAGTGATGACGGATCTTCATGCCCAGCCCCTGCCGAGCGCTTCGAGAATGCGGGCCCAGGAACGCTGGCCCTTGTGAAAGCTGACGAGATCGTACTTCTCGTTCGGCGCGTGGATCTGGTCGTCGTCGCGGGCGAAGCCGACCAGCAGGCAGTCCATTGCGAGCAGATCCTTGAAATCGCCGACGATCGGGATCGAGCCGCCCATGCCGATGCGGACGGCCTGCCGGCCCCATTCCTCCGTCAGGACCTCGACCGCCCGCGCAACCACGGGCGAATCCGGATCGAGCCGGATCGCGCCCGATGTTCCGTGCTCGTGGAAGGAGACCGAGCAGTCGGCCGGTATGCGCTGACGGACGAATTCGCGGAAACTCTGGCGGATCCTGTGCGGATCCTGCCGGTGAACCAGCCGGAACGAGACCTTGGCCGTGGCCGTGGCCGGAATGACGGTCTTGAAGCCCTCGCCCGTATAGCCGCCCTGGATGCCGTTCACCTCCGCCGTCGGCCGCGCCCAGACGAGCTCGAGCACGGAGCGGCCCTTCTCGCCAGCCGGGACCGAAAGCCCTACCTCGCCGAGAAAATCGCCGCCCTGCCGCGCAAGTTCCTCCCAGCTGCGCAGGATTTCCGGCGGGGTCTCGTCGACGCCGTCATAGAACCCCGGCAACGTCACGCGGCCGTCCGCATCGTGCAGATCCGCGAGAATGCGGCTGAGAATGTGGATGGGATTGGCGGCCGCGCCGCCATAGTGGCCGGAATGGAGATCGCGGCTCGCGGCGCGCACGGTGACTTCCTCGCCCATCAGCCCGCGCAGCGTCGTCGCGATTGCCGGCGTGTCCCTGCCCCACATGCCGGTATCGCAGACCAGGGCGCAGTCCGCCTTCAGCTCCTCGGCATGGGCGGCGAGAAACGGTTTGAGCGAGGGCGAACCCGATTCCTCCTCGCCCTCGAACAGCAGCGTGACCCGGCAGGGCAGGCTGCCGTGCACCTGCTTCCAGGCGCGGCAGGCTTCCACGAACAGCATCAGCTGCCCCTTGTCGTCGGAAGCGCCGCGGGCGCGGATCACCCGGCTGCCGTCGGGCAGGGTCTCGAGGCGCGGTTCGAAGGGATCGCTGTGCCAGAGCTCGAGCGGATCGACGGGCTGGACGTCGTAATGTCCGTAGAACAGCACATGCGGCGCATCCGCCGTCGCGCCCGGATGATGCGCCACCACCATGGGATGGCCCGGCGTATCGCGCAGCTCCGCGTCAAAGCCGATCCCGGCGAGCTCGTCGACGAGCCATTGCGCCGCGCGCCGGCAATCGCCCGCATAGGCCGGATCGGTCGAGATCGACGGCAGGCGCAGGAGCTCGAACAGCCGCTCCAGGCTGGCATCGAGACCGTCGTCGATCGCTGTCAGCACGGATTCCAGCCCGGACATTGCGCTTTGCCTCCAACCGCATTGCATTGCCGCAGTGTATAAATACGGCCCGCGCGTTTGTCTAACCGGAGAGGGCAAAAGAAACGGCCGCTGCGCAGGAGGGGGACTGCACAGCGGCCATGACACTTCACGGCGACCCGGAGAGGGGGTACGGTCGCCGCACAATGTCCGGAAGGCGGGGGACGAGCCTTGGGAACCGGACATTCGGCCATTGGCCGATGCCAGCCATATGATGGGGCGAATGCGGCATTTCAATGATCACATGGTTACAAAATCGTAACAATCGCGTGAGCGGGATTCGGCGATGGACAGGCGGGATGCGGCGCGCTACCCATTTGCGCCATGAAACAAGGCGATCATCTGTTTCTCGTCGACGGCTCGGGCTACATCTTCCGCGCCTATCATGCGTTGCCGCCGCTGACGCGCAAGTCCGACAATCTTCCCGTCGGCGCCCTCGCGGGCTTCTGCAACATGCTGTGGAAGCTGCTTGCCGATTCGCGCAATACTTCCGTGCGCGTCGCACCGACGCATTTCGCGGTCGTCTTCGACTACTCGTCGACGACCTTCCGCAACGAGATCTACCCGGATTACAAGGGCAACCGGCAGGCGCCGCCGGAAGATCTGGTGCCGCAGTTCGGATTGATCCGCGAGGCGACCCGCGCCTTCGGCCTGCCCTGCATCGAGATGGAGGGCTACGAGGCCGACGACATCATCGCCACCTATGCCGCAATGGCAGAGCGCCTCGGCGCCGACGTCACCATCGTC
>CAYLSN010000009.1:0-26119 GCA_964386015.1 uncultured Rhizobiaceae bacterium | reverse complement strand
CCAGGGTGATGAACTGGAACTTGTAGCCCATCGCGCCCAGCTCACGCTGGAACCGGGCAATCGTCGCCTCGTCGAGATTCTTCTTCCAGTTGAACGAGGGCGAGCAATTATATGCCAGCATCTTTCCCGGGCAGGCCTTGTGCACCGCCTCGGCGAAGCGACGGGCCTGTGCGAGATCCGGCTTGCTCGTCTCCATCCAGATCAGGTCGCAATATGGCGCGTAGGAGATCGCCCGGGCGATGCAGGGCTCGATGCCGTTGCGCACCCGATAGAATCCCTCGGCCGTACGCCCGGCATCCCGGTCGACGAAAGGCTGGTCGCGTTCGTCGATATCGGAAGTCAGGAGCTTCGCCGCTTCCGCGTCGGTACGCGCCACGATGACCGTCGGCACGCCCATGATGTCGGCGGCAAGCCGGGCTGCCGTAAGGTTGCGGATGTGCGCCGCCGTCGGGATCAGCACCTTGCCGCCCAGATGGCCGCACTTCTTCTCCGAGGCCAGCTGGTCTTCGAAATGCACTCCTGCCGCGCCTGCCTCGATATAGGCCTTCATGATCTCGAAGGCATTCAGCGGGCCGCCAAAGCCGGCCTCGGCGTCGGCCACGATCGGCGCGAACCAGGTCTCGACCGAGAGTCCTCCCCCCTCGCTCACCTCTATCTGGTCGGCGCGCTGCAGCGTGCGATTGATGCGGCGCGCCAGTTCCGGCCCCGCATTGGCCGGGTAAAGCGACTGGTCCGGATACATGGCCGAGGCAGTATTGCTGTCTGCCGCCACCTGCCAGCCGGACAGATAGATCGCCTTCAGCCCGGCTCGCACCATCTGCATCGCCTGGTTGCCGGTCATCGCTCCGAGTGCATGGACATAGTCTTCCGTATGCAGAAGGTGCCAGAGCCGGTTGGCGCCCATCTCCGCCAGCGTGTAGCGGATTTCCACCGAACCGCGCAGCCGGCGCACATCCTGCGGCGAATAGGGACGATCGATGCCGTCGAATCGTCCGCGCGGGGCCGACGGAACCAGTGTGTAAAAATCTGTCATTACAAGCTCCAGCAATGGTGTTGACCTGCATTCCGGATTACTTCAGCCGGCAGGGAAATGCGATATTTTCAAAGATTCCTGATGTCAGAAAAGGGTTGCAATGTCTTGCGCACGCACTGCCAGCTTTGTAAAATTGTAACAGTTGTGAAAAAGCGGAGAGCGGTGATGGCAGAGCGCAAGATCTTTGCGGGAGCACGCATCCGCCGCATCCGCCTGGCGCGCGGCCTGTCGCAGACGGCCATGGCCAATGCGCTCGGCATCTCCGCCTCCTATCTCAACCTCATCGAGCGCAACCAGCGGCCGCTGACGGTGCAACTGCTTCTGAAGCTGGCATCCGTCTTCCAGGTGGAGCCCGACGAGCTGCATGGCGGCGATGCCGGCAATACGCTGTCGGCCCTGCGCGAGATCTTCGCCGATCCGCTGCTGGCCGGGGAGCTGCCGGGCGAGACGGAGCTGGTCGAGCTGGCGGAAGCAGCGCCGAATGTGGCGGCGGGAATCATCCGGCTCTACCGCGCCTATCGGGAGCGGGGCGAGAGGCTGACCGATCTCGCGGCGCTGCTGGCGCATGAAGGACACAGGACGGCATTGTCGGCGGCCCGTCTGCCGATGGACGAGGTCCGGGAGCAGATCGCCTCGCGGCCGCACCATTTTCCTCGCATCGAGGAGGAGGCGGAGGCCTTTCATGCCTTGCTCCAGCCGGAGGAAGGGCTGATGCAGGCACTGCGCGCCTGGCTCGTGCGCGAGCACGGGATTTCCGTGCGGACGCTGCCGGTTTCGGCAATGCCGGACCTGCGTCGGCGCTACGACCGCCACTCCAAGCGGCTGTTCATCTCCGAGCGGCTGTCGCCCTTCGACCAGTTGCGTGAAGTGGCAATGGAATCGATGATGCTGAGGGCAGATGTCGCCATCACCGCGGAAATCGAGGCCATGCGCCTGTCCACGGAGGAATCCCGGCGTCTCGCCCGGTTCGAGTTCGGCCGCTATGGCGCGCACGCCCTGATGATGCCCTACGGGGCCTTCCATGCCGCGGCGCTGCGCGCCCGCTACGACATCGACGTGTTGCGCGCTCGCTTCGGCGTCTCCTATGAGCAGGCAGCCAGCCGGCTCGTCACGCTCGCACGGCCGGGATCGGCGGGCGTGCCCTTTTTCCTGCTCGAGGCGGATCAGGCCGGCAACAGGATCCGCCTCGCCGGCGCGGAAGGCTTTCCGCAACAGCGCTTCGGCGGCGGCTGCCCGAGGCTTGCCGTTCATGCCGCCTTTTCCCAGCCCGGGCAGATTCTGGTCGAGGCCGTCGAGACGCCGGAGGGAGCGCGCTTCCTGACGATCGCCCGCACGCTGGAGGGACCGCAAGGGTCCTTCGGCGAAAGACCCCGGCGCACCGCGCTGCTCCTCGGATGCGATCTCGACTGGCGCAACGAGCTTGTCTACGGCGCCGCCCTGCCCGGCCAGACGGCGGAGGCGGGAGTGAAGTCGCCGCCGGTGCCGGCCACCCCCATCGGTCCTTCGTGCCGCCTGTGCGAGCGGCGCGGCTGCCTGTCCCGCGCCGAACCGCCGATCACCCGCCCCCTCGGCCTCGATGAAATGGCCACCGGCCTGTCATTGTTCGATTTCCGCTGAACCTTTCACCGCCCTTGAGCGTTCGGGTTTCAGCAGCCATTCATGTCCGGTTCATTCGGTGCATGAAAGGATCCACCTTCACCCTGGCCACGGAGGCAATCATGCAGCCGATCCGTTTCACCATGGTCGCGGCGCTGACCGCGGCAGTTCTTGCCCTGCCCGTGACGTCCGCAGACGCCCACCGGCGCCATTTCCGTCATCATCATGGCGACGCAGCCGGCGCCCTGGCCCTGGGCATCATTTCCGGCGCCATCCTCGGCGGCGTGCTTGCCCCCCGCCATCACTACCGCGCGCCGCCCGGATATTGCTACGATGCCTACGGACAGGTGTATCATTGTGACGATGGGGCCTATTACCAGCCACAATATCGGGTCCTGCCGCGCAATTACGATGCGCCCCGCTATTTCCGCCACAACGATCGAATTCTGAGCGAGCACGAATACTACGACATGCAACGCATCGAGCAGCACTGATCGCCGATCAGAAACTCCGGCCGGCGACATAGCGTGCTGCCGCCGCCAGCATGCCGGCGCGCGTACCATAGGGCTTGAGAAGCTCGACGGCCTGCGCAACCAGCCCGCCGAGCTGATGCCTCGCCCAATCGAGGCCATGCAGCGCCGTGAGGGTCGCCTTGCCGGCGGCTGCATCTTTCCCCGTGGCCTTGCCGACCATTCCCGCATCGCCCGTGGCATCCAGAAGGTCGTCGGCGATCTGGAAGGCAAGCCCGATCGCCGAGCCGAACTCGGCCAGCCTTTCCCGGTCGTCACGCGGAGCAGCACCGAGAATTGCTCCCGCCTCGCAGGCAAAGCGGAACAGCGCGCCGGTCTTCATCGCCTGGAGCCGGACGATCCCCAATTCGTCCGGAGGCGACGAAGATGCGGAGAGATCGAGCATCTGCCCGCCCGCCATGCCGCCGGCACCCGCTGCCCGGGCGAGAGCGAGCACCAGCTCCGACTTGCAGGCAGGATCCAGCTCGGTCTCCGGCGCAGCCAGCGTATCGAATGCCAGGGTCAGCAGGCTGTCGCCGGCAAGGATCGCGGTCGCTTCGTCGAAGGCGCGATGAACCGTCGGCTGGCCGCGTCGTAAATCGTCATCGTCCATCGCCGGCAGATCGTCGTGGATCAGCGAATAGCAATGGACGCATTCCAGTGCCGTCGCCGCCCGCAGGACCGCCTCGCCCGATGCGCCGCAGAGCGCCGCCGATTCGATCAGGAAAAAGGGCCGCAGTCGCTTTCCCCCGTTGAGGGCGCCGTGGCGCATGGCCGCCAGAAGCCGTTCCGGACGGGCAATCTCGCCGTGGCGGATCTCGGGCCGCAACAGCTCCGCCAGGCAGGATTCCACGGCGGCGGCGGTGCGCCGCAGTCGCCGGATCAGTTCTTCCTCGGTGATCATGTGCGGTCGATGACGTCAAATCCGCGGAAAATCAAGCCCTCGCGACGATGGCGGTTGCGCAAGGGGCCGGTGGAAGGTATCGAAAGCCGGTATCCTGGCGCGAGCGAAGAAAGGGACAGGGTATCGGAACCGGTTCTCGCGTGATGGCTGGCTCGAAAGCACTGCGCAGATGGTCATTGCGCGCCGTCGTCCTCCTGACTTTTCTCGGCATGCTGCCCATTCTGCTGACGCTCGTCTACGCCGTGCCGGGCGTTCATCCCGTGTCGACGCTAATGGTCCGGGACGCGATCCTGCACGAGGGATATGATCGCCGCTGGATTCCGCTCGAGGAAGTCGCGCCGGTTCTGGTCGCCGCCGTTGCCATGTCGGAGGACGGCCGGTTCTGCTCTCACCACGGCATCGACCTCGGCGCATTGAACGAGGTCGTCACCGATCTCATGGATGGCGGCAACCCGCGCGGCGCCTCGACGATTCCGATGCAGACCGTCAAGAACCTGTTCCTCTGGCCGGGGCGCTCCTATCTGCGCAAGGCACTCGAACTGCCGCTGGCATTGTGGCTGGATGCGGTGCACTCCAAGCGCCGCATCATGGAAATCTATCTCAATATCGCCGAGTGGGGCCCCGGCATCTACGGGGCCGAGGCCGCGGCCCGTCATTATTTCGGCCGTTCCGCCGCCGCACTGACGGCCCGTCAGGCGGCGCTGCTGGCCGTCACCCTGCCGAATCCCCATGCCCGGAACCCGGCAAAGCCGGGGAGTTCGCTCAATCGCCTCGCGAACATCATCCAGCGCCGGGCGGCTGGGGCAGGCGGCCATCTCGAGTGCCTCGCCGGTTGAGCCGAGCAAAAAAATGGGCGCGGGCGCTGGTAAAATGCGGCGACGCATTGTATAGGCCGGGCAACTTTCCCTATTCCCGGCCGCCATCCCGCCCCGCCGCGGGCCGGCGTGCGGCCGAAATGGAGTTGAAGCCATGGCAGTACCGAAGAGAAAGACCTCCCCTTCCAGGCGCGGAATGCGCCGTTCGGCCGATGCGATCAAGGCCCCGACCTATGTCGAGGACAAGGACAGCGGCGAGCTGCGCCGTCCGCATCACATCGACCTGAAGAGCGGCACCTATCGCGGCCGACAGGTTCTGACGCCGAAGGAAGGCTGAGGCTTCGGCGGGGAGGGCGGCTCGGCAATGTTCCACATACCGCTGCTCATCCTCCCCTTCATCGTCTTCAATCTCGGGCTGGCCGGCGTGCTGGACGGCGGAGCCGGTATCCTTTGGGATCGGCAGGTCTTCTCGCTGGCCATGCTTTCCGGCGGGGTCTGGACGATGAAACTGTCCGACCTGATGGTGCTGGGCGCCCTCCTCCTGCTCTTTTTCGAGATCACGAAGGCGACCCGCACCTCGAACCGCTCCGTGATCGACCATATCCTGTCGACCTTCGTATTCATCGCCTATCTGGTTGAATTCCTGCTGGTGCGCGGTGCGGCGACGTCGCTCTTCTTCGTGCTGATGACGATTTCGCTGATCGATGTCCTCGCCGGCTTCTTCGTCTCCATCCGCGCGGCTGGAAGGGACGTGAACCTCCTCTAGCGCTTGCCGGGCGAATCCAGCTTGCGCTGCACTTCCGTCAATCGCGCCCGAAGCTCTGCCGGATCGCTGGACGCCGGCCTTTCCTGGCCGCGATTGCGTGCGCCTGGCGGCGCAAACAGGCTCATCGCGTCCTGGAACATCTCGATATTGCGCCTCGTCTGTTCCTCCAGGAGCCGCATGGGCTGCGCAAGACTTTCCGCGGTGTCGCCGAATACTGCCTTCATCTGCTCGCGCAGCGTTTCCTGCTCACGCGTGAAGGCCGCCATGGAATGCTCGAGATAGCTCGGCACGATCATCTGCAGCTGGTCGCCGTAGAAACCGATGAGCTGGCGCAGAAAGGATACGGGCAGGAGGTTCTGGCCGTCCCTGCCCTCCAGCTCGAAGATGATCTGGGTCAGCACGGCATGGGTAATGTCCTCGCTCGTCCTGGCGTCCTGAACGACGAAATCCTCTCCCTGTTTCACCATTGCGGCGAGATCGTCCAGGGTGACATAGGTGCTCGTGCCCGTATTGTAGAGACGCCGGTTCGCGTATTTCTTGATGGTCACCGGTTTCCCCTTGTCCGCCATTTGCCGCAGCCTCCGAGCAAGTTGCAGCGCCAAGCAGGCGCGAGGCGAGCATAGGGCAAAAGCATTCGGGTGTGAAATGCGTTTGTGCATTGCGTCATCGGATGTATGTTCGCCGCAATCAACCGCCATCCTTGTCAAGGATCCCGAACCAGCAAGCTGGAGTTCAACATGCAGAGTGTCGAGTCCATTGTCATCGCCAGCGCGGCGCGTACGCCCGTCGGGGCATTCAACGGCGCCTTCGCCGCCGTTCCCGCCCATGAACTGGGAGCCGCCGCCATCCGTGAGGCGCTGACGCGCGCCGGTGTCGAGGCCGCGGAAGTCGACGAGGTCATTCTCGGCCAGATCCTCACGGCCGGGCAAGGCCAGAATCCTGCGCGCCAGGCAGCGATGGCGGCCGGCATTCCACAGGAAGCCACCGCATGGGGGCTGAACCAGCTGTGCGGCTCCGGGCTGCGCGCGGTCGCCGTCGGCATGCAGCAGATCCAGACAGGCGATGCCCGCATCGTGGTGGCCGGCGGGCAGGAGTCCATGTCCATGGCCCCGCATTGCGCCCATTTGCGCGGCGGAGTGAAAGCAGGTGAGGTCCGGTTCATCGACACGATGCTCCAGGACGGCCTCACCGACGCCTTTTACGGCTACCACATGGGCGTGACCGCCGAGAACATCGCCAGCCGCTGGCAGCTCACGCGCGAGGAACAGGACGCCTTCGCCGTTGCGTCGCAGAACAAGGCGGAGGCGGCGCAAGCACAGGGCAGGTTCCGCGAAGAGATCGTTCCCGTGACGGTGAAATCGCGCAAGGGCGAAACCGTGGTGGCGGACGATGAATATATCCGCAAGGGCGTGACGCTCGAAAGCATCGCGAAACTGCGGCCCGCCTTCACGAAAGATGGCACGGTGACCGCGGCCAACGCTTCGGGCATCAATGACGGCGCGGCTGCCGTGGTGCTGCTGTCGGAAGCCGAAGCCTCGCGCCGCGGCATCGCCCCGCTCGCGCGCATCGTCGCGTGGGCAACGGCTGGCGTCGATCCGCAGGTCATGGGAACCGGACCGATCCCGGCATCGCGCAAGGCGCTGCAGAAGGCGGGATGGTCCGTCGCCGATCTCGATCTGGTCGAGGCGAACGAGGCTTTCGCCGCGCAGGCCTGCGCGGTCAACAAGGATCTCGGCTGGAACCCCGGGATCGTCAATGTCAATGGCGGCGCCATCGCCATCGGTCATCCCATCGGCGCCTCCGGCGCCAGGATCCTGACGACACTTCTTTACGAGATGCGGCGGAGAAAGGCGCGCAAGGGTCTGGCCACACTCTGCATCGGCGGCGGCATGGGCATCGCCATGTGCATCGAGTCGCTGTAGCCGCGCCTCCGGCGAGGGAGGGCGACGGGGTCGGTCGGCGCCTTCCGCCTTGCTGGCGCGCCCTGATCCAGGCCCGCCGTGGCGGGGAGCCGCCCCGTCAGGCGGCGCTTTCTCCTATTTCCGCCTTCTTTCCACCGGCTGGAAGGCAAGGCGGGCATGATAGGCGCAATAGGGGCCGGAATCGCCGGCGTCATTGCCACAGAAGTGGAAGTCTTCGCTCAGCGGATCGCCGATCGGCCACTTGCAGGTCCGCTCGGTCAGTTCCGTCAGCGCCAGGCGCCGCGAGATGGGAACGACGACGGCGGCGCGCTCCTGGACCGCCGCCGGCACCGCTACCGCCTCCACGGCGGCTTCCGGCTGCAGGGCGGTCGCACCGACCACGGGCGTGGCGTTCTTGCCCTGGGATGCGGCATCCCGACCGTGCGTATCCCGTTGCGACGATGCGGCATCGCGCGCCTTTCGCTGCCGGGCCGGGCCGGGCGCGGTACGGCTGCGGCCCGACAGTTTCAGCCGATGCACCTTGCCGATCACGGCATTGCGGGAGATGCCCCCGAGCTGTACGGCAATCTGGCTTGCGCTGAGACCCTCCGCCCAGAGATTCTTCAACAGCTCGACCCGCTCTTCCGTCCAGCTCATGGGGAATTCTCCTCGTCTTCCTGTCCGAATCCCCCGCCCTTCCCCGGATAACTCCGGGGCTACGCCGCATTCGAACGGGGGAATAGTCACTGCCACAAAGGGTTCAACCGCATTCAAACTACAATGGGGCCTGACTCGGTGACAAGAGTCGGCGGGAATCCGCCATCCGCTTTTTGACGTTTTCCCCAACTTCACTGCCCCTCGCGGCCTCCCGGCGCGTGCGTATAATGTTGACTCTAATTATCATGTTTTATAAGGCAGCAGCAGCGGCACGCTCCCGCAGCCGCCTCTTCATGTGCTCAGCAAGCGACGCAGCCCGCTGCGACAGCCAGCCAGGCCAATCTTCATCCGGACAGGAGCAGGGTATGGCAATCAGGCTGGACTGGCGCCTATTGTGCGGCGCGGCAAGTGTGGTGGCATCGGTGGTTCCCGCGGCAATAGCGCAGGAAACGACCGTACTCGAGGAGATCACCGTGATCGAGTCCGCCGGCAACGGCGAAAAAGGTGCGCTGACCACCACGGCCGAAAGAGAAGAAATCGAGCGGAAAATGGTCGGGGACGTGACCGATCTCGGCCGCGTCGATGCCTCGGTCGGCTTCAGCGCCAGCACGAAAAGCATCAATCTGCGCGGACTCGACCGCAACCGCGTGCTGACCACGATCGACGGCATTCGTGTTCCATGGCTCAACGATCCGCGCGAAAGCGCTCAAGGTGGCCTGAACAGCATCGATCTCGACATGATCTCGGCGATCGACATCACGCGCGGCGCCGATTCGATGCGCTACGGGTCTGGCGCCCTCGGCGGCGTCATCGGCTTCCGCACGCTGGACCCGGAAGAACTGATCGAGGAAGGCCGCAATTGGGGCGCCATCGTCAAGGGCGCCTATGACAGCGCCGACACCAGCTGGCGCACCAATGCCGCGATCGCGGCGCGCGCGGGCGATACCTATTTCCTGCTGCAGGGCGGATACCGGCGCGGCCACGAACTCGACAACAAGGGCACCGTCGGCGGCTACGCCTGGAACCGGACGGAACCGAACCCTTCGGATTACGAGCAGAGCAACTTCCTGGTGAAGCTGCATCAGCATGTCGGGGACATCCACCGTTTCCGCTTTGCCGGCGAGAGATTCCGGCGCGAGGAAACCGCGCACGACATGGTCGGCACCTATTCCTCTCCGGCCCGCAATACCGGGTCGATCAGCCAGCTCTACGAGGAAGGAACCCTTTATTCCGGAGATGCCGTCGAGCGCGACCGGATTTCCGCCGGCTACGATTTCCAGTCGCCGGACGGGGACGCCGAGGCGCATTTCACTGCCTACTGGATGCGCCAGCAGCTCGACGCCATCACCGAAGGCGTGCGCCTGCCGGATGCCAGGGGATCCGGCGCGGATCCGTTCCTGTACCGTTTTCCCTTCGGACCCTATTACCGCGACAACCAGCTGATGCAGACGGCCTATGGCGTTCTCGGCGATGGCCGCAGGGAATTCGACCTTGGCGCCTTCAGCCACACGCTTCGTCTCGGCATGGAACTGTACCGGCAGAAGACACACCAGTATTCCGCAGGCGAAGACAATTGCCCGGATGTCGACTGGCTGACCATTCCGAGTTTCATGGGGCCGCAGAACTGCCGCTTCCTGCACAGCAACGCCTCGGACATGCCGGATGTCGACAGTGTCTTCATCGGGTTCCATGCCGAGAACGACATCCATCTTCCCGGCAATTTCACCCTGACTCCCGGAATCCGCTTCGACTGGTACGATCACCAGCCGGTCGCAACGCCGGAATATCTCGGCAATCCGAATTTTGCCGGCATGCCGGCGAGCAATGGCGGCAGCAACATCTCCGCCAGCCTGCGCGGCTCCTGGCAGGCGACGGCGGATCTCGAGCTTTACGCCCAGTGGGCGCAGGCCTTCCGTGCGCCGACGGCGAACGAGCTCTATCAGAATTTCGGCGCCCCGGGCTCCTATCTGCGGCTCGGCAATCCCGGCCTCAAGGCCGAAACCAGCAATGGCTTCGAGATCGGCGCCAGCTACGACAATGGCACGCTCGCGGTGACCGCAAGCGTCTTCAGCAATTTCTACCGCAATTTCATCGACCAGGTGCAGACCGCGCCGGAGGAAACCGGCGCCGTCTACCCGCTCGGGATCTTCGAGCACATCAACCGGGCAAGGGTCCATATTCATGGCGCCGAGCTGCGCGGGGAGTGGAACTTCACCCCGAACTGGCGCGGTTGGGGTTCGCTCGCCTGGATGGTGGGCCGCGACACCGGCCTCGACCAGTATCTGAACTCGATTCCACCGCTGCGCGCCATTGCCGGCATCGGCTACGACAACGGCAACTGGGGTAGCGACATCGCGGTGCGGATGGCAGCCAGCCGCGACAAGGTCGGGCCGGGCGGGTTCCGGTCGCCGGCCTATGCCGTGGCGGACCTGATGGCGTGGTGGGAGCCGGCGCAATTGCCGGGACTGCGGCTGCAGGCCGGAGTGTTCAACATCTTCGACACGAAGTACTGGGACGCCCTCAAGGTCGACGACAACATCGATCCCGCCCTGCGCGACCGCTACAGCGAATCCGGCCGGTCGTTCCGCTTCACGGTTTCGAAACGCTTCTAGGCGAAAGTGAAGCGCGGGAACAGCTCGTACCGCGCGGATCGCCGTCCGTTTCTCCAGTCGTGGACGGCGATCCGCGCCTTCTTTGCCGACGCATCGCCAGATCGGTGTCAGATCGGTTGACTAAGACGATGCAAGCCGCCAAATAGCGCCAGAATCGCCCGCCGCCCGCCGGGGCGGCTTCTCTGTCGGGAGCAGCCATGTCCGCCTCACCCCTCTATCCCAGCTATGCGCGCTATCCGGTCGAATTCGAGCGCGGCGAGGGCAGCTGGCTGTTCACGGCCGCGGGCGAGCGCTATCTGGATTTCACCAGCGGCATCGCCGTCAACACGCTCGGCCATGCCCATCCGGGACTGGTCGAGGCGCTGACCCGGCAGGCGCACAAGCTGTGGCATGTGTCGAACCTGTTCGAGGTCGCCGGCCAGCGCGAACTTGCCGAAAGGCTCGTCGCCAACAGCTTCGCCGACCGCGTCTTCTTCGCCAATTCGGGCGCCGAGGCGCTGGAATGCGCCATCAAGACCGCCCGCCGCTATCACCATCATCACGGCCGGCCGGCGCGGTACCGCATCATCACCTTCGAGGGCGCGTTCCATGGCCGCACCCTTGCCACGCTGGCGGCCGGAGGCCAGAAGAAGTATCTGGAAGGCTTCGGCCCCGTCGTCGAGGGCTTCGACCAGGTGCCCTTCAACGACATCGCCGCGGCGAAGGGCGCGATCGGACCGGAGACGGCCGCCATTCTTGTCGAGCCGATCCAGGGCGAAGGCGGCGTGCGCGAGCCCGATGCCGCCTTCCTGCGCGAGCTGCGCCATCTCTGCGACGAGCACGGCCTGCTGCTGGTGCTGGACGAGGTCCAGACCGGCATCGGCCGTACCGGCCAGCTCTTTGCCTATCAGTGGTCCGGCATCGAGCCGGACATTCTCGCCACGGCCAAGGGCATTGGCGGCGGCTTTCCGCTCGGCGCCTGTCTGGCGACCGAGGACGCCGCTTCCGGCATGACGCCGGGCAGTCACAACAGCACTTTCGGCGGCAATCCCCTGGCGATGGCCGTCGCCATCGCCGTCATCGACACGCTGACCGAGCCTGGCTTCCTCGAGGAAGTGCGGCGCAAGGGGCTCTTGCTGAAGCAGGGCCTGGCATCGGTCGTCGACAGCCATCCGGATGTCTACGAAGAAGTGCGCGGGCGGGGCCTGTTGCTTGGCCTGAAGTGCCGCGTGCCCGTGGCCGAAGTCAACGATGCCCTGCGCGCTTTGCACATGCTGGCTGTGCCGGCAGGTGAGAACGTGCTGCGCCTGCTGCCGCCGCTGAACGTGACGGAGGACGAAATCGCCCTTGCGGTGCGGCACCTGGGTGAGGCGGCGGGCGCAATGTCCGGCCGGGCAGAAGCGGCGGAAAGCTGAGCCAGACGGGGAGCTTGTTGCAACGGCGCAACAGAGCACCTACATGCGGACTTTCACGGGGAAGTCTCGGATGCAACTTGGCGATATCGGATATGCGGGTGACGATCACGCCGTGCCGTTTCAGGTCGAAGCGCTCGACCTGCGCGGCCGGGTGGTGCAGCTTGGCCCGGTACTGGAGCGGATCCTGACCCGGCACGACTACCCGGAGAAGGTCTCGGAGATCCTGGCGCAGGCGCTGGTTCTGACCGTGCTGCTCGGCACGTCGCTCAAGATCGAGGGCCGGTTCATCCTGCAGACGCGGACGGACGGGCCGGTCGGGCTGGTCATGGCGGACTATACCGCCGGCGGCGCCGTTCGTGCCTATGCGCGGTTCGATCCGGAGCAGCTCGACGAGACCCTGTCGATCGAGGACATGATCGGCAAGGGCGTGCTGGCGCTTACCGTCGATCAGGGCGAACATGCGAAGAACTATCAGGGCCTGGTGGAGGTCGATGGCAGCGGCCTCGAGGAGGCTGTGCGCGAGTATTTCCGCCAGTCGGAGCAGATCCCGACCGATCTGCGCCTGAGCGTCGCCCGTCATAGCGGGCCGGGGCAGCAGGAGAGCTGGCGGGCCGGCGGGGTGCTGACGCAGTTCCTGCCGTCGGCGAGCCGCCCGTCCGCGCCGGGCAATGGCAATGGCGCGCGCGAGGAGGGCTGGGAAGTGGCGCAGGCGCTTCTGCACACGCTCGACAGGTTCGAGCTCGTCGACCCGACCGTCGGCAGCGAAAGGGTGCTCTACCGGCTGTTTCACGAGCCTGGCGTGCGCGTCTTCGAGGCCATGCCGATTGCCGACCGCTGCCGCTGCTCGCGCGAGCGCGCACTGTCCATCGTGCGAACCTTCAGTGCCGACGAGATTGTCGAATTCACCGCCGAATCCGGCAAGATCCACGTCAACTGCGAATTCTGCTCGGCCGAATATGCATTCGAGCCAGCGGAGATCGCCGCGGCGAGCTGACAGCCGCCCGGCCCGGCTTCTGGCCGGGCCGCCGCATTTTATTTCCGCAATAGTTCAAAATTCGCCCGGATCGGTGCCGGACGGCACAACCTGGCCATGTGCTTTACGCTAGCGTCCTCCTGACGAACCAACTTTGCCAGCCTCGGCTGGGACAGTAAGAGGACAGCAGAATGCCGGACCCAATCAACCGCCGCCCCTTTAATCCCCAACTGTTGCAAAGCATTCAGAACTTAACAAACGTCAAATTGACTAAGTCCTCTGCTCCGCAAAAAGAACGACTCAGCCTGGCGGATTGGGAAGCCAAGCAGCATCCAGATATTGATCGCAATAATCTACCCGACGACGTTACCTGGGTTGAATCTTCTAAAAACTATTATGTAAAAGATGAGTTTTCCGACGACGATACTGGGATGACAGAGATCTCAGAGGCAATTGTTCGTCACCTGATATTGACCAAGCAAACGTATGATCCTGAGTGTAACTACGCCCATATCCTTAAGGCGCCGTACGAAAATAATAGCAAGGTAGGTAACGAGGTGGAAACGGTTCGTGCGTTTCTTGAGAATCTTATTGGACGCCCGAATGAAAAACCTAAAGGGCCCGTCGCACCCAAGTCGGGTGCGTCGACTCAACCGCTGCACAGTAAAACGATCAAGTCAGCACCCCAGGGCAATCTTCATGTGCCTATGAAGACTCCCTCCCGGAAAGGCACCATTCAAACTCCTCCCAAGGTTCAAGAGCAAGACAAACCCCTAGTCCAGTATCATTCAACTCTGGCACGACAAGTTCCTCCAGGTACATACGAGAAGATAAAAGGAGAGGTAATATTTAACTCATATGGTCTAAGTAAAGAGAAACGGGAGGAATTACTGAATAATGCGCATCGCTTGGCTGTTGCAAAAGAACTAAAAGTCCGTGAGATCCATGAGAATGATTTCAACCGCGAGCAAGAAGTGCTCAAGAATATAATAAAATCAACTACACCTGAACAACGTAAGAAAAGAGAAACGGCGTTAACTCAGCTGCTTCTGAAGAATCGTCCTATGCCTAAAGAGAACCCCAAGTCGTCAGGCTTGGAGAAGCAGCTCAACACCAGTGTCTTGAACCCACAGCCCCATCACCAGAATACGAGTACAACTATCATCCACAATAGTCCGCCGCCAATACCGAATTTGCACGGAGACTCAAAGTCGCACGATGATGGCGAAAACCCGTCGGTGACGGAGAATCAGCCGCTGAAAATCGTCGAGAAGTCATCTCCTTGCAAGAGTACCGAGAGTAAAGTCAAAACCCTGACAGACGAGATTGAAGAAAAGTCCGAGACCTTGGAAGAGGTCGAATCTCTTGTTTCCAAACTCCAGACGAATATCATTCATGACCCAACATCCCAACCATATACAGACGAATTCAGACAAACAAGGGAGCGTGAGGTCGCGCTGGCCTTGCAGCAATATGAGATGATCGCAGGAGGTGACGGACCGCTCCTGAGCAACACTCTCCATGAGCATATCACGCCTGATACCCAGAGCCCCCAGATCGAGTCGGAGAAGGCGAAGAAGAACCCTCATATCGACCGGCTGGTGAACACGGTCGAGCTCCTGAACATCGACCGCACCACTAAGACCTACACAAATTTCGTGCAGCATAATGATAGGCTTGCATTAGATGTCGACAGCCTTGTCTCAAACATAGTCAAGGATTTCGACCACGAGGATGAGGAAGCAAGAGAGCTTGCTCGCGACATTCTGTTTACCCTCAACCTGCACGAGGATCCCAGCGTACGAAATGCGGCGGAACGTTACCTGCCGTCCATGTACGCGATCGATCCCGAAGGAATAGAGGAGGTTTCGGTAAGGACCGTACAGGAGCTGTCACATCTGGCGAATTCGAGCGAAAGGATTTCACCGCTCGTGGCCGTCATCGCCTATGATGCGTTCAAGGATCAGAACGATGACGATCAAGAGGAGAAGATACTTTGTGAGAGGGTCATGGAGAAGTCGGGAATCAAACCTCGCCCCGACGATGAGTTCATTGGCAGCCTGGAGAATCTGGTTAGCCTGGAGAGAACGATCTCGGAGTCCGAACTGCTTCCTCGCGACCTTGGCAACGGGATATATTTTGCCGGTGTCATTTCAGAACTCGAAGATACGCCGAGACGATCTGAGCTGATTCACGAGCATCTGCAGAAAGTCGACGCAGGCCAGCATGTTACAACCTTGATCAGCGTGTATGACAAAGCAACCAAGGACTATGCTACCTTGGTTCTTCATAACCACAGTAGATGCTGGATAGCATACGAAAACACAAATCTTCCAGAAGATTTTAACTTGGATAGCAATTGCAGAAACAAAATCTATAGGAAGGCTCATCGCCTTCCCGCAAAGGATGGAGGACTGATTCCTTTCCAGTTTGCGGAATACTTGAAGCGACTTAAAGAAGAGAAAGTGGAGGTCAAATCGGCATCTTACCTTGCAGACAAGTTTGAGCCGAGAGACCCGGTGCTCACCGAGCAGTCGGCTTTGCGCTGGCGGCTGCGCCTGCTGCAGCAATATGGCGAGCAAAACATCAAGACGTCGCAAGTGGTTGATTCCTGATCGCCGCAGCGATTCTTTTCGAGCCGCGACTTCCGGAGGCAAGCTCCGGAGGTTGCGGTCTGTCTGATCGGAACGCCGGCCATCGGCCGGGGCTTCAGTTCAATGTCCGCGGATGTTCCGGCAGGTCGAGCGAGAAGGCAGGAATATCGATGGTGAAGCGGCTGCCATCGGCGCCAATCATCACATAGTAGCCTTCCATGATGCCGGATGGCGTCGTCAGCGGACAGCCGGAGCTGTACTGGAAACTGTCGCCCGGCGAGAGGTCCGGCTGTTCGCCGACAACCCCCTGGCCTTCTACCTCGGTCACATGGCCATTTGCATCGGTGATCCGCCAGTAGCGCGACACCAGCCGGGCGCGGATGCCGGACCGGTTGGCAATGGTGATGCGGTAGGCCCAGACATAATGATTCTCGTCCGGCTCGGATCGATCCTCGAGATAGTAGGGTTCGGCCGTCACTTCGAAACCGGCGGTGGACTTCCTGTACATTTTCGCCAACATCCGGATCTCGACTGAAGCATCCCACGATCGGGAAGCCGTTCCGGGCCGAAAGCGCGGTAGTCCGCCTCCCGGCCCGGGAATGGAGATCGCAGGCCGATGCCAGCCTGCGATCGGGATCAGCGGATGGCGATCGTCTGGAACGAGCCGTCCTTGACCTCGAGTTCGCGATACTGGCCGAACACCTCGCCGGCATCGTTGAACTCGACGCCGGAAGCGCCCTGGTAGTTGATCTGGCCGCCATCCTTCAGGATCTGCAGTCCCTTGGCCAGTTCGCCGGCAAGGATGACCTCGCCCGGCTCGTTCGCCACCTCGAGGATCTTCGACTGGATCGCGGCGCGATCGGCCGAGCCGGCCGCCTGGATGGCCAGGGCGATGAGCGCCGCAGCATCGTAGGAATTGGCGTCGAACGGACCCGTGCCACCGCCCTGGATTCCGGCCTCGGTCGCCATGGCATGAAACTTGTCGAGCCCTTCACCCTCGCCGCCCGGGGCCGTGCCGAACGAGCCTTCGAGCGCCTCGCCGACCGAATCGATCAGCGACTGGCCGATCATGCCGTCGGCGAAAACGAAGCGGCTGAACGCGCCGGTATCGAGCGAGGTCTGGACGATACCGCGTCCGCCCTGATCGACATAGCCGAACACGACCAGATCCTCGGCGCCCGAAGCGGACAGCGCGCCGACCTCGGCAGAATAGTCCGCCTTGCCGTCCTCATGCGCAGCCGTGATGGCGACGGTGCCGCCCAGCGCCGTGAAGGCGCCGGAGAAGGAGTCCGCCAGACCCTTGCCGTAGTCATTATTGGTGTAGGTGATGGCGACATTGCTGAGGCCGCGCTCCTTGACGACCTCGGCAAGCACCTCGCCCTGGCGGGCGTCGGACGGCACGGTGCGGAAGAAGTAACCGCGATCCTCGACCGAGCTCAGCGCCGGCGAAGTCGCCGAGGGCGAAATGGTGGGAACGCCGTTGGGAGTGCTGACGCCATTGACCACGGCAACCGTCACGCCGGAGCAGTCGGCGCCGACAATGGCAGCGACATTCTCCGACGTTACCAGGCGCTCGGCGGCGGCCGTCGCCGCGGCGGAGTCGATGCAGGTCGAATCGGCGCGCAGCGGCACCAGCTTGCTCTGTCCGTCGAGCAGCAGTCCGGAATCGTTGACCTCCTTGATGGCCAGCTCGACCGACGCTGCCATCGGCGGCGTCAGGGTCTCGATCGGCCCGGTAAAGCCAAACAGGATTCCGATCTTGATATCCTCCGCCATCGCCGCCGTGCTCATGCCGGCGAGTACCGTGCTTGCAATCAGAAATTTCTTCATCTTGTCACTCCCAGTTTTCCAGTGCGCACTCCTGGCGGAGTGCCCTGTTGCCATGGCGGCGGGCGGCCGCCCGCCGGATTCCTTCAGGCCTCGCCTCTTGTGATCAGCCTCCGCCCATCACCGCGCCGAAGTGGCCTCACTCTATTGCAGGCGCAGTCGTTCCGGCAATATGCCGCCGGGAGCGAAACGCATGACCAGCAGCAGGACCGCGCCCATGACGATGAGACGCACGTGCTGGGCGCGATCGACAAGCTGGTCGCGCAGCTCGGCGGAGGCTCCGATCAGGCCCGCCGCTCCCTCCATCAGCCAGATGGCGGCCGGTTCCGCCTCGATCCAGAGGAACCAGATCAGGAAGCCGCCGATGACCGCGCCGAGATTGTTGCCGGATCCGCCGACGATGACCATGACCCAGACGAGGAAGGTGTAGCGTAGCGGATTATAGCTTCCGGGCGTGAATTGCCCGTCCAGGGTCACCAGCATGGCGCCGGCAATGCCGATCACGGCCGAGCCGAGGACGAAGATCTGCAGATGGCGGCCGGTGACATCCTTGCCCATTGCCGCTGCCGCGACCTCATTGTCGCGAATGGCGCGGATCATCCGGCCCCAGGGCGAATTGAGGGCAAGCACGCACAGGGTGAGGATGATGAGCAGGACCGCCGTGAACAGGCCGGCATAGCAGAGCTTGACGAAAAGGCTGGAGGCCTCGATCAGATATGCCTGGAAGGCGCTTGCGCGGGCGGCGCCTTCAAGGTGCGCCAGGCGGTCCGCCCAGATCCATTCGACCCATTGCGCAAAGAGCTCGCTCTCCTGCAGGTCGATCTCGTACGGAACCGGACGCGGCAGGCCGGAAACATTCTTGACGCCGCGGGTCAGCCAGTCCTCGTTGCGCAGCACCGAGAGGACGATCTCGGATATTCCGAGCGTGGCGATTGCGAGATAGTCCGACCGCAGCCCGAGCGCCACCTTGCCGATCAGCCAGGCAGCGCCTGCCGCCAGCATGCCGCCGACGGCCCAGGAAAGCAGGATCGGCAGCCCAACTCCGCCGAGAAAACCGGTGCTGGCCGGATTCACTGCCTCGATTGCGGTCACCGCCGGATCGAAGAAATAGCGCGTCGCCACGAAACCGGCGATCAGGATCAGGGTCATGGCGAGGCCCCGGCCGAATCCGGGACGCAGCCTTCGCCAGGCAAGGACCAGCGCAATCACCGTTGCGGCCAGCGCCAGCAGCGCCGCGAGCAGATGGCGCCCGCCGGCCGCCCACGCCTCGGGCACCGGGGGATGCGCGACGAGGACGGCGGCGACGCCGCCGAGCCCGGCAAAGCCGACAATGCCGACATTGAACAGGCCGGCATAGCCCCACTGGATGTTGACCCCCAACGCCATGATCGCCGAGATCAGGCACATGTTCAGGATGGTCAGCGACAGCTGCCAGGACTGCAGATATCCGACGCCGGCGAGCAGTGCCGCCATGATGGTGAAGGCGGCGACAGCGCGAGCCGCCTGCTGTGTCCTGCTCATGACGATCTCCCGCGGAAGATGCCCGTCGGGCGCAGCAGCAGCACCAGGACGAGGATCAGGAACGACACGGCGAACTTGTAGTCGGTCGAAAGAATCTGCACCAGATCGTCCGGATCGAGCGAGTCAGGCAGCAGATAGGTCAGGAACTTCTTGTAGGCATAGGTCAGCATGACCTCGGAAAAGGCAACGACGAAGCCACCGGCTATGGCCCCGACCGGCTGGCCGATCCCTCCCACGATCGCCGCCGCGAAGATCGGAAGCAGCAGCTGGAAATAGACGAAGGGGCGGAAGGACTTGTCCAGCCCGTACAGGACGCCGGCCACCGTGGCGAGGGCCGCGGCCAGGATCCACGTGATGCGTACGATGCGGTCGGGATCGATGCCGGAAAGCAGGGCGAGATTCTCGTTGTCCGAAAATGCCCGCATGGCCTTGCCGGTCTTGGTCTTCTGCAGGAACCAGAACAGCACCGCCACCAATGTGACGGCCACGGCCACGGTCAGCGCCTGCGAGGTGCGGATCGTCAGCGCCTCACCCAGCCCCGACCATTCGCGGAACTGCCGCGCGTCGACCACGAAGCGCGCGCCGTCGGCGAAGTTGCGGTCTCCCGTCCCGATGATGAGGCGCACCAGTCCGTTCATGATGAACATCACGCCCACCGACGCCATCACCAGCGTGATCGAAGGCGCCTTGATGCGGCGGTAATAGCGGTACACGCCCCGGTCGGTGATGACCGAGACGATCGCGGCGGCCGCGATGCCGACCGGCAGTGCCAGCAGCGCCGTCGGCAGCGGTCCGAGGCCGATCCCCCAGGACTGCAGTACCCAGGTGCCGAGAATGGTGAACGCGGTGCCGAAGGCCATCATGTCGCCATGGGCGAAATTGGCGAAGCGCAGCACGCCGTAGACCAGGGTGACGCCGAGGGCGCCCAGTGCAAGCTGCGAGCCATAGGCAAGGCTGGGGACGAGCACGAAATTGGCGAACAGCACAAGGGCGTTGAGTGTTTCCTCCACCGGTCAGCCTCCAAGGAAGGAACGGCGGACTTCGGGATCGGCGAGCAGCTCCTTGCCCGTGCCGGTATGGCGGTTCTCGCCCTGCACCAGCACATAGCCGCGATCGGCGATCTCGAGCGCCTGACGTGCGTTCTGTTCGACCATGAGGATGGCGACACCGGTCTGCCGGATCTCGACAATCCGCTCGAAAAGCTCGTCCATGACGATGGGCGAGACGCCGGCCGTCGGCTCGTCCAGCATCAGCACCTTCGGTCGGGTCATCAGCGCCCTGCCGACGGCAACCTGCTGTCGCTGGCCCCCCGACAGTTCGCCGGCCGGCTGGTTCCGTTTCTCGGCCAGCACCGGGAACAGGGAGTAGACCTGCTCGACCGTCGCCTCGATGTCGTCATCGCGCAGATAAGCGCCCATTTCCAGGTTCTCGCGCACGCTCATGCTGGCGAAGACATTGTCCGTCTGCGGCACGAAGGCGATTCCTTCGCGCACGCGCGCCTGCGGGCTGAGCAGGGTGATGTCGCGACCATCGATCAGGACCTCGCCCTCGCGAAGCGGGAGCAGGCCGAGCATCGCCTTCATCGCCGTCGACTTTCCGGCGCCGTTTGGGCCGACGATCACCGCGATCTCTCCCTTTTCCACCCCGATCGTGCAGCCGCGCAGGATGTCCACTCCGCCATAGCCGCCCCGCAAGTTCCGTCCGATCAGGTACATCAGGCTTCCGCCCCCGCCTGCCTGCGCTTGAATCCGCGGCCGAGATAGGCCTCGATCACTTCCTCGTTCGACCTGATCTCGTCGGGCGTGCCCTCCGCCAGCACGGTGCCCTCGGCCATGACGATGACGGGGTTGCACAGCTTGCCGATGAAGTCCATGTCATGCTCGATCATGCAGAAAGTGTAGCCCCGCTCCTGGTTGAGCCGCAGGATCGCTTCGCCGATCTCGCCGAGCAGGGTGCGGTTGACCCCGGCGCCAACCTCGTCGAGCAGAACCACTTTCGGATCGACCATCATCGTACGGCCAAGCTCGAGCAGCTTCTTCTGCCCGCCGGAAAGATTGCCGGCGCGCTCATTGGCCAGATGCGGGATCTTCAGGAACTCGATCACTTCCATTGCCCGCTGGCGCAGTTCGCGCTCCTGCCTGCGGATCTGCCGGCGGCGGAACCAGGCCGAGACGAGCTCCTCGCCAATCTGTCCCGGCGGAACCATCATCAGGTTCTCGAGCACGGACATGCTGGAAAACTCATGCGCGATCTGGAAGGTGCGCAGCAGCCCCTTCGCGAACAGCTTGTGCGGAGGCAGTCCCGTGACGTCCTCGCCATCGAGCCAGATCCTGCCGGAATCGGGGACGTACAGTCCGGCAATGATGTTGAACAGGGTCGACTTGCCGGCGCCGTTCGGCCCGATCAGCCCCGTGATCGTTCCCTTGGCAATTCGCAGCGATGCACCATCGACGGCCCGAATGCCGCCAAAATGCTTGTACACATTCTCGACGCGGATCACGCTGCAGCCCCCTGCTGAATTGTGCTGGCACGCGGACTGCAATCAGCGCGAAGCCTGTGCAAACCGGATACCCTCCCGCTCGTTCACTTTCTCCGCAAGGCCGCGTCAGGCCGGCGCAGGTGCGGACGGGCGCCCGGTTTGTTGACAAACACCCTCACGCCCCCTCATCTGGCGGGTAGCACAATCCTGGTTGGCGGGAAAGACTGACATGACGAATATTGCACGGATCGGGCTGGCACGCGAACTGGCCGAGCGCGAGGCTGCGGGCCGACCGGTCCGGATCGGCCTCATCGGTTGCGGCGAGATGGGCACCGATATCGTCACCCAGGTTTCCCTGATGCGGGGCATCCGCGTCGCCGCCATCGCCGACACCCGGCCGGACCGTGCCGCCGAGGCCATTGCCATTGCCGGGCGGACCGCCGATACGGCAGCCTTCGCCGACGCGCCGGGCAGGTTGGCCGCCGTCATCGGCTCAGGCCGCACGGCGATCACTTCGGATGCCACGCTGGTGGCGCAGGCGGACGGCATCGACGTCATCATCGATGCGACGGGCAAGCCCGCAGTCGGCGCCGAGATCGGCCTTGCCGCCATGCAGTCCGGCAAGCATCTGGTGATGATGAATGTGGAAGCCGACGTGACGATCGGCGCCCTGCTCCGGCACGAAGCCGACCGGCTCGGCGTCGTCTATTCGCTGGGCGCCGGCGACGAGCCGTCCGCCTGCCTCGAGCTGATCGAGTTCGTTTCCGCCATGGGCCATGACATCGTCGCCGCCGGCAAGGGCAAGAACAATCCGCTCGACCATGATGCCGTGCCGGCCGATTACGAGGAAGAGGCGCGGCGGCGCAACATGAATCCGCGCATGCTGGTCGAATTCGTCGATGGTTCGAAGACCATGGTCGAAATGGCCGCAATCGCCAATGCCACCGGCCTTGTTCCCGACGTGCCGGGCATGCACGGTCCCGCCGCCGGACGCGACGAACTGCATTCCGTGCTCTGTCCCGCCGCGGACGGCGGCATACTCTCGCGCAAGGGAGTGGTCGACTACACGATCGGCAAGGGCGTCGCGCCGGGGGTGTTCGTCATCGCCGAAATGTCGCATCCGCGCCTGCGCGAGCGGATGAACGACCTGAAGCTGGGCCCCGGCCCGTACTACACTTTCTTCAGGCCCTATCATCTGACCAGCCTGGAAGTGCCGCTGACATGCGCGCGCGCGGTGCTGCACGGCAAGGCCGACATGGTGCCGCTCGACCGGCCGGTCGCGGAAGTTGCGGCAGTGGCGAAACGGGATCTGTCGCCGGGCGAGCGGCTGGATGCCATCGGCGAGACCTGTTACCGCGCCTTTGTCATGACGGCCGACGATGCGCGCGAGAGGAACGCGATCCCGTGCGGATTGCTGGAAGGCGGTCGTGTCACTGCCCCGGTGCGCAAGGGCGAGCTCCTCACACGGGACAATGCCGAACCGGATCCGCAGTCGCGGCTCGTCGAGCTGCGCCGCCGGCAGGACGCGCTCCTGGGTTACTGAGAGGCCTCGCGCCTTTCGTGCTGAAATGGAAGCGTTTCGGCACGAAAGGCTCTAGCCAAGCTCGAGCGAGCGCCGCTTCGCGGCCTCCACCGCCTCGCTCACGAGACGCTGCAGCCGGTCTTCTCCCATGAGCACTGCCAGAGCGGCCGCGGTCGTGCCATTCGGGCTGGTCACCTGGCGGCGCAGCTCGGCAGGACTCAGCGGACTGGAGGCGGCTAGCCTGGCCGAGCCCAGCACTGTCTGCAGCGCCAGGGTCGCGGCCAGCTCCCGGGGCAGGCCGGCCCGCTCGCCGGCATGGATGAGGCACTCGATGAAATGGAACAGATAGGCCGGGCCGGATCCCGATACCGCCGTCACGGCGTCCATCAGGTTCTCGTCCTCGACCCGTGCGACCTTGCCGATGGCGCCGAGCAGTCGTTCCGCCTCATCGAGGAGCACAGCGCCGGCATGGGCATTGCCGACCATGACGGTCATTGCCTCGCCAATCGCGGCCGGCGTGTTCGGCATGCAGCGTATGACCGGCACGTTCGCTCCGAGCTGCTGCTCGATGCGGGCGATCCGCGTGCCGGCGGCAATGCTGAGAAAGGCCGATCCGGCCCGGGCAAAACGGCGATAGCCCGGCAGCAACTCTCCCAGGATCTGGGGCTTCACCGCCAGCACGACGAGGCGGGGCCGTACCTGCGCTCCGACCTGGCCCACTTCTTCGAAGGTCGTGACCCCCCGTGCGGCCGCGCGTTCACGCAGCCTGGGGTCGGGCTCCACCACCCCGACAAGCCCGGCTTCGAGCCGACCCGAATCGAGCCAGCCCGACAGCATCGCGTAGCCCATGTTCCCGCAACCCGCCAGGAGAATGTCCGTCACCTTGCCGCTCCATCATCCGAATCTCCCGGCGACTCTGAACGGGAAGGCGCCATCGTGGCAAGCGCATCCGGCGGCGCGACTTAATTCTTTGTTTGCCCCCTGCGACTATGGTTTGCGGAAAGTTCGAGGGACAGGGAAGATGCTGCGCGCCGACAGCCCGATCGAGGACGCATGCCGGCCCCGCCGCTGGCGGATCGCGTTGGCCGTGGTCGCGGGTGCACTGCTCGGGCTTGCCTTCGCCCTCGTCATGCCGGCGCGTTACGAGGCAGGGGCGGAGCTTCTGGTCGATGCCGGAGAGGATCCGGCACTCGCCGCGGCAAGGATGGACAGCCTGATGCGCATTGCGGCTTCCGGCCGGGTGATCGATCGTCTCGTTGCGGAGCTCGGACTTGCGGACGATCCCGAGTTTGCACGGCGGCCATTCGATCCGGTGCGTCGACTGAGGACGAGGGAAACAGATGCGAAATCGCTTGCCGCGCACGCGCTTGTCGACAGGCTGACCATATCCCGACCCGGCCAGGCATTCGTCGTCTCGATTTCGGCACGCAGCGAATCCGCCGGGAAAGCGGCCAGGATCGCCAACCGTCTCGCAGGCATCCTGATCGAGGAAAGCGGTGCCTTGCTTCGTCCTGCGCCGGGCGGCGACCGCTTGCGCCTCACCGTTCTCTCCGAGGCAAGGCCGCCCGTGTTTCCGGCCGGCCCGGGGCCGCTGACAGGTCTCGGCGCCGGCGGTGCGCTCGGCCTGCTTGCCGCGCTGGCGGCATGGCGTCCCGCGCGGACTGGCGCCGCGCCTGCGCAGGGCCGGCGGCGGTGGCGTCGCGCACGCGGACAGGCGCCCGCAGCCGGCAGGCTGAGGCCCGGGTCCCTCGCCGCGATCCGCGAAGATCTGCGCGAAATCCGCGGCGCGCTCAACGACATCGCCGAGCTGCGGCGACGCTAGAGCCTTCAGCCGAAGATGGTCGCGCCCTGATCGGCGCGACCGACACGGTCGCGGAAGAGAGCGAACAGTTCCCTGCCGACGCCCCGGTCGCCAGGAATGGCGGGCGCCGCGGGGGGCCGGGCTGCAAGCTCGGCAGGATCGACCCTGGCCTCCAGCGTGCCTGCCTCGGCATCCAGCCGCAGGATGTCGCCGTCCCGGATGCGACCGATCGGGCCACCATCCAGCGCCTCGGGCGTCACATGAATGGCTGCCGGCACCTTGCCCGACGCTCCGGACATGCGCCCATCCGTAACCAGCGCAACCTTGTGGCCGCGGTCGAGCAGCACCCCCAGCGGCGGCGTCAGCCGGTGCAGCTCCGGCATGCCGTTGGCGCGCGGCCCCTGGAAGCGGACCACGGCCACGAAATCGCGGTCGAGCCTGCCGGCGCGAAAAGCCTCATGCAGTTCGTCCTGGCTGGAAAACACCAATGCGGGAGCTTCGACGACGCGGTGTTCCGGGCGTACCGCCGAAGTCTTGATGATCGCCTTGCCGAGATTGCCCTCGAGCAGCTTCAGCCCGCCATCGGGCTGAAAGGGCGATGACAGGGGCGCGAGGATGCGCGGATCGCCGCTGGCTTCCGGCGCGGGCCGGCGGATCACCATGCCGTCCTCGCCAAGAAAGGCCTCGACTGCATAGGCGCCGAGCCCCTTGCCCCAGATCGTGCCGACATCCTCGTGCAGGAGTCCGCCGGCGAGCAGTTCGCGGATGAGAAAGCCAAGTCCGCCGGCGGCGGCGAAATGATTCACATCGGCCAGGCCGTTCGGATAGATGCGGGCAAGCAGCGGCACGCGAGCCGATATGTCGCCGATGTCCTCCCATTGGAGGCGGATGCCAGCGGCCGCCGCGATCGCGATCAGATGCAGCGTGTGATTGGTGGAACCGCCCGTCGCGACCAGGCCGACAATGCCGTTGACGAAGGAGCGCTCGTCCAGCATGCGGCCGACGGGCGTGAATTCATTGCCGAGTGCGCTGATTGCCAGGGCGCGCTGCGCCGATTCGCGCGTCAGCGCGTCGCGCAGCGGCGTGCCCGGATTGACGAAAGTGGAGCCGGGCGTGTGCAGGCCCATGATCTCCATCAGCATCTGGTTGGAATTGGCCGTGCCGTAGAAGGTGCAGGTGCCCGGCGCATGGTAGGACTTGCTCTCCGCCTCCAGC